>JAEZKB010000280.1 GCA_023415605.1 Pseudomonadota bacterium
TGACAGGAGTCACGGAGATACGAGCCAGTGCGGAGGCGAAGCGGGCCGCTTCTTCCGGGCTTTCGCCTCGCGCCAGTGAGGCCGCGAAACCGCCGTTGAAGGCATCGCCGGCGCCTGCCGTCTCCACCACGGCACCGGCCCGGAATGCGGGGACATGCACCGACCTCTCGCGGCTGTGCAGCAGTGCGCCGTTCTCGCCCAGCGTGATCAGCGCCGTGCCGACGCCCTTTCCAAGAAACACATCGCCGGCCTTCCGCGCCTCCTCGAGTCCCCGCACCGCCACCCCGGTCAGCAGCGATGCCTCGCTCTCGTTGGGCGTGACATAGTCGCAGAGCGGATAGATGGCATCAGGCACCGGCTCGGCCGGCGCGGGGTTGAAGATGGTCGTGACGCCGGCGGCCTTGGCGATCTCGAGGCCGCGCATCGCCGCATCCACCGGCTGCTCCAGCTGCGTCACGAACACCGCTGCTGACCGGATTGCCTCGCCGGCCGCATCGACATCGGCCGGCGTGATCGATACCGCCGCGCCAGGCACCACGATGATGGCGTTCTCACCGGTCCGGTCGTTCACATAGATGAAGGCCGCGCCGGTCGGCTGGTCTGCGAGCTGCTGCACATGGGGCACGATGCCCTCGCGCTGCCACGTGCTGAGCGCCACTGCGCCGAAGTCGTCCTTGCCGAGCTTGGAGATGAAAGACACCTTCGCACCGGCCCGCGCCGCGGCGACCGCCTGGTTCGACCCTTTGCCACCTGGCCCCATCTTGAAGCCGGAGCCGGCGATGGTCTCCCCGATCGCCGGCATGCGGCCAGCCCGGAAGGCTAGATCGGCGACGAAAATGCCAAGAATGGCGACACCCCTCCCCATGCGATTTCGGCCTCCCGCCGGTCGTCTTGTTGTTGCCGGGGAACCTATCACTGGGCGCGCGTGATGCGGAAGAGGCCGCCCTCGATGGTTGTGTAGTAGAGCTCGCCGGCGCTATCGAGGCCGAACGAGGTGATCGGCCCATTGCCGCCAAGCTGCTCCGTCCAGTCGGTGAGTTCTGTCGCCGCCCCATCGGCATAGCGGAAGCTTTCCAGGCGCCCGCTGCAGAAGTCGGCAAAGAAATAGTGTCCCGCAATTTCTGGAATTACGGCACCGCGATAGACATAGCCGCCGGTGATCGAGCAGCCGCCGGTCTCGGCATGTGAATAGCTGTGCATTGGCGCCACGAAGGCGGAAGTGTCGCAGCTCTCCGCCCCATAGCAGGCCGGACCCTCCATCACGTTCCAGCCCAGATTGGCGCCGGGCGTCGTCGCCGGAATCACCGAGATCTCTTCCCACGCATTCTGCCCCACATCGGCGATATAGAGGTCATTGCCATCGAACGCCGGCCGCCACGGATTGCGGAGGCCCGACGCGAAGATTTCCGGCTGCGCGGCATCGGTATTGACGTCGATGCGCAGCATTTTGCCGAGCAGCGTTTCGGGGTTCTGCCCGTTGCCGTCGCGGTCGCCGGCCCCACCGCCATCGCCCATGCCGATATAGAGCAGTCCATCCGGTCCGAAGCCCAGCCAGCCGCCATTGTGGTTGGCCCGGGGCTGGTCGACCGAGAACAACACCGTTGCCGAAGCGGGGTCGGCTGTGTCGCCGCTTGCCGTGTAGCCGACCACCTGCGTGTCGCCATTCGTGTCGGTGTAGTTGATGAAAAAGCGCCCGTTGCCCGCAAAGTCCGGATGGAACGCCAATCCGAGCAATCCCTGCTCGTTGCCGCCGCTCACCTGCCCCCGCAGGTCGAGGAACGGCTCCGGCTGCACGGCGCCGTCTCGGAGCACCAGGATGCGTCCGGTCTGCTCGACCACGAACAGCCGGTCGTCCCCTGTCGACGTCGCGAACACCGGCAGTTCGAAGCCATCTGCCACCAGTTGTGCGGTCAGCGTAACGGGCTGAGCCAGCGCAGCACCAGGGAGCAGTCCCAGGGCGAAGGCAAGAGCATATTTCATCCGCGATCCTCCTCGTCTCGAAACGCTAGCATCCCGAACCGCTCGTCGTTGCTCACAGTTGCGTGGCGGCCGCCCGAAACCCAAGCGCCGCACCGTAGTTGTTGTCCGCGAGGAGCATATCCGTGACCCTGAAATTCGGCCCTTTGGGCGATACCACCGTGCATCTTTGCGTCGATATGCAGCGGCTCTTCGCCGAAGAGACGGAGTGGCACACGCCCTGGATGGACCGGGTCACACCCCAAGTCGTCGCCATCACCGAGCGCCACACCGAGCATACAGCTTTCACCCGCTTCATCCCGTTGCGCGATGCGGATGATGGTCACGGCACGTGGCGCCGCTACTACGAGCGGTGGCCGAGCATGACCCTCAACGCGCTGCCCGATGGCATGATTGATCTCATGCCGGACCTGCAGCGCTTCGCCCCGCCCGCCTGGATCATCGACAAGCGACACTACAGCCCCTGGCCGGTGACGGATCTGCATCCACGCCTGCGCCAGTCCGGCATCGATACGCTCGTGATTACCGGCGGCGAGACCGAGGTTTGCGTCATGGCGACGATGATCGGCGCCATCGATCTGGGCTATCGCGTCATCCTCGCGACCGACGCGCTCTGCAGTTCCGCCGACGAAACACACGACGCCATGATGCGCATCTACGAAAGCCGCTTCGGCATGCAGATGGAAACGGCAACCACCGAGGAAATCCTCGACGCCTGGCGCTAGCGGCTCATTCGAGGAACACCTTGACCTTGTCCGAGCGCCCACGTGCATCCACCACGGATAGCTCGACATAGCCGGGGCCGTCCGGCTTCCAAGCATTCTGCCGCGCGAACGCCGTGCGCCCGATCGGTGCTCCATTGGCAAAAAAGGTGAAAGGCGGTTTGCCGTTTCGGATCTTCATGATCAGCGGCGACTCCGACCCCGCCGCTATGCCCAGATCGACCTCGGTGCCGTCCGCGGGGAAGGAGATCTCCGGCGCCGGATCGCGCTTTACCTTCTGCTCGTCGGGGTGGCGGAAACGGCGCAGCGGCGACGGGAGGTCCGAGTTCAGCGCCACGATCGCGCCCCTCGGCGCCTTCGGGAAAGGCGCGACTGCCTGGCCCATGCGATCGAACGCCTCAAAGAGGATCGGTGCCGCTGCCTTGAACCCGGTAATGCCCGGAACCGGCACATTGTCGGGCCGCCCGACCCACACGCCGATCACTGTCTTGCCGTCATAGCCAATCGCCCAGGCATCGCGATAGCCATATGATGTGCCGGTCTTGAACGCGATGCGGCCGACAGTACCGGTGGTGGGCGGCGGCACATCGCGGAGAATGTCGGTCACATACCAGGCCGCCAGCGGATCGAGCACCGGCGCGGTCTCGACATCCTCCGGCGGTACGGCGCGCACGCCGTCCTTGAGGTAGACCGGCGAGCCGCCGCGCGCGATGGAAGTGTAAATGGAAACCAGGTCGCGCAGCGTGACGCCCACGCCGCCCAGGCCGATCGCGAGGCTCGGCGCGGTATCGTACGGCAGCAGCGGATTGGCGTGAGCGCGGCGGATACGCGAGACCAGGCGCGCAGTGCCCACTGCATCGAGCACCACCACTGCCGGAATGTTGAGCGACTCGGTCAGGGCCTGCCGGATGGTCACCGTGCCGCGGGTGAAATTGTCGAAGTTGACCGGCACATAGCCGTTGAAGGCCGTCAGCCGGTCTTCGATGAGACTTTCCGGATGCGCGAGCCCTAGTTCAAACCCGAGCCCATAGATCAGCGGCTTCAGCGTCGAGCCTGGCGAGCGCACCGCCGTTGTCATGTCGACGAAGCCGTCGCTCTCGGTCTGGAAAAGACCGGCCGAACCCACCGAGCCGAGAATGTTCCCCGTCTTCTGGTCGGCGACCACGATGGCGACGGAAAGCTTCGGGCCGAGTTCCGCTGCCCGCGCCGCTCCCAGCGTCTCCAGCGCCTGCTGCAGCCGCTTGTCGATGGTAAGGCGAATGTGGCGCGCGCTGGGTTGCGCCTTCACCGCCTCCTCCGCCAGATGCGCGGCCAGCATCGGGAACTCGCGCCGCGCGGTCGGGATTGGCTCGCTCTTCGCCGCCTCCGCCTCCTCAGTCGAAATCAGCCCGGCATTGGCGACCCGGTCGAGCACCTTGTTGCGGCTGGCCAACGCGGCCTTCGAATCGCGGTCCGGCCGTCGCGCTTCGGGCGATTGCGGCAGTGCAACTAGGAGCGCGGCCTCGGCCGTGGTGAGGCGCGTCGGCTCCTTGCCGAAATAGGCGAGCGAGGCCGCGCGAACGCCCTCGATGTTGCCGCCATAGGGGGCGAGCGTCAGGTAGAGCGTGAGGATTTCGTCCTTGCTGAGGTTTTGCTCCAGCCAGTCGGCATGCACCATCTGGCGCAGCTTGGCGTTCATGTTCCGTGTCGGCTGCTGCTCGACGAGCCGCGCCACTTGCATGGTGAGGGTCGAGCCGCCCGAAACGATGTGCCCGCCAGCCGCCACATATTGCGTGGCTGCACGCAGCATGCCCGACCAGTCGATGCCGCCATGCTCGGCAAAATGCTGATCCTCATAGGCGATCAGCATGTCGATGAAGCGCCGGTCGACCTGGCTGATCTCCACCGGCAGGCGCCAGCGTCCGCCATCGGTGGTGAACGGCCGCAGCAGCCGCCCCTGATTGTCCACCACCTCGGTCGAAACCGGCAGCGTCGCCACGTCCGGGACCGCCGGCAACGTGCCGCGCACATCGCGCAACACGGCGAGGCCGTACTGCGTGGCGATGAACCCGACGAAGCCGAGAACGATCAGCGCTGCGGTGAAGAGACCCGGCGCGCGGGGCGCGCGCCGGGTTTTGGTTGGCTTGCTCACGGGCCGACTGCCGAGACCTCGATCTGACCCGCATCGGTATTGCCGCGCAGTTCAGGTCGATACATGTCCTCGACCGTGGCGCCCGGCAGCACGAACGTGCCCGGAGTAACCGCGCGAGCCAGGTATGCTGTCGTGACGCTCGCCGTGCTCGAGGTGAAGCGGAAGGCCGCCACATACTGGTCGGTCCGCGCCTCGAAATGCGCCGGCTCGTCGACGGTCAGCCACGAGAGATCGGCCACGCCGGAGCCTGCGAGCAGGTTCGGGTTTTCGATCTCGAAGCCGGCCGGCAGCGGGTCGGCCACCACATACTGGCCCGAACCGAGCTGCGTCGGGGTGACCGTGATCTTGACCACGAAGCGGTCGTTCTGCTTGACGTCCTCGAGCGTGATCGGCTCGCCAGTCGGCGTGTAGTAGTCACGCTGGATGGCAAACCCTTCGTTCGACGCCGCAGGCGGAGTCATCGGAATGCCCGTCACCGTGATCTTGGCTTCGGTCGGCTTGTTGCCGTTGTTGACGATCTCGACGGCACCGACATCGGTGAAGTGCGTATCGTCGTAGCGGCGGTAGACGGCGCCGGTCAGCGCTTCGCCATCGATCGTCACCGAGCCATCGGCCGACTGGCGGCCGAGGGCAGCGGCGGCGACCAGCGTCCACGCGTCCTCCTGGGTTGAGGTCCAGCGGGCGCCGTCACGCAGACGGGCAAGGTCGGCGGTGAGCCCCGCGAGATCGACGCCCGACGGCTCGAACTCCGCGGCGAGCGCCAGCACGGCCGCAGTATCGCGCAGCCGGCTGCCATAGTCGCCTCGGTAGGCGTAGCGGTCTTCCGGCACCTTGAGGCTTTCGACCGCCGCCTGGAACGCTTCGGCCGCACGGGTGCGATCGCCATAAAGAGCGAGCGCGGCACCGAGCTGAGCCTTGGCGAGCGGCGTGGCGAAGGCATCGAGGCGAGCCTCGAGATAGTAGCGCAGATCGCCGATGGCGGCCCGACCGGCGCGTGCCAGGTCGTAAAGCGCGTACGCAATATCCTGGCCGCCGTTGGAGAAGTCCGAGGCGTAGCTGACCTGGTTACCCAGATTGTCCAACGCCCGGCTCAACGCCACGTCCGGCACGTCATAGCCCTCTGCCTCGGCACGGAGCAGGAAGTCCGTGACATAGGAGTCGAGCCACATGTCGGTGTAACTGAACGGGCCCCAGAGGCCGAAGCTGCCGTTCGACGCCTGCTTGGACAGCAGGTTGGCGACGGCATCCTTGATCGTCTGGTCGAGCTTGGCGTCATCGCCCAGCCCGATCATCTGCGCCACCTCGTTGAGGTAGAGCAGCGGGAAGGCGCGGCTCGAAACCTGCTCGGCACATCCATAGGGATAGCGGTCGAGCGAGATCAGCAGCGCCGGCACGTCGAGGCGGGCGATCGGACCGATTGCCGCCGTCAGTGCCCCCGAGGTCGGGATCAGGTCGGCGACATAGCTCCGGTCGATCGAGACGGTTTCACCCGGCGCGATGGTGACCAGCGAACTGGTGGTCTGCGGTCCCGAAGTCGGCCGCACGCCGAGCATCTGCTCCTTGATGAGCTGGTAGCCGCCCGGACCGGTGATCAGGAGTTTGAGCGTATGGTCGCCCAGCCGCTCGGCCCTGATGTCGAGGTCGAGCGACGCGCGGTCGCCCACCGGCAGGTTGACCGTGGTTTCGGCCGCCGTGGTCGAGAAACCCTCGCCCGTCACCAGCTCGACCTTGTAATCGCCCGCCGTGCCCGAGATGTTGTTGATCTCGACCAGCATGCGGGACTCGTCTCCGACGCGGAGGAACCGCGGCGGGCTGATATTGACCACCACCGGATCGCGGACGATCACGTCGGCTTCGGCATGGCCCACGGCGCTCTTCGACCAGGCCATGGCCATCAGCCGAACCGTGCCGTTCCAGTCTGGCATGTCGAAGGTCACGGTCGCGGTGCCGTCGGCAGCCACTTCCACGATGCCCGAATGCTGGGCAACCAGCACGGTGGTCGGCGGCGGCGTGCCGAAGCGGCCACCATCACCGTCACCGCCGACGCGCAGCGCCCCGGCGAGACCCTGGGTCGGGTCGATCAGCTGGCCATAGAGGTCACGGAACTCCATGCCCAACTGGCGCTGCCCGAAGTACCAGCCGTCAGGATCCGGCGTCTGGAAGTTGGTGAGGTTGAGAATGCCGAAATCGACGGCAGCGACGACCACATAGGCCGTCTCGCCGGCAGCGACATTGCCGAGCTTTACCGTCGCCGTGAACTCCTGACGCGGCTTCTGCTCCTTGGCGACGTCGAGGCTCACGTCGAGCTTCATGTCACCCGGATCGACGTCGGCGTAAGAGAGGCCAAGCGCACGTGCCGGCATCCGCTTCTCGGTGGCGTCGGACGGCCGGTAGAGAATGGCCGTCACATAGGCGCCCGGACCCCAGGCCTCGGTCACCGGCAGGTCCACCGATGCACCTTCAGCAGGCACCTCTACCGACTTGATGTCGATGATGCGGTCATCGACCACCATCACCAACGCAGTGCCTGCGAACTGCGGATCGAGCTTGAGCACCGCCGTCTCGCCAGCGCGATAGGCCTCTTTGTCGAGCGCGACCTGCAGCGTGTCGGGCGTATCCGACCCGGCTTCCGGATAGTAGTAGCCGGCGTAGAAGTCATAGCTGGTCGAGGTCGCGTCCTCTCCCGAGCTTTCGATCTCGAAGAGGTAGCGGCCCCAGTCCACCGGCGCCGAAACCGAGACCGGACCCGACGCCGTGGTGTCGACCGTGCCATCCGCCACCTGGCGGGTTGTGGTGATCGCCTCCCACTTCCACGTGCCGCTGTCGCGGTACCACTGGTAGTTGGTCTCCACACGCGACAGGCGCCAGGTGAGCCCCGCGGTGGCCACGGTCTCGCCTGCCGGCGACACGGTGATCACGTCGAACGCGGCCTCGCGGCCTTCGCCCAGGCTGGCGCCATCGTCGAAGCGCGGCTTAATGCCGACGCGGTCGCCATCGGCAACCACCGGACGGACTGCACTGCGCTGGATGGTGCGGCCATTGGTGTCGACGAGCTTGAGATTGATGCGGGCTTCCAGCGGCTTGGTGGTCGATTCCGGTTCGGGCAGCACGATCTCGGCCACGGCATTGCCGTCGTCGTCGGTCGTGGCCACGACGCCGAGATCCTCATACTGGCTCTCGGTCGTGTCATCGTGGCGCCCGAAACTGTAGCCCGGAAACGCCGCCATGGCGTTGATCGGACGGATCAGCGCTTCGGCCTCGATGGCGAGCCCCGGCGCGGTGGCGCCGTAAAGATACTTGGCCGCTACATCGATATTGGTCACCTCGCCGGGGGTGATCGGACCATCGGGCGCACTGATGTCGAAAGCCAGACGCTCGGGTTCGAAGTCTTCGACGAGGAAGCTGGTGCTCGAGAGCGCTTCGCCCTTGGGATCGGCAAAGAGCCGGATCTGCCAAGAACCGCGCATCGCGTCGGCCACGAGTGGAATCTCGGCGACATAGCCGCCCTCGCCGCCGTCGTTGATGACTTCGGTCTCGGCGACGACGCCGTCGGGACGCTCGACCGTAATGGTGAGCGGCAGGCCGGTGACGGACTGCGCCTTGAGGTCGCGGACGAGTGCCGTGAAGTAGACGAACTCGCCTGGGCGGTAGACGCCCCGCTCCGTCGTTGCGAACACATCCAGCGGGCCCGGCGTCGGACGCCCTTCGACGCCGCGGTCGGTGAGGTCGAAGGCCGGCTTGTTGACGTCGAGGAAAGCGTAGTCGCCCGCCGCCGTCTCCACCGTGATGAGCTGCGGCGCACGGCCACCTTCGCCACGGGCAAGGCCCGCCGGAAAGTCGGCGCGGCCGGTCTCGTCGGTCGTGCTTTCACCGAGGATTTCGTTGTTGACGGCAACGAGCTTCACCTTTGCGTTCGCCACCGGCGACGCATCGCTCAGCGTGCGCACGAAGGCATGCACGCCGTCCTCACCGCCGACCGTGGTGATGCCCAGGTCGGTGACGATGAACCACTGCGTGGCCATGTCCCGCCAATATTCGTCCTTAGAGTTCTTGACCTTCGCGGTGATCACGTAGGCGCCCGGCTGGGTGTCGGTCAGCACATCGCTCACCGGCACGGCCGTTGTAACCATCTGGTTGGGCTCGGCGAGGCCGAGCGCGAGCTCGCCCTCCCAGACCTTCTCCCCAGACGTGTTGGCGACGTCTTCGGCCGAATAGCCGTCGAGCGTGCGTTGGAAGAGGCCATTGCGAACGGCAGTGGCTATCGAACGATCGCCAACTCGGTAGATCACCACATCGGCCACATCGGCATTTACCGAGGTGATCGGCAGGCCGCCGCCGAGGCCGGCGGGCATCACATAGGCATTGTTCGCGAAGCCAACGAAGGGCGATCGGTCGGGCACATAGACATTGAGCTCGACATCGGCGCGCAGCTCTTCGCCATTGGCAGAGGGCAGGCCGGCGCGCAGCTTGATATTGTAGCGGCTACCGAAGTCGAGGCCGGTGAGGCAGATCTGGCTGGATTCGGTTTCAACGGCCACCTGCGGGTTGTCCGCCACCACGACATACTGGCTGAGGTCCTGCGCCGGCAGCGGATCGGAGAACACCGCGCAGATGCGCGGGCTGGCCGATTCGCTGTCGACCTGGTTGTCAGTGACGCGGAAGCCGTGCTCGGCTACCGCCTTGTCGAGGCGGGCGACGAGATCGGCATTGTCGACCAGCGCAACGGAGGCGCGATAGGTCGCGATCGACTCGCGCCACATCTCGCGGCGTTCGAGCGCTCGGGCAAGGAGGCCAAGCGCTTCGGCGCGCTCGGCGAGCACCGTTGTCTGCAGCAGCGCATTGATAGCGGCATAGGTGCCGGTGACGGCGAAGTCATAGCCTTCTGAACTGTTGCTGGTCGTCTCGGCGCGCTCCATCACCGCATGCGCGAGTTTGAGCCAGAGTTCCGGATCATTGGCATTGACCGCCAGAGCCTGGCGGTAGGAGACGATGGCGGCGGCCGGATTCCCCTGCTCCGTGGCAGCATCACCCGAGCCGACGAGGTCGAGATAGGGCACGTCCTTGGGCGGTGCGTCGGTGGTCGGCAGGGTCGAAGCAAAATACTTGGCGCTGTCAACGAGGTCCTGCGCTGGGAACGGGATTTCCCCCTGACGCACGGCTGCGGTCACTTCCGCGGCCGGCACCAGCGTGATCTTGCCGGACGTCGCGCCCTTGAACGGCGCTTCATCCTTGGAGCCGCCCTTGAGGAAGCACCAGCCCGCCTTTTCATTGAAGGTGAAGGCACGGCAAATCCGGTCGTCGGTACAGGCCTGCTGGCATTGCTCTAGGTCGACACCCTTGACCACCGAATAATCGAAGCCCGGCAGGTCTACTCCTTTGAGGAGCTCCACCTTCCTGTCCTGGGCGTAAGCCGCCGACATGCCGAACACGAGAAAAAGGGCGCTCACGAGCACCCAGACGGACTGAACCAGCCTCTGCATAATCCCTACCCTCAATGCCCCTAGCACCCTATCGCCACACGCCTTTGTGGCTTTTCTTCGCTGGGAGACCTGATGGAGGCAACATTTCGACTGAACCGATGATGAACACGGGGTCAGCCCCCTTTCCCGCCGGTCGCGCGCAGCCGCGAACTTCATTGCAGCGCACCTTTGCCAATACAGCGACTACCTCTTGCATCACTCCCCGGCGGCCACATCCTTGAGAAATGTAACCGGTTACTTGACTCGACGATGTAACCGGTTACAAATTCGTGCCACGTCCGCCCCCTCGGGGAGACGGAAGAAGCTCGGGTCAATGCCCGGGCATTCGGGAGGTATCCATGAAGAAAGTTCTCGCGCTCGCGACGGTCGCCGTCGCGTTCATGTCCGGCACCGCGTTCGCGCAGGAAAGCTACAAGATCGGTCTCTCCAACGGCTGGGTCGGCTCCGAGTGGCGCACTCAGATGATCGAGGAAGCTCAGGCCGCCGCTGCCGCCTGGAAGGACAAGGGCGTCGATATCGAGCTCGTGATCCAGAGCTCGGACGTGGACGTGCAGGGCCAGATCGGCGCCGTCCGCAACATGATCAATGAAGGCGTCAACGCCATCATCATCAACCCCAACAGCCCGACCGCCTTCGACCCGGTCTTCGCTCAGGCCAAGGAAGCCGGCATCCTGGTGATCGCCACCGACGCCGAGGTGTCCTCGCCCGACGCCATCTATGTCGGCATCGACCAGACCGACTACGGTCGCAAGGGCTGCGCCTGGCTCGCCGAAACCCTCGGCGGCAAGGGCAATGTCGTGACCATCAACGGCGTCGCCGGCCATCCGGCCAACGAAATGCGCGCTACAGGCTGCAACGAGGCCCTGGCCGCTCACCCGGACATCAAGATCGTCAACGCCGCCAACGCCAACTGGGACCAGGCCCAGGGTCAGCAGACCATGCAGAACCTGCTCGCCACCTATCCGGACCTGAACGGCGTCTACGTGCAGGACGGCATGGCCGCCGGCGCCTGGCGTGCTATTGAAGCGGCCGGCAAGACCGGTTCGATCGCCGCCACCGGCGAAGTCCGCAAGGACTTCCTCGATCTCTGGAGCGCTGGCAAGTACAACTCGGCCGCCTCGGTGAACCCGCCCGGCGTGATGGCTTCGGCCCTCAACGTCGCCGTGCTCCGCCTGCAGGGCAACGAGTTCAAGGACGGCATTTTCGGCGGTGTCTATGGCAACGCCCTGTTCCTCGACATCCCGTTCATCAGCAACGACAACCTGGCCGATGCCGTGGCCGCTGCCGATGGCAAGCCGGGCCACTGGTCGGTGACCCAGGAACTCTCGGCCGACGACGCCAAGGCTCGCTTCTTCAAGTAAGCCGTTTCTCGGGATCGGATGCTACGCGTCCGATCCCTTTTCCTCCGATTCTCGCTGCCTCTTCCCTCGCGGCCGGCTGTGTGCTGCCGGCGCCGACCGATTGCCTTATCCCGGCAGCCGGGCAAGATGCTGCGCCAGTAAAACCCCGAGCGGACACCCATGACACCCGTGCTCGAAGCCATCGGCATCCAGAAGCGCTTCGGCGCCGTCGTGGCGCTTTCGGACGGCGCCCTGACGGTGATGCCGGGCGAAATTCACGCCTTGCTCGGAGCCAACGGCAGCGGCAAGTCCACCCTCTGCAAGATCGTCGCCGGCACCGTTTCGCGCGACAGCGGCACACTCCGCTTGAACGGCGTCGAAGCCGTGCTGCGCTCGCCGCGTGAAGCCGAGGCTCTCGGCATCGCCCTCTTCTACCAGGAGCTGTCGCTGATCCCGCAGCTCTCCATCGCCGACAACATCTTCCTCGGCCGCGAACGCACCGGCGGCGCAGGCTTCATCGACAGTAACCGGGCCCGCACCGACACCGAGGCGCTGATCGCCCGTTTCGCCACGGTCGCCGGGGCCGGGTTCACGCCCGACGCACTTGTGTCGCGCCTTTCGCCCGACCAGCGCCAGCTCGTCGAGATCCTCAAGGTGTTGGCCCGCAAGCCAAAGCTTATCATCTTCGATGAGGCGACTGCCGCGCTCGATCGCCGCCAGGTGGCTCTGTTCTTCGACATTCTGCGTGAGCTGCAGGCTGAGGGCGTTTCCACCATCTTCATCTCGCACCGCATGGACGAGATCTTCGAGATCGCCGACCGCATCACCGTGATGCGCAACGGAGCTTTCGTTTTGAGCTACGCCGCCAAAGAGACGGACCGCGATACCGTCGTCCACGCCATGGTGGGCGAAGTCACCATCCACGACCGCGTCGAGCGGCCCGCCCGCCCCGCGAGTTCGACACCACGCCTGATGGTGAAGAACGCCACCAGCCGCCGTCTCGCCAATGTCTCACTGACCCTGCAGCCGGGCGAAATCCTCGGCCTCGGTGGCCTACAGGGCCAGGGTCAGTCGGCGCTGCTGCAGGGTCTCTTCGGCGCCCTGCCCTTCTCAGCCGGCAGTGTGCAAATCGATGGCAAGCCGCTGACCATCAAGTCGCCCGCCGAGGCCATTCGCTCTGGCCTCGCCTACGTCTCCGGCGACCGCGGCCGCGACGCGGCGCTACATGGCCGCTCCATCTTCGAGAACATCGCCGCCGCGACTTTCGTGCGCGAGAAGATGGCGCTGATCTGGCCGCGCAACTTGAAGGCCCGCTTCGAGGAAGCCGCCGCCTCGCTCAACACCAAATACTCCGGCATGGACGCCCCGATCGGCTCGCTCTCTGGCGGCAACCAGCAGAAGGTCTTCATCGCCCGCTGGCTCGCTACCAATGCACCGGTGTTGCTGCTCGACGACCCCACCAAGGGCATCGACCTCGCCGCCAAGGCAGACTTCTTCGCCCTCGTGCGCGATCTCGCCGAAAAGGGCACCAGCATCATCTTCTACGCCTCCGAAGACGCAGAACTGCTCTCACTCTGCGACCGCATCCTCGTCTTCAACTCTGGCGCCATCTCCGGCGAACTCAGCGGTGACACCCTGACCAGCTTCCACCTCACCAACGCGGCCTATGGAGAGGTTGCATGACCGCCGTCCTCAATCTCTTCCGCGACCGCATCTGGCTGGTGACGCTCGGCGCCCTCATCGCGCTCTTTGTTGTTAACTGGATCCTGCAACCCAACCTCGTCAGCCCCGGTTCGCTGAAGTCCAACCTGACCCTGTTCCTGCCCGTCGTGCTGGTCGCCATCGGCCAGACCTATGTCGTCCTCGGCGGCGACATCGACCTTTCGGTCGGCTCCATCGTGGCGCTGGTCAACGTCGTCACCGTCACCACCATCGCTGCACTCGGCGGCGGACCCGTCGGCGTAATCGGCGGACTCGCCGCAGGCATCCTGGTCGGCATTGCTTGCGGCCTCCTCAACGGCGTGCTCATCGCACTGCTCCGCTTTCAGGCCATCGTCACCACCTTCGCCACCGGCATCATCTTCGGCGGCCTCGCGCTCTTCGTGCTGCCCACCGCCGGCCTGCCCGTGCCATCCGAATACTGGCGCACCTATGGCGGCGGCCTGCTCGGCATACCCTTCGTCTATTGGGTCTTCGCGGCGGCGCTGCTCATTACCATCGTTATTGTCCGCCGACCCTTCTTCAAGCATCTCTCCGCCGTCGGCGGCCAGCGCGCGGCCGCCTTCCAGACCGGCCTCAAGGTCGGCCAGATCCGCATCCAGGCCTATGTGCTCTGCGGGCTGTTTGCCGCCTTCGCCAGCCTCTGCCTCACCGGCGAGACCGCCAGCGGGGATCCGCTGATGGGCCGGATGCTGGCACTTTCCTCTATTTCCGCCGTAGTGCTTGGCGGTACGGCACTGGCCGGTGGCTCCGGCAGCGCCTTCGGCTCCATTCTCGGGGCTCTGGTGCTGGGCATGATCGGCCAGGTGATCTTCTTTGCCGGCCTGCCTTTCGATTACCAGACCCTGATCCAGGGCCTCATTACCCTGCTCGCCCTCGCCGGCGGCATACTCGTGGCCCGAAGGTGAGCGTCATGACCCGCATCAAGACCATCCTCACCGACCCCATGGTCCTCGCGACCCTTTCGATCTTCGTGCTGCTCTTTGCCGGCGAAGCGATCTCGCCCGGCTTCGCCCGCGGCGACCAGATTGTTCGCCTGCTCGTTGTCTCGGGTATCCTGGGCATCGTCGCCGCCGGGCAGGCTTTGGTGGTGATCGGCGGCCGCGAAGGCATCGACCTCTCGGTCGGCGCGCTCATCTCGCTGGGCGCCGTCCTCGCCGGCAATGCCATGTCCGGGCAGGACGGCAACATCCTGCAAGCGCTCGTCGTTGCCGGCGGCGTCACCTTTATCATCGGCATCGTCAACGGCCTCGGCGTCACCCTATTGCGCATCCCGCCGCTGGTAATGACCCTGGGCATGACCGGTGTGGTTCAGGGCGGGCTCATCGTTCTCTCACGCGGCATTCCCTCGGGTAATGCGGCGCCCGCCCTGATGGGCTTTGTCAATCGCCCGCTGATCCTCGGCCTCCCCGGCATCCTCTGGGTCTGGGCCCTGCTCGGCGTCGCCATGTGGTTCCTGCTGCGCCGCACACAGTTGGGCTACGCCATCTACGCTATGGGCTCGAACGAGCGCGCCGCGATCCTCACCGGCCTTCCGACACGCTTCATCCGCACTCTGCTCTATGGACTTTCCGGCCTCATCGCCGGCCTCACCGGCGTGGTAGTCATTGGCTATACCGGCAACAGCTTCGTCTCGGTCGGCGACCAATACGTGTTGCCCTCGGTCATCGCCGTGGTGATCGGCGGTATCTCGCTGGCCGGGGGCTCGGGCAACTACTTCGGCGCCATGCTCGGCGCCATCGCCCTCACTTTGCTGCAGAGTGTGCTCACCACGTTGCAGCTCGAGTTCTGGGGCCGGCAGCTCATCTTCGGCGGCGTCTTGCTGCTCCTGATGTTGCTTTACGGCCGGACCAAGCAGCTCAGGGTCTAGCCATGTCCCCTCCGACGATCAGGCGGGTGGCAGAGCTTGCGGGCGTCTCCATCGCCACGGTATCGCGCACGCTTGCGCGCCCCGACAAGGTGACCGAGGCCACCCGCAACAAGGTGCTCGAAGCCGTGCGCGCCACCGGCTTCGTCCCCAATCGCCAGGCGGTAGATTTCCGCCGCCGCGCTACCGGCAATGTCGTGCTGCTGGTGCGCGACATCACCAACCCGTTCTATCTCGACATCTACCGCGGCATCGAGGAAGTGGCCTTCGCCAACGGCTATCGCGTGCTGATGGGCGATGCACAGTACGACGACGCCCGCGTCGCCCGCTATGTAGAGATGGGCCGCGCCCGCCAGGCCGACGGCGTCATCCTGATGACCGGCTGGCTGCCCGATTCGATCCCGGAGGCCTCGCTGCCCAAGACGGTGATTGCCCTTGAACTGATCGAAGGCAGCGCCCTGCCTTTCGTGGCCATCGACAACCGCGCCGCCGCCAAGGTGATGGTCGAGCATCTCATTTCGCTGGGACACCGCCGCATCGTCCACATTACTGGTCCGATGCGCCTCACCATGTCGGCAGGCCGTCACGAAGGCTATCTCGATGCGCTGCGCGGAGCCGGTCTCGACATCGTCCCCGCGCTGACCCGCATCGGCGATTTCCATTTCGGCTCCGGCCAGCAGGCCATCGAAGCGCTGCTCGCCGAGGGTGTCGACTTCACCGCCGTCTTCTGCAGCAACGATGAAATGGCCGTCGGCGCCATCAACGCCCTGCGCGGACGGGGCCTCAAGGTTCCGGCCCACATCTCCGTCGCAGGTTTCGACGACATGGACTACGCCCTGTCCAGCGATCCGCCGTTGACTACCGTGCGTCAGCCTCGCCGCGAGATCGGACGCAAGGCCATGCAGATGCTGGTGGACCTGCTCTCGGGCGAACCGCTCACCGAGCCGCGCGTCACCGCCGGCGTCGATCTCGTCGTGCGCGGCAGCACGGCTCGCGCACCACAACCAATCAAGAAAAAGGGACGGACAACCTCATGACCTTCACTCCCCGCAAGACCCTCCGTATCGGCTTTGTCGGCTCGGGCTTCATCTCCCACTTCCATTTGAAGTCGCTGCTGGGTGTCCGCAATGTCGAGGTCACCGGCGTCTATTCGCCCACCCCCGCCAAGCGCCAGAAATTCGCCGATGCCGTAGCCGAACTCGATCTCGGCACCTGCCGCGCATACGACAGTCTCGAAGCCTTGCTGGCTGCAGACGATGTCGATGCGCTCTGGATTCTCTCGCCCAACCCGACCCGCCTGGCCACCATGCGGATCATCGCCGATGCGGTGAAATCCGGCCGATCGAAAGTCTTCGCCGTCGCATGCGAGAAGCCCCTCGCTCGCACCCTCAAGGAAGCGCGGGAAATGCTGCGCCTTGTCGAGGATGCCGGCCTGAACCACGGCTATCTCGAAAACCAGTTGTTCTCGACCGCCGTGCTGCGCGGCAAGGAAATCATCTGGCGCCGCGCCGTCCCTGGCACCGGCCGCCCTTACCTCGCGCGCGCAGCCGAAGAGCATTCAGGTCCGCACGAGCCATGGTTCTGGCAAGGTCAGGAACAGGGCGGCGGCGTGCTGCTCGACATGATGTGCCACTCCATCGAAGTCGGTCGCTTCATGCTCACTGAGCCAGGCGCGCCGCGCTCGTCGCTAAGGTTCAAATCCGCCACTGGCGCCGTGGCCGTGCTCAAATGGGCGCAGCCGAAATATGCCGCGGATCTGTCCAGGCGGATGGGTAGCGCTGTCGACTACACCAAGCGCCCGTCGGAAGACTTCGCCCGCGGCATGCTGACCTTTGAGGACGAGGCCGGCAACGAGGTCATTGTCGAGGCTACCACTTCATGGGCCTATGTCGGTGCCGGACTCCGCATCCAGCTCGAACTGCTCGGCCCGGAGTATGCCCTCGAATTCTCCTCCCTCTCGACGCCGCTGAAAATCTTCATCTCCCGCGCCGTCGACGGTGGCGAGGGCGAAGACCTCGTCGAGAAACAGAACGCCGAGACCGGTCTCATGCCCGTGCTCGAAGACGAAGCGGGCGTCTATGGCTATACCGACGAGAACCGCCATATGGTCGAAGCCTTCCGCAAGGGCGAGGCTCCGATGGAAACCTTCCACGATGGCGTCGCCGTCATCGAAATGCTGATGGCGCTCTACAAGTCTGCCGAGGAAGGCCGCACCGTTAGCGCTGGCGAAGATCTCGTCGACTATGTGCCGGTGGTCGCCCGCCGCTAGCCTTCACCAGACTGGCACAATGCGCTAGAGGGAGGGGTGCCGCAAAAAGCCCCCTCTCTGCAGACCGTTGCCGTCGTCCTCGCATGGCTCGTGCTGATCGGCCTGGCCGCCGCGACGCTTGTCCCCCTCGGACTTCGTCCGCATTCCGGCCTCTCCCCGCAGGCAGAGCGCTTTCTCGCCTTCGCCGCGGCTGGCCTCTGCCTCGCGCTCGCCTATCCCCGCCGCCCGCTGCTGATCGTCATCGCCCTGACCGCTACTGCACTGGGGCTCGAAGCCGCGCAATATCTCGCCATCAACCGCCATCCCGGCCTGACCGACCTGGTCGCCAAACTAATGGGCGGCGGCGCAGGCCTCCTCCTTGGATGGGCCGTGCGAACTTTGATCACCGTCCTTCGGCGCAACTGACCGCATCTGTCAGCCGACTCGACGACTTCGCTCGGACAGGCGCTTCCATCCGCCGCAGCCGGCCGGCGGAACGAGGCGCCCTGGAATACGTTCGCCCGTTGATACCACAACTCCACGGAAGGACACGGCAATGCCACGAGCGGACGGACGCGGGGTTGGGTACTGGCTGATTATGCTGTTTGCGCTGCTGCTGGCGCTTGCCTCGCTGCCCCTGATTGCTGGTGGCGCGTACCTCATCGTGCTCGGCGGCTCGTGGTACTACCTGCCCGCGGGGCTGGCGCTCCTCGTCACCGCGATCTTCCTCTTCCGCCGCTCTCGTCTCGCAATCTGGATCTACCTGGTCACCTTCGCCATCACGGTTGCCTGGGCACTATGGGAATCGGGTTTCAACGGCTGGGCGCAAGTCCCCCGCATCTTCTCGCCTTTCGTTGTACTCGTGGGCCTCTTGCTATGCCTCCCCGGCCTCCGCTCTGGCCATCGTCTCGACCGCCGTACCGCAGCTGCCGGCTTCGCCGGTTTTGCAGTGCTCATGGGGGCCGGGCTCAGCCTCAACTATATGGACCGCACCGCTCTCGTGGCGCAGGAAAGCATGCCCGCCGCGCCGACCGCACAATCAGCTCCGGGCACCGCCGGTCCCATGGGCCCACGCGTCGCCCCGCCCAGCATCGGCGAGGCTGCTGCCGCCGCGACCCCTGCAGAGCCGCCGGTCGAATACCTGATGGCCGAAGCGGGCGCTGACTGGCCGGCCTATGGCGGCACCCACCACGCTGCCCGCTACTCTCCGCTCGACCAGATCACCCGCGACAATGTCGTCCAGCTCGAAAAGATCTGGGAGTTTCGCACTGGCGACCTGCCCGAGGACGACGAACCCTTCGGCAACCAGAATACGCCGGTCAAAGTCGGCGACCGCCTCTACCTCTGCTCGGCCC
>JAEZKB010000029.1 GCA_023415605.1 Pseudomonadota bacterium
TGGCCGAGGCACGCTGCTTCTACGATCTGCTGCAGGCGCTGGATTCGTTGTCCAAGCCGCTGATCGGCCGCATCAACGGCGCGGCCTATGCCGGTGGTTTCTCGCTGATTTCCGTCACCGACATCGCAATCGCTGTCGAGACGGCGAGATTTGCCATCACCGAGGCGCGGCTGGGGTTGGTGCCGGCGATCATGCTGCCCTACGTTACGCGCCGGCTCGGTGTGGTCAATTCCCGGCGCCTGTTCCTGACCGCGCGGCGCTTTTCTGCGGCAGAGGCGGTGTCGTACGGCCTGCTGCATGCAGCTGTGGCAGCCGACAGACTCGATGCAGCGGTCGAGGACGAGATTGGCCATGTCCTCAACTGTGGGCCCGAGGCCCTGAAGACGATCAAGCACCTGATTCATCAGGCGGAGCGCCATGGCACTGCCGTGCCGGAAGAATTTACCATCGGTAAAGTCGTCGAAATGTGGCGATCGACCGAAGGCGCGGAGGGCATCCGCAGCTTCTTCGAGAAGAGGCGGCCCAGTTGGGCCGAGCCGCTGGAGCGGTCTTGATGGAAGCCGTGGCAGGTGCCGCAGGCTCACATCGTCAAGTTTTTCACTATCGGCACTGTTGCTGCCGCCCGACTGGGTGCGTCGCTCGTGATGGGCGTCGACATCGCCCGCTTGGGCGGCGCACAGACCATCATCCGCTTGCGCCGCGGGCTCGACGCCCGGTCGATTGCTGCCGTGAAGTTCCGGCTTCCCGACCTGATGGTGGTGGCGGGCCGCGTCATGGAGCAGATCAACGCCCACAACTCTGACGCCGTCTTCGTCGACGGTACGAGAACGCAATCAAGGTCGAGCTGTATGCGATCCTTGGCATCGAGGCCGAGGTCGAGCGGATGTTCTCAATCATCAGGAATCAACCCGAATACTGATGAAAAACACGATCAGGCTGGGCGATCTGGCGATCAGTGTGGCCCGCAAGGACATCAAGAACGTTCATCTGAGCGTCCATCCGCCGTCGGGCCGGGTTACGATTTCGGCGCCGCAACGGCTGGGGCTTGAGACGATCCGGGCCTTTGCCATCACGCGCCTCGGCTGGATTCGCGAGCAGCAGCGGAAGTTCCGGGGGCAGGAGCGGGAGACCAGGCGCGACTACATTGAACGCGAGAGTCACTACCTGTGGGGACGGCGACACCTGCTCAAGGTGGTCGAGAAGGACGAGCCGCCGGCGATTACGGTAGCCGGCAATCGGCTCGTGCTTCAAGTCCGCCCGGGCACCGCAAAGGCAAGGCGACGCGAGCTATTCGAGGAGTGGTACCGCCTGCAGCTGCGTGAGGCGCTTGCCGATCTGGTCGACAAGTTGCAGGGCCGCCTTGGCGTCAGCCTGTCCGGTATTCACGTCCAACGCATGCGGACAAAGTGGGGCAGCTGCAACGCTCCTCGGCGGACGATACGGCTGAATACGGATCTTGCCCGCAAACCACGACAGTGCCTCGAGTATATCCTCGTGCACGAACTCATTCACTTCGAGGCTCGGCGCCATGACGACAGGTTCGTCGCGCTCATGGACGCGCATTTGCCGAACTGGCGGCAATTGAGGTAGCAGCTCAACCGTATGCCGGTGGCGCACGAGGACTGGGGTTACTGACGAAGGGGGACGGGACGAATCGGCGCTCTGCCAAGCATAGGTCCACTGACGCGGCGATGTGGTCGCCCCGTAGGCTTGCTTGCTTGCTGAGCCTGCCTTCGATGGTGCGCATCGTTATGAGCGAGTTTTTGGAGAACACGCCGTCAGCCGCCTAGGCATTAGGTTGGATCAGCAGGCCGAGAGGCTGCGTGGTGATCCCATGCGAAGTCAGTTCGCAGCGCCACCCGTACGGCAGCGCATGCTTGTACAGGCGCATTTCTGGAGATGCGACGGCCTCATGAACTACGGCAAGCCGGTACTGCTTCGCCCAATCATGATCGTTGGTGGCGCGCTCGAATTGCCTTCTTTCGTTGCTCGATAGAGCAACCGGAGCGGGACGGGCGGCAGTTCTGCCCTTCACCTCCACACACTGCAACTGGCCTCGACGCTTACATTCTAAATCCCAGCCGTAGTTGTGATCCGAAACGTCGCGGACGTTCCAACCGTCGCGCTTATAATACGCCTTCACAAAGTCGACGGCCGCCTTCTCGACCCGAGCGTTTTGCTCCGCATCCGTATGTCCACCACCGAACGCACCGCCACGCGAGACGACAACGGAAGCCTCAGTTTGCGCGTCAATGTAGGCCTGCAGCCGCACCGCTAGCGCCGGATGACTATCCTCCACATATGCGAGATCCGCCATGCCGAACACCAGTCTATCTTTCGGCGTGCCGCTTGGTTGAACCACGAAATCCCTTAGCGACGCGTCGATAAGCTGGCTGTCTGACACTCGGCCCTTAATACGGAAAGGCCACTCTTCCTCATCCAGAGCCCATCCCGGAGGCGTTGGCTGCTTCTCGCGATAGACGGTGGCATTGCGATACCAGCCGGTGACGACCAATCCTCTGCCGTCGATGTGCTGAGCACACCAGACAATGGTAACGCCGTGCAACTCGGCGTCGCCTGACGATGCACCCAGTCGGTCGATGTTGATCTTCCCCCAGTACCGAACCTGGACGAAGCCCAGGTATTCGCCGTCGCGTGTAGGCAGGAAGTTCTTGATCTCGTGGGGAATCCCTCCGCCTGCCACCCACCTGTGGTTGCCGACCGGAGAATCGCCAGCCCGATTGTCGTAGTGATTGAGCCAAACGGTCCGACAAAGCAGCATTGGCATTTCTAGTGCCCCCTTCACTTAAAGAGTCACCGAAAACTAAACCACGACGTGTACCCCGTCATCTTCCATCGGGCACCGCTTTCTTCCGCGTCGACCCCTACCGATTTGCCTTCGATAGGCCGATCTAAATCGGGCCAGGGCGGCGTTTCAGACTTGAGACGACGAATATTACGTCGCCGCGAGAACGAAGCCCTCCTTGCGCGCCGCCTCCGAGAGGCGGTCGTCCAGAGTCACCACTTCCATGGCCGATGGACGATTCTCGGCGGCGACGAAAGCCGCCGCGAGCTGCAAGGCATCCACGGCGCGCAGGGGATGCACGCGAAGAAAGCGCATCGCCGTTTCCCGTACGATCTCGCCCGGCCCGATCTCGTGCCAGCCCTGGGCCAGCTCCTCCAGCCGCTCATATGCTGCCCTGGCCTGCCTCCCATCGAGCGCAGCGTCGCGCTCCAGCCGCGCCAGGGCCGAGACGCACTCCACAGGGGATCCCCACCAGACGAGCATGTCGGCGTCCCGCGCCGCCAGCGCCTGCAAGGCGCGCGTGGTCGGCTCGGCCACCAGCAGCGGCACCAGCGCCGAGGCGTCCCAGAATTTCACGGCGTGCTCATTGGCCTTCGCGACGCTCGTCCAGCAGGGCGGCGAGCGCGGACGAGTCCCCCTTTGCCTGAGGGGGCGGGCTGGAAAGCACCGACTGGGCCGGCTTGCCCGAGCGTGGCCGAACGATACCGGCGCGGATCAGCCGTGCCAGCCGCTCGCCGTCCGGCGCGACACCTGA
Source organism: Pseudomonadota bacterium (assembly GCA_023415605.1). Taxonomy (GTDB): domain Bacteria; phylum Pseudomonadota; class Alphaproteobacteria; order Rhizobiales; family Devosiaceae; genus Devosia_A. The sequence continues at coordinate 3,561 of JAEZKB010000029.1, forward strand.
CGTGACCGGCTCGAGACGGGCGACGGGGCGTCCCCGGTCGACGATCAACACGGACGATCCGCTCGCCAGGCCGTCGATCAGCTTGCTGAGATTGTTCTTGGCCTCCGTGATGCTTGCCTTCTTCATCCAGCTTAAATGGCCACTTCTATAGAGCTGTTCAAGCGCCATGGCATGACTGCACTGCCGTCATCGGCCGCCATCGCCAGGTTGTCGATGTGTGCCTGGGAAAGAGCGACCACCTGATGTTGTGTTTACGTGCTTTTCCCGCACTTCGTTACGGTGCGAAAAAACTCAGAGGAGAAGGCTCCTTCCGAGAAAATTCTTGAAATGTTCAGATACTGTAGTTATAGTTGGTCGTATGAACCCGAACGGACGTCCCTCGGGCTACAAGCCCGAGTTTTGCGAGCAGGCGCGCAAGTGCTGCCTGCTCGGCGCCACCAACGAGGAGCTCGGCGAGCTCTTCGGCGTCACGCGGCGCACCATCGATAACTGGATCGCCGGCCAGCCCGAGTTCGAGGCAGCCGTTAAGAGCGGCCGCCTGGTCGCAGATACGAAGGTCGCGGGCGGCCTCTATGCCCGTGCCACCGGCTTCGAGCGCACGGTCAAGCGCACCGCGCTCTATCGCGGCGAGCCCAAGGACTTCGAGACCAACGTCTACTTCCCGCCCGACACCCAGGCCTGCATCTTCTGGCTGCGCAACCGGCGCCGCCAGACCTGGCGCGATGCGCCGAACACCGCCACGGCCGACGACGGCATCGACGACATCGCGCGGCTCGAGGCCGCCAGCGAAAGCGTGCGTCACCGTGAGGGTGACCATGACGGTGCCCCTCATGGCGGTGCCCCTCATGAGAGTGCCCCTCATGACCGTGATTGAGTTCCCCGCCGAGCTATCCTCGGCACGGCTCTCGGACAGGCTGGGGCTCCATCGCTTCGATCCCCTGGCCTTCGTGCAGGAGGCATTTCCCTGGGGCCGTCCCGGCACCGCGCTGGCCGGCGAGAGCGGCCCCGAGCCGTGGCAGTGCGACGTGCTGGAAAAGCTCGGCCGCAGCCTGCAGGCGCGAGACAAGGTGCCCGCCGAAGCCGTGCGGCTGGCCGTCGCCTCGGGCCACGGTATCGGCAAGTCGGCGCTGGTCGCCTGGATCATCCTGTGGGCCCTGTCCACGGTGCCCGACACGCGCGGCATCGTCACCGCCAACACCGAGGGCCAGCTGCGCACCAAGACCTGGCCGGAGCTCGCCAAGTGGCATGCGCTCGCGGTCAACAAGCACTGGTTCACCTACACCGCGACCTCGCTGTTCTATTCCAAGGATCCCGGCCGCGACCGTACCTGGCGCGTCGATGCCATCACCTGGTCGGAGAACAACACCGAGGCGATCGCCGGCCTGCACAACAAGGGTCGGCGCGCCTTCGCGCTGTTCGACGAGGCCTCGTCGATCGCCGACGGCGTGTGGGAGACCATCGAGGGCGCGCTGACCGATGCCGGCACCGATCTCTTCTGGCTCGCCTTCGGCAATCCGACGCGCACCACCGGCCGCTTCCGCGAATGCTT
>JAEZKB010000314.1 GCA_023415605.1 Pseudomonadota bacterium
CCAGTCGACGACCTTGCGCAGATGGTCGCGGCCCAGCACCTTGCCCGTCGGGTTGCTCGGCGAGTTGATGAACACCACCGAGGGCGACTCCGGACCGAGCTGGGTCACCGAATTGGCCGGGAGCACCCGGGCGCCGGCCAGCCGGGCGGCCACGTCATAGGTCGGATAGGCCAGCTCGGGAACCACTACCAGGTCGTCGGCGCCCAACCCCAGCAATGTCGGCAGCCAGGCGATGAGCTCCTTGGTGCCGATCACCGGCAGGACCGCCTGCTGCCCCAGCCCGGTGATGCCGTAGCGCCGGTGCAGCGCCGAGACCACCGAAGCCCGCAGCTCGGGCGTACCCGCGGTCGTCGGATAACCCGATGAGGCGCTGGCGTCGGCGAGGGCCGCCCGGATCACCGGCGCGACCGGATCGACCGGCGTACCGACCGACAGATCGACGATGCCGCCGGGGTGAGCCCGCGCGGTGGCGGTCACCTCGGCCAGCGTGTCCCACGGAAACACCGGCAGCGCCGCCGAGCGACGATGCCGAGCGTAGCGAGGAGGCGGAGCCGGGGAATCAGACATCAAACCGGACGGCGCAGCGCGCGCAACGGGATGGGAGGCGTCAGTCCTCTTCCTTCGGCGGCAGATCCTTGACCACCTGCGGGTCGTTGTCGGTCTGGCCGACCTTCGAGGCACCGCCGGGCGAACCTAGCTCGGCGAAGAAGTCGGCGTTGATCTGGGTGTAGGCCGACCACTGATCCGGGACGTCGTCCTCGTAATAGATGGCCTCAACGGGGCAGACCGGCTCGCACGCGCCACAGTCGACGCACTCGTCGGGGTGGATGAACAACATGCGTGCGCCCTCGTAGATGCAGTCGACCGGGCACTCCTCGATACAGGCCTTGTCCTTGATGTCGACGCAGGGTTCGGCGATCACGTACGTCACTGAGCTCTCCTCGGTCTGTCTGCTCTTCGGTGTGGCTGTGTGTCTCGCGCGGGCGCTGAGAACGCCTAGTATCCGATGCCGGTGGCCGGATAGCCGACTCAGTGTGCCCTAACTTGTGGTCTACCCAGTACCAGTCCCGCAGGTGTTCCGCGCGGTTACTGATACTAGACGTTTCGTATATTAACCAGCTACACCCGCAGATGCCGCCACGACACCGTCCGGGAGTCACCAGCGCGATCGCGGGACACCGAGAGTGCACCTAACCGTTGTCGACTGCCGCCACCGCGGATTCGATCACCGCGGCGACCGCGTCGGGATGACTGATCAAACTCAGATGGGAGCCGCCATCGAACGTGGTGATGATGGCCCTCGCGCGCTGCGCCATGAACTGCTTGGACGCCGGCGTGATGATCTGATCGCCGGTGCTGATGAACGCCCACGACGGGATCGTCTGCCACGCCGCCGCGGTGTTGGGGGTTGTCACAGCCGAGGTGGACGTTGCCCGTTGAGTCGACCACAGCCGATTTGCTTCGGCCGCGGGGAGGTCACTGGCGAAACTGCTCAGGAACACGTCATGCTTCAGCAGCAGGTCCACCGCGCCGGCCGGTGCGTCAGGATATGACACCGTGTCGAAGAGCTCGCCCTCCGGATGCGTCTTCAACACCGAGCCCGCGCCGTTGAGATCACTGGCGGATTCGCCCGGTGCAGGCGCGTAGCCGTCGATGAAGACCAACGCCTTGACGTTGGGACTGCCGGCGGCGGCCTCGGAGATCACCGAGCCGCCGTAGGAGTGCCCGACGAGTACTACCGGTCCGTCGACACTGTGTACAAAGGACGCAACGCTGCCCGCATCGGTGCTCAGGTTCCGCAGCGGATTCGCGATCGCGCGCGCATGTAACCCCTTTGCCTGTAGCGCCGTGATCTCGCCGTCCCAGCTCGACGTGTCCGCCCAGGCGCCGTGCACCATGACAATGGTCACCGCGCTCGGCGGCGCTGCGTGCGACGGCGTCGCACCGAAAACGAAAGAGACTGCGGTTGTGGCGAATACAGCTAGCAGAGCACGGCAGTATCGGTTCTTCATCTTCGCTCGTACTCCTATGTCAGTTCCCGGACCCGCAGGATCTCCACGTGTCGTGCAGTGAGCAGCGGGCGAATGCGTTCGACCACATACTCCTGGTAGTGCGGTGAGTTGGCGTGCGCCTGTTGCGCATCCTCATCGCGGTAGTGCTCGATGAACACCAGCGACGTCGGGTCGTCGGATTCCTGAAAGGCTTGATAACCCACGCATCCCGGCTCGGCAACCGAAAGCCTGCCCAATGTGGCGACGCTGTTCAGGACAGTGTCGAGGTGGGTTTCGGTGGTCTGCCAGCGCGCGATCACCACAACCGATGCCGGAGCCTCCATCAGATCCGCTTCAACGCATCCGCCAGGGCTTGGCCGATCACCGTGCCGGATTGCGGGTTCTGTCCGGTGATCAATCGCCCATCGACGACAAGGTGGGGGTGCCATGGCTCCGTCGCCTCGTAGAGAGCGCCCTCCTCCTTCAACGCCGCCTCCAGATCGAACGGCACGTCCTGATCGGCGTAGCCGTTCTCTTCGGCGGTGGAAAAGGAGGTGAGCTTGCGGCCACGGACCAGCGGAGAGCCGTCGTCGAGCGTGACGCCGAGGAACGCCGACGGTCCGTGGCAGACCGCCGAGACGATCAGCCCCGCATCCCATGCGCGACGGACGGTGTCCTGCACGTCCGGATTGCCGGTGATGTCGACCATCGGGCCCAGTCCGCCGGGGAAGAACACCGCGTCGTAGTCGAGCACGTCGACCTCAGACAGCTTGCGACTGCGCGACAGTCGACGGTAGGCCGCGGTCTCCTTGAAGGAGGTCTGCGTGGTGTCGGCCGGGTCGAAGCCATCCTCCGGCGGCTTCCCGCCCAGGAGCGTGGCGAACTCGACGGCGATCCCGTTCTTGTCGAGTTCCTGAACGGGATGGGCGATCTCCGGGAAAAAGAAGCCGGTGGCTCGATTGTTGGGTCCGATGACGGCGGCGTTCGTCGCGACGAACAAAACGTACGGGACGCTCATGAATGCATCTCCTAGAGACAGCAGTGGTCGCCGCAGGCATGACGGCAGTTCTCCGGTGGGCCGGGTGTCGATGTCGTCGACGGTAGCGAGCCGCTGTTGACGACTACTGGACGCGAAGTGGATACCGGCGCGCGGTATCGCGTACTGAACCCGGCGCTCCAGTGATCGTCAACTAGGCGTTCGTAGTA
>JAEZKB010000320.1 GCA_023415605.1 Pseudomonadota bacterium
GACCAGCACGATGTCCGCGAGGTCATGGAACGTCGCCTCGTTGACGATGTCGTCGATATGCGTGGCGAGCGTGATCGGCAGCGTGTTGAGATGCGAACGCTCGCCGAGGCCCGAGAGCGTCGGCACGTGGACGTCATGGCCTTTGGCGCGCAGCCGCGGAGCCACGCGATCCCACGCCCAGGCACCGGCCCAGGCGCCGTGTACGATGACAAAGGTCGACATGCCGTCCTCCGGTGGATGCGGGTCGCACCCTGGCGAAACAACGGGCTAGAAGTCGACCAGTTTCTTGTCCGGATCGTAGGGTTGGTCGGCCGCCACGCGGGTGACCGCCTGGCCGCAGCGCATTTTCTTGCTGACGGCGTCGAAGGCGTAGGTGGGCGAGCCGTGCAGGGACCAGCCCTCGCTCAACGCCTTGGTGACCTTGTGGCAAAAGCTGGAGTCGTCCTCTCCGCTAAAAAAGCGATAAATCAGCATGCTTCCCTCAATAGCTGCCCTGCAATCCACGGCAGTTGTAATTTGATCTGCTTACCGCTAATCGGTTCGGCATGCATCGGTTTCCAGCAGCTTTGTTGGACGGCTACAGGTCGTTCATGGACGAACGGTACGAGCAGCAGCGGTATCGCGCGCTCGCCGAAGGGCAGACTCCTGAAACGATGATCATCGCCTGCTGCGACAGCCGCGCGGCCCCCGAGACCATCTTCAATGCCGGCCCGGGTGAGTTGTTCGTGCTGCGCAACGTCGCCAACCTGGTGCCCACCTTCCAGCCGGATGGCGGCCAGCACGGCACCTCGGCCGCCATCGAATTCGCGGTCAACGGGCTGGGCGTCAAGAACATCGTCATCATGGGCCACGGCCGCTGCGGCGGCATTCGCGCCGCGCTGGATCCCGCCGGTGCGCCGCTCGCCCAGGGCGATTTCATCGGCAAGTGGATGAGCATGCTGGCGCCGGTGGCTGATGAGGTCTCGGCCTATTCGATCCTCACCAACAAGGAACGCCAGACCATGCTGGAGCGGCTCTCGATCCGCAACTCCATCAGCAACCTGCGCACCTTCCCCTATGTCCGGCAGCTCGAGGCCGAGGGCAAGCTGGCGGTGCACGGCGCCTGGTTCGACATCTCCACCGGCGAACTCTGGGTGATGAACGGCGACGGCGACTTCGAACGGCCGGAGTGAGTTCCCGGACCACCTAGTCAGGGCGGTAGAACCCAACCTCGATGTCCCGGGTCAAGCCCGGGATGACAGCTGGTGGGTGTGGCTCATCCCCGCTCCCACCGGTAGCGGATGTCCGGGGCCTTCTGTTCGTTGCGCGAACCGTCGGTGCTCTCCACGGCGACGAAACCATGTTTCTCGTAAAAGGCGCGGCCGGCCTGGTTATCGCGGAAGCACCAGAGTTCGAGGCTATCGTTACGACCCTTGGAAATGCCCATCAGCACCGAGCCGATGCCGGACCGCAGCTGGCCCGGGTCCATGTAGAAATGCTCGATCCAGCCTGGCGTCTCGGCCACGAAGCCAACGATGACGCCGTCGCGCAGCGCTACCGTCACCATCTGCTCCGCCATCACCACATCGCGGATAAAGGCGAGATCCTCTTCCACGGTGTGCAGCTCTGGGAGGAACGTCAGCACCCGGCGTGAGGCGGCGAACAGCCGGCCGATGGCGTCGGCATCATCAGGTTGGGCGGGTCGGATACTGATCATGCGGTCCTCCGCGCCAGCAACCGTGGTCCGAGAACCGTCGTCGCCAGTCCGGCAAAGACCAGCAGGCTGCCGGCGACCTCGACGCCGGTGATGGTCTCGCCCAAGAGCAGCGCGGCGCTGAGAATCCCGGCCACCGGAATGCAGAGGGCGAACGGCGCCACCTGGCTGGCCGGATAGAGGCTGAGCAAGCGGGCCCACATCGAAAAGCCGAAGAGGGTCGCCGCATAGGACATGAAGGCGACCGAGCCGATGCCGCGCCAACTGAACTGCGAAAGCGACGCGACGATCGCGTCGGGCCCGTCGATCAGTAGCGATAGTCCCATCAGCGGCAGCGGCGGCACCAGCGACGACCACACGACCAACCCGAGCATATCGACCTTGCCGGCCTTCTTGCTGGTGGTGTTGGCGAAGCCCCAGAACAAGGCCGCGAGGATCGTGAGCAGCAATGGCAGCAGGGCGGCACCATCGAGCCGTTCCAGGGCGATGACGCCGATACCGGCAAAGGCAATGATGGCCCCGACGATCTGTGGCAGGTTTGGCCGCTCGCCGAAAACCAGGAAGGCCAGGAGCACGGTGAAGAACACCTGCAGCTGTACCACCAGCGAACTCAGCCCCGCCGGCATGCCCAGTTTGATGGCTATGAACAGCACCCCGAACTGCCCGACACCCACGAAGGCGCCATAGGCGACGAGCAGCCGCCAATCCATGGCGGGACGCTTGACCAGAAACACGGCCGGTATCGCCGCAAAGGTGTACCGCAATGCCGTCAGCAGCAAGGGCGGCACCTCTTCGAGGCCGTAATGGATGGCCACGAAGCTCACCCCCAGCACCAGGGCGATCAGCAGCGCGAGGAGGATGTGGCGTGGGGACATTCGTGTGGGCTCCCGGTCCCTCAGTCCTTTCGCCCCTCAGGGGAGAAGGTGGCGCGCAGCACCGAATGAGGAGTGAGGCGGCCAAGCGAGCGTGATCTGTGCCGCCTCACCTCTCACCCTGCCCTCTCCCCTGAGGGGAGAGGGCACGCTTAGCCTGTAGGCGGAGGCAAAGCAGCCTCAGGCCGCCTGCTTCACCAGATTGCGGGCAACCAGGGTTTCGAGGATCTGCACGGTGTTGAGCGCGGCGCCCTTGCGCAAATTGTCGGAGACGACCCAGATGTTGAGGCCGTTCTCGATGGTGACGTCCTCGCGGATGCGGCTCACATAGGTGTCGTACTCGCCCGCGGCTTCGACCGGGGTCGCGTAGCCACCCGCTTCGCGCTTGTCGATCACCGAGACGCCATCGGCCTCGCGCAGGATGTCGCGCGCCTCGTCCGGGGTGATCGGCTTTTCGAATTCGAGGTTGATGGCTTCCGAGTGGCCCACGAACACCGGCACGCGCACGCAGGTGGCGGTGACCTTGATCTTGGGATCGAGGATCTTCTTGGTCTCGACCACCATCTTCCACTCTTCCTTAGTGTAGCCGTCCTCCATGAAGACGTCGATGTGCGGAATGACGTTGAAGGCGATCTGCTTGGTGAACTTGCGCGGGGTCGGCTTGTCGTTGACGAAGATGCCCTTGGTCTGGGTCCAGAGCTCGTCCACCGCTTCCTTGCCGGCGCCGGATACCGACTGGTAGGTGGAGACCACGACGCGCTTGATGGTGGCGAAATCGTGCAGCGGCTTGAGCGCCACCACCATCTGCGCGGTGGAGCAGTTCGGGTTGGCGATGATGTTCTTGCGGTCGTTGCGGGCCATGTACTCGTCGAGCACATGCGCATTCACTTCCGGCACGATCAGCGGCACGTCGGCGTGATAGCGCCAGAAGCTCGAATTATCGACCACGATGCAGCCGGTGGCGCCGATCTTCTCGCCATATTCCTTGGCGATCGACGAGCCTGCCGACATCAAGGCGAAATCGACGCCCTTGAAGTCGAAGTGTTCGAGGTTCTGCACCTTGAGGCGCTTGTCCCCGTAGCTGATTTCCTGGCCCTGCGAGCGCGCCGAAGCGAGCGCGATCACCTCGCTCGCCGGAAACTTGCGTTCGGCGAGGATATTGAGCATTTCGCGGCCCACATTGCCCGTGGCTCCGACGACGGCGACCCGATAACCCATTTTGTCAGTCCCTTTACCCGTTCCCCCGCGCGGGAACCTGAGCCCGCGGCACGTAGTGTCCGGCCTCTCCCCGGCGGGAGATGCCCGGGGATCGGCTCAGCGGGTTTTTTTGGTGGTTTTGGCCACGAGCACGTCCGCCCGGGTCATCCGGGTTGGAACCGATCGGCTGTTTTCGGCACTGCGGAACACAGCGAAAAGCCTGTCGCTCGAAGCAATCGCGGCGTTTCTACGCGAGATTGGCAAAGAGTCAATGAACTCTATAAGAGACGCCACCATGCGGACCTTCGATGTCATAGTTCTGGGCGCCGGTGCAGCCGGCATGATGGCGGCCATCGAGGCCGGCAAGCGCGGGCGCTCGGTGCTGGTGGTCGACCATGCGCGGGCGCCGGGCGAGAAGATCCGCATCTCGGGCGGCGGGCGCTGCAACTTCACCAATATCAACGCCACCGTAGCAGCGGGACGCGACCGCTTCATCTCGCAGAACCCGCGCTTTGCGCTTTCGGCGCTGGCCCGCTACACGCCCGAACACTTCATCGCACTGGTCAAACAGTACGGCATCGCCTTCCACGAAAAGACCCTCGGCCAGCTCTTCTGCGACGGCTCGAGCCAGCAGATCATCAACCTGCTGACCGCCGAGATGGGCAAGGCAGGTGTGAAGCTGGAACTCGGCGACGCGGTCGAGGCCGTCGACAAGGCCGAAACCGGTTTTGTCGTCACGCTCTCGACCGGGAAAGTAACCGCTGCGTCGGTTATCGTCGCCATGGGCGGCAAGTCGATCCCGAAGATGGGTGCCACCGCCAAGGGCTACCAGCTCGCCAGCCAGTTCGGCCTGCGCGTCACCGAGACCCGGCCGGCACTGGTGCCGCTCACCTATGAGCCCGGCATTATGGAGCGGATCGCACCGCTCTCGGGCGTTTCCGCCGAGGTGATCGCCACCGCCAACAAGAAGAGTTTCCGCGAGGCCCTGCTCTTCACCCATCGCGGCCTCTCCGGCCCGGCCATTCTGCAGATTTCGAGCTATTGGCGCGAGGGCGACCCGATCAGCATCAACCTTCTGCCCGACCTCGACCTCACGGCGGTGCTGGCCTGGGCCCGCAACGAGACGCCGAAATCGCGGCTGCAGACGGTGCTGGCCGAATTGATGCCCAAGCGGCTGGCCCAGACCATGGCCGAGGAGATCGGCATCCCCAACATGATCGGCGATTTCTCCGACAAGAAGATCGCCGCCGTGGTCGACGCCATCCAGCGCTGGACCACCAAGCCCACGGGCTCGGAAGGCTACCGGACGGCGGAAGTGACGCTCGGCGGGGTGGATACGCGAGACCTGGATTCCACCACCATGGAAGCGCGCGCCATCCCCGGCCTCTACTTCATTGGCGAAGTGGTCGACGTCACCGGCTGGCTCGGCGGCTACAACTTCCAATGGGCCTGGGCCTCGGGCTGGGCGGCGGGTCAGGCGGCGTAGACGAAGCCGAGGAAACGGCCGGCGAACAGCACGCCCAGCCACAGGAGCAGCGACACGCCGCCGAACACGGCCTTCGCCCGATCCAGCAAGAGCAGCGCCGCGAGGTTGATGCCGGCAGCGGCGATGAGGCCCATCTTCGCCCAGAACAGCGGCAGCGCCACATAGTCCGACGCCCGCACGGAAAACAGCGTCAGTCCGGTCAGCACCGCTAGCGCGAAGCCGGCGAGCGTCACCCGCCGCAGCAGGTCGACGAAAGGCTCCGCCGGCAGCGATCGAAAAACGCCGGCAAGCCGCAGGTCCATCAGCAGCACGCCGGTCAGCAGCACGCCGATGCCAAGCACATGCAGGGCGCTGACGACCGGATAGACATAGAAGGAACCGCGCAGCGCCCGCACCGCGTCCCACTGCTCAATCGCGGCAGCGACTGCCTCCACCGTCAGTTGGCCGGCACGCGGCTCGGGTAGACGTCGTAGTTCTGGCCGTCGACGACGATGCGTACCGCCTTCATGCGTGTCTCGCTCTCGTCTTCCGAGCGATTGCCGATGGCGGTGATTTCCGTGCCGGCGGGAGCGGTATCCTCGCTGAAGCCGGCAGCTGTGGTCGGTCCAGGCGGCGCGAGTTCGACGCGCCAGACCACGCCCTCGACATCGACCTCGAGCGTGGCGTGTGGATTGCCGACATAGACCTCCTTGACCACGCCGGTGAGTTCGAAGAACCCGTCCTCGGTCCAGGACCAGCCGTGATGGGCCAGCGCCGGGGTTAGAGTGAGCAGGAGTGCAGCAAGTGCCGTTGGGAGCGGTCGCATGTCCAAGATCCTCCGTGAAGGCAGGAGACTCGGCGCTGGGGACGGCCGCGGCAAATCACGATCTGGTGGTCACGCCTGAGGTCATCTCGCCCCCGCCCTCAGCATCTCCGCCAGCGACGCCGGCATCACCGGCCGGAAGAACCCCGAGAACAGCCAGAGATTGCTGAGTTCGACCATGGTCTTGCCCGCCGCGAAGCCGCGCAGCAGGCCGGGGTGGGTCAGGCCCAGCAGCGCCCTGCCGCGAGCGAGGTCGGAATAGAACAGGTCCGCCATCTGCTGGCAGCGCGTGAGGTCGTCCATGACCGGGGCGATCTGGCGGCGGTAGGCTTCCTGCAAACGGCTGGCGCCGCGCATCGCCTGGCCAATGGCGACGGCGGCTGCCATGCCGGACTTGATGGCATTGTGCAGCCCCTCGCCCAGCAGC
>JAEZKB010000157.1 GCA_023415605.1 Pseudomonadota bacterium
CCGGCCGTGGCGGCGGGGCCGTTGCCGATGGGGAAGCCGCCGGCGACGACGGCGGCGCCGGGGCGCAGCGAGGCGCTGGAGCCGAGCGTTGCCGGCTGCAGGTCGTCGGGCAGCCGGTTGGGCTGGATGATGGCAAGATCCAGTTCAGGCCGTGCCCCGACGATGCGGGCATCGGCCTCGGTGCCGTCGAAGAACTCGACCCGCAGCCGCGGGGCGGCGCGCGCGACGTGAAGATTGGTGAGGATGGTGCCCTGATCGTCAATCACGACGCCGGTGCCGACGGCCGTGTACTTTTCGTGGAAGTCTTCCTGGACTTCACCGGCCGGGGGATTCTCGACCGGTGGGGGCGTGTCCTGGGTGGGTGGCGTGGCCGTCTCGTCGCCTTCCTTGGCGTTAGGGTCGTAGCCGTTGACCCGCACCACCGACGGAATCACCGCTGCATAGGCCATGGAGGCAACCGAAGGCGGGCGCGGCCGCTCATCCATGGCAAAATTTACCGCATGGTTGATGTCGTCCTGCGTCAGTCGCTGCGCTGCGGGCTGGACCAGTTGCCAGCCGCCGACCAGCAGCAGCGTGATCAGCACCGAGGCGGCAATCGCCAGCTTGGTCCGGTGTTTTGCAGAGAACGGCGCCCACACCTTGGCGATGCGCTCGCGCGTCGTAGGGCCCTCGGGCTCGTCGATGTAAGTCGGGAGGGGTTGTGACGGTCTTTGCACGCCCGGTTCCATCAGGCGACGCGCAGCTTGCGTGCGAGCCTTTGTGGAACCGCTGTAGAGGGGCCTTCGCTTCACGCCGCACTCTCCACGCCCGGCCCTGCGGCACTCCCCTTTCCGCCCGGACCGACCATCATGATGACCTTGTGATGACAGTACGCCTCTGGGCGCACAATAAAAGCCGCTAGCTATGTCCTCGCAACTTTGTGTGTGGGCCGTGTGGGCCGTCACTTGCCTGGTGGTGGGCTACAAGTCGTTGCCCAGCCTGCGAAAATTGATGCTTATCCCCGCGCTTTCCACGTCTCATACAATGTGCCCCACCAACCCCGCGGTGGACGGGAAGCGCGACGAACGCTTGCGGGGAGACTGCTGGGAGGAGGAGGGGAGTCGTCCCGAACCGCTGGGCCAAGCGCACGGAGTCGAAATGGGAGGGCCAACCCTCCTCTCCCGACGCGCGGGACAATGCCGGAAACCCCAGCAACCCGGAGGCGGTCGTCGTCTCTTACTTATTCATACCAGAGGCGGCATCCGCGTACGGGCCCGTCACACTCTTTGATATCCCGGAGGGTCACGCCCGTCCGGTGCATTAGTGTGCGCTTTGCGCTCCCTCCACCGGCTACGCCGGTCCCCCTCCCCCGCACGGGGGGGGGGATCGTGGATAGATCGTGCCCCAGCGGATCCTCACCCGCAAGGCGGGGGAGGGGGACCAGCCGAAGGCTGGTGGAGGGGGCGCAGGCCCCCCTCACCGCGTATTATGCAGCATTCCCTGGAACGCCCGGTAGCTTCCCTTGGGCGTGCGCTTCTGCGTCTCGTAGTCCACATGCACGATGCCGAAGCGCGAGGTGTAGCCCTCGGCCCATTCGTAGTTGTCGAGAAGAGACCAGGCGAAGTAGCCGCGGACGTCGGCGCCCTGGTCCCGGGCGGCTTTCACAGCCTTCAAGTGCTCATCGTAGAAAGCGACACGACGCTCGTCATTGTCCTCGGACATGCCGTTTTCGGTCACGTAGATCGGTAGCTTGGTGTACTCGTTGGAGACGCGGACCAGGAGATCGGTGAGACCTTGGGGATAGATCTCCCAGCCGAGATCGTTCTTGGGCAGGTCGCCCTTCTGCTGGCCGACCGGGAAGACGGGGCGCGACGCGTCGTACTTGTAGAGGCCGCGCGTGTAGTAGTTGATGCCAACCCAATCGAGCGGGCGGCTCACGACCTCCATGTCCCTCTCCCAGCCGGCGGGCAGGACATCGCCCAATGCCTTGGTGAGGATTTCGGGGTACTGGCCCTTGAATACGCCGCCCAGATACCAGCGGTTGAAGATGGCGTCGCCGTAGTCGAGCGCCAACTTATCCTCATCGCTGTCGGTCAGCGCCTCGGACTTTTCGAGGTTGAGGACGATGCCAAGATTCTTGGCGCCCTCGTGGCGCAGCGCGTCGATGGCAGTGCCGTGTGCCAAAAGCACGTGATGCATGGCACGGGCGGCAGCGCGGACGTCACGATAGCCGGGGGCGTGAACCCCGAGGAAGTGGCTCAGGAAGGCCACGCACCAGGGTTCGTTGATGGTGGCAGTGGCGGCGAGCCGGTCGCCGAAGTTGTGCGCCACCAGCGCCGCATAGTCGGCGAACCAGCCGGCAATGTCGCGGTTCATCCAGCCGCCCTTGTCCTGCAGGGCGCTGGGCAGATCCCAGTGGTAAAGCGTGGCGAACGGCTTGATGCCGCGTTCGAGCATGCCATCGATGAGGCGATCATAGAAGTCGAGGCCGGCCTGGTTCACGGCGCCGGTGCCTTCGGGCATCAGGCGCGGCCAGGCCAGCGAGAAGCGATAACCGTCAAAGCCGCCGTCCCGGATGAGATCAAGATCTTCGGGCCAGCGGTTGTAGTGATCGGTGGCCTCGCGACCGTCGTCGGCATTCTTCACATTGCCAGGGGTCGCCGCAAAGGTGTCCCAGATGCACGGCCCTCGACCATCGGTCTGGCCACCTTCGATCTGGTAGGCAGCCGTAGCGGCGCCGAAGACGAAGTTCGGCCCGAAATCCTTGCGGTCTACAGAAAACATAACCCCTCCCTGACGGCCCCATCGGGCGTAGTGGTGCTGAATGTGCCGATCGCTGCGGCTTATGAAATCGATTGCATAGCAGCCGACTCGGACCCTGTCACCTTGTCGGCGACGGCAGCGGCTATTCGACAGCCGCCGCGCTGGAGGGCTGTCGGCGGAGCAGGAAAATCATCTCCGGATCGCCTTCGTCGAGGTTCTCGATGACCCCACTTTCGATGAAGCCAGCCTTCGTCAGAAGCGCCATCATCGGGGCATTGGAGCGGTTGGTGGAGCTCCACAGTTTAAGTTCGCCGGCAGTAGCCGTCTTGCAGTGCTCGATCAGCGCCAGGCCGACGCCGGAGCGGCGATCGTCCTGCGCGACGATCAGCAGTTCCACGAAGGGCTGGTGGAAGAAACTCTTGGTCAGCGCCACATAGCCTACCACCCTGCCCTCCCGTTCGGCGACGTGGCACTGGCCACCCGCCGCCCATCGCGCCAGGGACTGGCGACGATCGACGTCAGTGAGGGCGACCGGATCGACTGTGATTAGGGCGGCGATATCGGTGCGGGCCGCTGGCCGGATCGTGATCGTCATGGACGCAACTGCGGGTGGGCGGCAATGAGCTTGGCAGCGATGGCGCGGAACGCCTTGGCTTCGGCGCCTTCCGGATCACCGGCGACGACCGGACGGCCGGCATCGGACGTTTCGCGGATGGCCATATGCAGCGGGATTTCGCCGAGGAATGGCAGATCCATCCGCTCGGCGGCCGTGCGAGCGCCACCATGGCCGAAGATGTCGTAGCGCTTACCGGTATCGGGGGCGACGAAGTAGCTCATGTTCTCGACCAGCCCGAGCAGCGGCACATTGGTGCGGCGCAGCATGTCGATGGCCTTCTTGGCATCGATCAGCGCCAGGTCCTGCGGAGTGGAGACGATGACGGCGCCGGTCAGCGGCACCTGCTGGACCAACGAAATCTGGATATCCCCGGTGCCTGGCGGCAGGTCGACGACCAGCACGTCGAGCTCACCCCAGTCGCTTTCGCGCAGCAGTTGGCGCAGGGCGGAGGTCGCCATCGGGCCGCGCCAGACGACGGCCTGGTCCTTGGTCAACATCGAGCCGATGGACATGGCCTTGAGGCCATAAGCGCGATGGGGCGAGAAGATGCCGTCCTCGCGCACCGCCGGCTGGCCTTCGAGGCCGAGCAGTTTGGGGACCGACGGGCCGTAGAGATCGGCATCGAGAAGGCCGACGCGCAGGCCCTCCGCGACAAAGGCGAGCGCGAGGTTGGCGGCGACCGTAGACTTGCCGACGCCGCCCTTGCCGGAGCCGACCGCGATGACATGGCGGATGCCGGTGACGGCCTCTCGCCCCGAGGGCAGCGGGCGGGCATGGGTCTGGGCGTGGCCCTGAGCGGCCTGCGCCCGGTCGCTGGTCAGCGAGACCATGACCTTGCGGCCTTCGACGACCTTTTCGGCCGCTAGCTGGGCAGTGGCGCGGGCCGGGCCAAAGGCGGCCTCCATGCCCGGGGCGACGGCGATGGCGAAGGCCACCGCGCCGGTGGTGACGATGATGTCGGAAAGACCGCCATAGCCGGCGAGGTTGCCGCCGCCGGGGATCTCGACATCGGCCAAGGCCGCCTTGACGGCCTCGGCGATCCGCGTGTCAGCCATCGATCAGAGGATCGACTGGCCCGTGGCCTTCCAGTCTTTGACGAACTGCTCGAGGCCCGACTTGGTCAGCGGGTGATCGGCAAGCTTGTAGATGACGGCCGGTGGGATCGTGGCGACGTCGGCACCCGCTAGCGCCACCTGGGTGACGTGGTTAGGCGTACGAATAGAGGCGGCCAGGATTTGCGTCTGAAAATCGTAGTTGTCGTAGATAGTGCGGATCTGCTCGATCAGTTCGACGCCGTCGAGGTTGATATCGTCGAGGCGACCGAGGAAGGGCGAGATGTAGGTGGCACCGACCTTGGCCGCCAGCAGCGCCTGGTTGGGCGAGAAGCAGAGCGTGACGTTCGTCTTGATGCCCTTGTCGGTGAAGGCTTTGGTGGCGCGCAGACCATCGACGGTCAGCGGCAGCTTGACGACGACGTTCTTGGCAATGCCGGCGAGCTTGGTGCCCTCGGCAATCATGCCGTCATACTCGGTCGAGGCCACTTCCGCAGAGACCGGGCCGGGTACGATCGAGCAAATCTCGGCGATCACTTCAAGGAAGTTGCGGCCGGACTTGGCAATGAGGGACGGGTTGGTGGTAACGCCATCGAGCAGGCCGCCTTCGTGCAGCTTCTTGATGTCCGCGATTTCCGCTGTATCAACGAAGAACTTCATGGTCGTTCCCTCCAAGGAAACTGAGGTTTCTTAGTGTTATGTATGCAGATTGTGGCGCACCTCAAGGCGCACCACAAGATTAACGGACGGCGGCCAGCAGCTTGTCGGCCAATTCGTCAACGCGATCTTCCGGGATGCCGGCGACATTGATGCGACTGTCGTTGATCATATACACGGCGTCCTCGACCTTGAGCTTCTGAACGACATCGCCCGGCAGGCCGAGCAGCGAGAACATGCCCGAATGTTCCGCAATGAAATCAAAGTCCTTGGAGTTGGATTTCTGACGGATGGCGGCGGCCAGCTTGGCACGCAGGCGGTTCATGCGCTCACGCATCTCGGTGAGTTCGGCTTCCCACTCGGCACGCAGTTCCTTGTCCTCGAGGATGACGCGGACGACTTCGGCACCGTGGTCGGGGGTCTGCGAGATGGTGCCGCGGATGACGTTCTGCATCTGGCTTGAGACCACATCGGCCGACTCGCTGTCCTTGGCGATGGCGATGGCGACGCCGGCGCGCTCGCGGTAGAGGCCGAAGTTCTTGGAGGCCGAGAAGGCCACCATGGCTTCGGGTACCGAAGAGACGACTTTGCGAACGCCATAGGCATCTTCCTCGAGGCCATCGCCGAAGCCGAGATAAGCGAGATCCACGAGCGGGAAGGCGCCGGTGCGCTGCAGGCTCTGGGCGACAGCATCCCATTGGTCGCGCGTGAGATTTGCGCCGGTGGGGTTGTGACAGCAGCCGTGCAGCAGGACGATGTCGTCGCTGGTGAGGCTGTTGAGCGTCTCCATCATGGCGGGGAAATCAACGCTGCGGCTCACCGGATCGAAGTACGGATAATAGTGGACTTCGAGATTGGCGTTTTCCGCCAAGGGAATATGGTTGGGCCAGGTTGGGTCGGAGATGAAGATGCGGCCACCGGGCCGGGCGCGGCCGAGGACGTACATCAGGATCATCAGCGCGCCGGTGCCGCCGGCGCCGTTGACGCAGCGGATGCGAGAGTGGTCGACGCTGTTGCCCAGCGCCAGATCAACGATGGCGGCGGAGAATTCCTTGTTCCCCACCACGCCCTTGTAGGTCTTGGTGGTGGCGCTATCGAGGATGCGCTGCTCTGCCTTCTTCACCGCCCGCATGACCGGGGTAATGTTCTTGGGATCTTTGTAAACCCCGACACCCAAATCGATTTTTCCGGGGCGCGGATCAGCGGCATATTCCGCCATCAGCACGAAAATCTTGTCGAGGGTGGCCTTCTTGAGGGTTTCGAACATCGCTCTGGGCTCTAGGAAACGGGGTGCGGCGGCATTTAGAGGAGCCGCAGGGGGATTTGCAACCGGATCAGCGTTTGAGGCCCAGTTTAGCCAGTTCGGCAGTCAGCGCAGGAACAACCTCGAAGAGGTCACCGACGAGGGCGAGGTCGGCGATCTTCATGATCGGCGCGTCGGGATCGGAGTTGATGGCAATGATCTTCTTGGCGCCCTGGATGCCGGCAAGGTGTTGTAACGCCCCGGAGATTCCAACGGCGATGTAAAGATCGGGGGCGATGATCTTGCCGGTCTGGCCGACCTGCCAATCGTTGGGAGCGTAGCCCGCATCGACGGCGGCGCGGGTGGCACCAACGGCGGCGCCGAGGGTTTTGGCAAGGTCCTCAACTAGCGCGAACTTTTCGGCGGAACCGAAGGAGACGCCACCACCGACGACGATTTGTGCAGTCTGGAGATCAGGAAGTTCACTGTTGGTGCGATGATCGCCCATGAACGTCTGTCGTGTGACGGTAGCCTGCGTGTCAGCGACGACATCTGCATTGTTGCCACCCGCTGCCGGACGGAAGGCGGATGCGCGGATCGTCAGCAGGTTCTTGGCCTGGCCGGACGAGACCGTCTCGATGGCGTTGCCGGCATAGATCGGGCGATCGAAGCGGGTGGGTCCGTGGATAGCGATGACGTCGGTCACCGGCATCAGATCGAGCCTGGCGGCCAGGCGTGGGATCACGTCGCGGCCGACTGCCGAAGCAGCAGCGACGATGTGAGTATAAGCCTCGGCCTTCGCCGCGAGGATGGCGGCCAGAGCGTCGGCCGGGGCACCGGGGAGGCCGGAGATGGCGATAACCTTGTGGACGCCCGCGATCTCGGTGGCTGCGGCGGCGATGGGTGCGGCATCCTCGGCTGCGACCAGGACGTCGACGGGACCGAGCTTTTCGGCAGCGGCGACGATGCGGGCGGTGGAGGCGGAGAGCGTACCGAGATCGTGCTCGGCGAGGACGAGAACGGCCATCAGATCGCCTCCAACTCAGAAACTTCGGCGGCAATCAGCTTGGCCAGCTCGCTAGTGGAGCCGACAGTGCGGCCGGCGCTGCGCTCGGCAGGCGGGGAGACCTTCTCGATGGTGAGGCGCGGAACGATGTCGACGCCGAACTCGGCGACCGGACGGACGGCGAGCGGCTTCTGACGTGCCTTCATCACCATGGGCAGCCCGGCATTGCGTGGCTCATTGAGGCGCAGGTCGGCGGTCACGATGGCCGGGAGCGGAATCGACACGGTGGCGCGGCCGAAGTCGACCTCGCGGGTGACTTCAAGGCTGCCATCGGCGACCTTGATCTCCGAGGCGAAGGTGGCCTGCGGCCAATCGAGCAGTCCGGCGAGCATCTGACCGACCTGGTTCGAGTCGTCATCGACCGCCTGCTTACCGAGGAGAACGAGGTCCGGCTTTTCCTCGGCGACAACGGCCTTGAGCAACTTTGCGACGGCGAGGGTTTCCACCCTGCCCTCGGCTTCGATCAGGATGCCGCGGTGCGCGCCCATGGCCAGGGCCGTAAGGATGACGTCATTGGCCTGTTTCGGCCCGATGGAAACAACGACAATCTCCGTCGCCTGCCCGGCTTCGGCGAGGCGAACGGCTGCCTCCACGGCGTGTTTGTCGAAGGGGTTCATCGACATGCGGACATTGTCGGTCTCGACGCCCGAGCCATCGGCGCGGACGCGCACCCGGACGGCGTGATCGATGACGCGCTTGACGGCGACGAGGATTTTCATGCCGGCTCCCTGATTTTGCCGGTCTCCTTCGCAAATCCGGCCCCTGCGGGCAAGTTTGACGGCGAGAAAACTGGCCTAGCCGCCCGAGCGGAGAGAGAAAACCATGCCAACTACGCGACGGGCAGCGGCACGGGCCTGGCCACGCCGAAGAGCTTGAGGCGCAATGCCTCGCCCTGCCAAACGGCGGTGATGGGTGCAGTGCCCCCCGGCATGACGATGTCAATCTCGGGTCCGGTGACGAGGCCCAGATGCATAGCGGCGGCGGCGACGGCAGTGGCGCTGGTGCCGGACGAAAGGGTCGGCCCCTCGCCGCGCTCAAAGACACGGGCGGCGATGCGATTAGGACCGTTGATAGCGGCCCATTGGAGATTGATCCCGGCGAGGCTGACGCGGCCATTGTTACCGGCAGCATCGCGGGCATTTGCAATCTGGGTCAGGTAGCCATGGAGCGGCTCGGCGTGCAGGTCCTCGTTGCTGGGCAGGTACGACGCATCACTGAGGAAAGTGACGCAATGCGGGTTGCCGACACTGACGAACTGACTGGCGGTCCAGCGTGGGTCGAGGGCGTTGAGGGCCGGAACATAACTGCAGTCGGCATCGCCAAAGGTGCCGGGACCGTAAGAGGTTGCCGCGGCACGAACCGCCTCGGGACCGAAGGCGGCCTCGCCCATGGTGACCCAGACGCCGGCCTGCCCAGCGGACTCGCCCAACTCGACGTCGGTGCGCAGGGCGCCGGCAATGTGGTGGACGTAGAGAGCCATGGACTGGCCCGAGGACACCAGACCCGAGTCGGCCAGCGAGGTGGCGAAGATGGTGAGGCCGTTGCCACTGCGTTCGGCGAGGCTGCCATCGGTGTTGACGATCAGCAGACTGAACGGGGCTACCTGTTCGAATGGCCCCACGAGCAGGCCGTCGGAGAGGTAGGGTTTGCTACCCGCTCCCGTGGGCACGCGGCAGAAGGCGTCGATGGCGGATGTGGTCCAGTCGCGCCAAGACGCGGC
>JAEZKB010000177.1 GCA_023415605.1 Pseudomonadota bacterium
GCCGGGCTCCTATCTCAAGGATGTCGATCTCGAAGCCGAGCGCAAGAAGGGTGAGGAAGCGACAGGCCAGGAACTCGACGATCTCCGGCTCGCCTCCTACCTCATGTATCCCAAGGTATTCGCGGACTTCGCCAAGACGCAGGACAAGTATGGGCCCACCGAGGTGCTGCCCACGCCGGTCTATTTCTACGGCCTCAAGGAAGGCGAGGAGATTCTCGTCGATATCGAAAAAGGCAAGACGCTGGTCCTCACTTATCAGGGTCGCTCGCCGACCAATGAAAAGGGTCAGGTCCGCGTCTTCTTCGACCTCAACGGCCAGCCGCGCACCATCACAGTGCCTGACCGGCTCAAAGTCGGCGAAGTGCAGGTGCGCGCCAAGGCTGTTTTGGGCGATCCCAAGCAGATCGGCGCACCGATGCCGGGCGTCATTTCGGGTCTCGGCGTCAAGGTCGGCGACAAGGTCTTTGCTGGCGATGTGCTGCTCTCGATAGAAGCCATGAAGATGGAAACGGCAATCCATGCTGAAGCGGACGGCACGGTGGCAGAAGTCACGGTGAAACCCGGCGACCAGATCGACGCCAAGGACCTTCTGGTGCGGTTCGAGGGCCGCCGATGAGGCGGATCGGGCTGGTTCTCGCCCTCAGTACCGTCACGCCGGCCTTTGCTGCCGAACCGATCGAGGGGGACTGGGTGACGCCCAAGGGGCAGGTGGTGGCGATCGCCCCTTGTGCGGAAGGCTTCTGTCTCTCCCGGTCAGGCGAAACGCTCGGGGCGGTTACAGGCTCCGGTGCCCGCTATGAGGGCACGGTCACCAATCCGGAGAACGGAAAGTCAAACGCCGTCACCATCGAGGTGACGGCGGACAAGCTGATCGTCAGCGGCTGTGCCGGCATTATTTGCGCCACGCGCGAGTGGACGCGGTAGTAAGTCCTACTTGCGACGGTAGGTGGTTTCGATCACATCGTCGCCGCGGCGGCCGCGCGGATGAACCGGGGCGGACTTGGGCAACAGGGAGATAATCCAGCTCACTAGCATGGGAATGACGACCACGTCGTCCAGCCAGCCCGCCAGCGGAATGAAGTCCGGAATGAGGTCGAACGGGCTCAAGAGGTAAAGCGGCACCAGCAGCATCAGCGCTTTCAGATGCAACGGCGTTTCCGTCGCGCGGAACGCGCGCCAGAGCAAGCCGAGCTCGGTGCGAAACTGCAGGAAGCGGTTGAGCAAAGTGAAGGGGCGCTGTGTCATGTCCAACGACATGGGGACCGTCGGCTCGGGGTTCAAGATCAGCGGCACACTTGGCGGTGCGTGGGATCGATGCTGGTGAGGTTTCCGGCGCTGTCGGCGGTCCAGGTGACTTCGAAGAAATCGGAACAGGGGGAGCCCGCCAGTTCAATGCGGTAGCGTAGCGGCTCGGGCCTGACGAAGCCCCAGTCGGTCATCTGGGTGTGGAAGGCTTGCAGCGGGGAGCCGTTCTGGAAGCGGGCATGCATACGCTCCGCCCAGGTGGCGGCGATCTCCGGAGCGGTGGCGGGCAGATTGTCGATGATGTCGGGCCTCGCCGGAACGACCAGCCAGATGAAGATGCCGAACATGATCAGCGAGGCGATCGGGCCGATGGCCGACCGCAGCCAGCGGCGGGGCTTGCGCCCGGAATCAAGGTCAGTCAAGCGAGGGCGCCTTTGTCCCGCAGCAGCTTGACGACGGCCATGGCGTGGCCGTGGCCGAGCTGGTAGTCGGCCTTGAGCCAATCGGTAACCGGTGTCGCCTTGCTATTCGCGGCGAAACCCTTGGCCTTGAAGAGGTCGACCCACTGTTCGGGCGTGACGCCGGTCTGCTTCTGAATATTATCGAGATAGGCTTGTAACGTCATCGCTCTCCCTCAGTCACGAGATCGTAACATTGCGCGCAGAGGTTCAAAGCCTTATTTGCTGGTTGCAGCAAGGTGGTGAGCGATGAGCGTTGCGGCGCGCAGGAAGTCGATCGGAGTCAATGTCGGGGGCGTGATGGTGGGCGGCGGCGCTCCAATCGTCGTGCAATCGATGACCAATACGGACACGGCCGATATCGAGTCCACCGTCAAACAGGTGGGACAACTCTGGCGCGCCGGTTCGGAGCTCGTTCGCATCACGGTCGACCGCGACGAAGCTGCCGCTGCGGTTCCGCATATTCGCGACCGGCTGGCGGCGCGCGGCATCAATGTGCCGCTGATCGGGGACTTCCACTATATCGGCCACAAGCTCCTCACCGACCATCCGGCCTGCGCCGAGGCGCTGGCTAAGTATCGCATCAATCCCGGCAATGTCGGGTTCAAGGCCAAGCGCGACACCCAGTTCGCGACGCTGATCGAACTGGCAATGAGATACGACAAACCGGTGCGCATCGGTGTCAACTGGGGCTCTCTCGACGAAGAGTTGCTGACCCGGCTGATGGATGAGAATTCGGCTTCGGCGACACCGGTTTCTGCCGCCGCGGTGCAGCGCGAGGCCATCATCCAGTCGGCATTGCTGTCGGCGGCGCGGGCAGAAGAACTCGGGCTCGGGCCAGACCGCATCCTGCTTTCCACCAAAGTGTCGGACGTCCAGCACCTGATCGCGGTCTATCAGGACCTTGCGGCCCGCTGCGACTATGCGCTGCATCTCGGACTAACCGAGGCGGGCATGGGGTCCAAGGGCATCGTCGCTTCGTCGGCCGCCATGGGCATTCTCCTGCAACAGGGAATCGGCGACACCATCCGCGTGTCGCTGACGCCCGAGCCGGGCGGCGATCGTACACAGGAAGTACGTGTGGCGCAGGAGCTGCTGCAGACCATGGGCTTCCGGCAGTTCCTGCCGGTCGTTGCCGCCTGTCCGGGCTGCGGCCGAACGACCAGCCAGACGTTCCAGGTGCTGGCTAAGGAAATTCAGGACCATCTCACCGCCTCGATGCCGGACTGGAAAGAGCGCTATCCGGGCGTCGAGGCGCTGTCGGTGGCGGTGATGGGCTGCATCGTCAACGGCCCCGGTGAAAGCAAGCACGCCGATATCGGCATCTCGCTCCCAGGTACCGGCGAAACCCCTGCCGCCCCGGTATTCATCGAGGGTCAGAAGGTCGCTACCCTGAGGGGTGCCGATGTCGCCCAGCAGTTCAAGGTGATGGTCGCCGAGTATATCGAGCAGCGCTTCGGCGCCGGCAAGGCCGCGGCGGAGTAGATTGACGCGGCCTCCGGCGCGTGACCAGATTTCCCCGGGGCGAGAACAGGGGACTTCATGGTTACGGGCGCCTTCACCGCTGTCATCGTGATCGCCATCATCTATGGCTATGTGCTGCTCCGGCCGGTGCCGCCGATCCACACCAATTTCGGTGACCGCAAGGTGACGTTCACCACTGGCGTGCCGGCAGATGAGGTGTTCCGCACCGTCGAGAATGTCGGCCCCAGTGACAGCTACAAGCTCGGGCGAGCGGATTCCGGGCGCGGCCGCGTGATCCTGCAGGATGGACTGAGCTGGACCAGTTTCGGCTTCTACTATCCGGTCGATATCGCGCCAGGTGCTGATGGCCAGACGCGGGTCACGGTCGGTATCAAGTCGAAATATCCGCTTCAGTTTGGCCCGCTGGTCAAGGCGCAGCAGGAAAAGGCGAACCAGAAAATCGCCGACTATCTCAAGTCGCGGATCGAGACCAGGCGGGTCGCGGCCTAGAGCAGTGGTTCGTACTTCAGCCGAGTCTTCTCCCGGATCGGGGTACGGAGCACCCGCTCCATCAGCTCGCGCGGCCGTTCGCGCATGCCGTCGGTGGCCATCAGTTCCCTGACAGTGACGCGCTCGCCGAAGAAAGGCTGGTAGGCTACGTCCATACCGGCTCCGACCGTGCCGGACACCAATACGCGCATATAGGCGCCGGGCCGCAGCGCCTTGGCGAAGCGCTTCACCCAGCGCGGATCGCCCATCTTGCGGCCCAGCGTGGCGCAGGGTGTGCGGTGGTAGGT
The DNA here is from genome assembly GCA_023415605.1 of Pseudomonadota bacterium. Classification (GTDB taxonomy): domain Bacteria; phylum Pseudomonadota; class Alphaproteobacteria; order Rhizobiales; family Devosiaceae; genus Devosia_A. The sequence goes on from JAEZKB010000177.1 coordinate 3,965, forward strand.
CACCTCGAGCAGGACGTCGCCGATCTGCAGCCGGTCGCCGATGGCGAGGCCGGCGCCATCGATTCCGCCAATCGTGAGGTTGTCGCCGAACGTGCCTGGCGGGAAGGGTCTATCCACCTCGCCTGCCCACCAGTCGTAGTCCGACTGCAGGTAGATGTAGACGGCCTGGTCGCGGCCGCCATGGTGCTTCTTGTCCATGACGGCGTCGCCGAGTACGCCCATCTCGTCGATCATTACCGGCCCGGACCGCGGCAGCTTGACGATTCCCGTGGGCGAGGCACTGCCGGGCAGGACTTCGGGCGAGCCGACATTGACCGAGAGCAGGGTTGGCATCAGTTGTCTCGCGTGGCGAAGAAGCGCACGGTGGCGCGAAGCCCATCTGCCTCGGCGCCGAAAGGGGTGAGAGCGGTCAGCGCATCGTGCACCAGTTCTCCGAGGCGGCGCCGGGCCGGTTCCGGGCCCCAGAGTGCCACCAGCGTCTGCTTACCGGCGCCAGCGTCCTTGCCGGTAGCCTTGCCCATCTGTTCGGCCGTTGCGGTGACGTCGAGCAGGTCGTCGGCGAGCTGGAAGGCGGCGCCGGCCTTTTCGGCATAGACGGTGAGATCACCGAACTGCGCCTCATTGGCGCCGCCGATGGTCGCGCCCATGAGCACGGCGGCGCGGATCAGGGCACCGGTCTTCATCGCTTGCATCTGGCCAATGCCGCGATCGCTCAAGCGGGTCGTCTCGCCCTCGATATCGCGCATCTGCCCCCCGACCATGCCTCCGGCACCGGCCCCGGCAGCCAGCAGCGCCACCAGGCGGCCGCGGACGCCGGGATCGGCATGACCGACCGAAGCGAGGACCTGGAAGGCATGGGTCAGCAGCGCATCGCCGGCGAGAATGGCGGTGGCCTCGTCATATGCCTTATGCACCGTGGGTTGGCCGCGGCGCAGGTCGTCATCATCCATGGCCGGCAGGTCGTCGTGGATCAGCGAATAGCAGTGGATCATTTCGACCGCGAGTCCGGCGGGCAGGGTGGCGTCAGCCGTAACCCCGAAGGCGGCGGCGGCCTGGCGCACCAGCAACGGGCGCAGGCGCTTGCCGCCGTTGAGGCTGCCGTGGCGCATGGCTGCGACCAGTCGGTCGGGCGGCACGCCGGGCCCGAACAGCACTTCGGATTTCAGGTAGCGGTCGAGTTCGCGCTCGATGTCGGCGGCGTTTTCCTTGAGTTCGGCGTAGAAGTCGTACATCAGGCCAGAGGTTCCGAGAATTCACGTGCCGCACGGGCATGTATCCCGGAATTTCCGTGCGCGCCAAGGGGATGACGGGGCGAGGATGACCGAAAGCGGCGAAGCAAAGCCCAGAAAGCGGCGGAAGCGCCGGGGTTTCGCGCGCGTTCTCCGCAGCGTGCTGCTCATCCTAGTGGGTCTCATCGCCATCCCATTGGTGCTGACGCCGGTCTATCTGGTGGTCGACCCAGTCTCGGTGCCGATGCTGGAGCGGTATCTCACCGGCCGGCCGGTGACGCGCGAATGGCGGCCGATCGGGCAGATTTCCGACCGCGTCAAGGCTGCTGTGATCCTCTCGGAAGACGGCCAGTTCTGCCGGCATTGGGGTGTCGATGTCCGAGCGCTGAAGGACGAATTCGACCGAATGCTGGCCGGGCAGGATTTCCGGGGCGCCTCGACGATCACCATGCAGGTGGCGCGTAATCTCTTCCTCACCAACCATGCGTCCGTGGTGCGGAAGGGATTGGAAGTGCCCCTGGCGCTCTATATCGACCTCGTCATGCCCAAGCGGCGGATCATGGAAATTTACCTCAACATCGCGGAATGGGGGCCAGATGGCCAGTTCGGCATCGAGGCCGGGGCCAAGGCAGCGTTCGGCACCGACGCGGATGCCCTGAGTTGGGAACGCGCCAGCCTGCTTGCCGTAGCGTTACCCAACCCCATCGTGCGCAGACCGGCCCGGCCAACCGCTGGCCTCCGGCGGATCGCCGGTATTGTCGAGGCACGGGCGCGGGAATATGGAGAGCGGGCCGCTTGTGTGGGGGAAAGCGGCAAACTGGCGCTGCAATAGGGACTAGCCAGAGCTTTGTGCATTCTGTATAGAGGCCCGCAATTCCCGACAGACCCCGTCTGTTGACCGCCCTCCGCGGCGAAAACGATATTACGGAGTAACGACCATGGCAGTGCCAAAACGTAAGACCTCGCCGATGAAGCGCGGTTTCCGCCGCTCGGCTGATGGCCTTGCGGCCCCGGCCTATGTCGAGGACAAGGATTCGGGTGAGCTGCGCCGTCCGCACCACGTCGATCTGAAGACCGGCATGTATCGCGGCCGTCAGGTTCTCGAACCCAAGAAGTCGTAAGTCGAGCCTGGCTCGATTGCGCAATATTGAACGAATTTGACGGCCAGTCCCTCGCGGGGCTGGCCGTTTCCTTTTCCGCCGGAGATTGTCATGGGAACGCGCGTAGAATCCGACTCGATGGGCACGATCAATGTGCCGAGCGAAAAGTATTACGGCGCGCAGACCGCCCGAAGCCTCGCCAATTTCGACATCGGCGGTGAGAAGATGCCGGTCGAGATCATCCGCGCGTTCGGCATCCTCAAGAAGGCGGCGGCGCTCGCCAACCATAAGCTTGGCCTCCTCGACGAGAAGACCCGTGACCTGATCGTCACCGCGGCCGATGAAGTAATCGGCGGAAAACTGGCCGACCATTTCCCGCTGGTGGTGTGGCAGACTGGGTCCGGCACCCAATCGAACATGAACGTCAACGAGGTGATCTCGAACCGTGCCATCGAGCTCGCCGGTGGCACGATGGGCTCGAAAAAGCCCGTGCATCCCAACGATCACGTCAATATGAGCCAGTCGTCCAACGATACCTATCCGACGGCCATGCATATCGCGGCGGTCGAGGCGGTGCAGAATTATCTCGTCGAGCGCGTCATGCTGCTCCGGGACACCCTCGACGCCAAGTCCAGGCAGTTCATGGATGTGGTCAAGATCGGCCGTACCCACCTCCAGGACGCCACCCCGCTCACCCTGGGGCAGGAGATGAGCGGCTGGGTGGCGCAACTGGATCTGGCGCTCAAAGCCATTCAGGCCACTATGCCGCAGATGTACGAACTCGCGCTGGGCGGCACCGCCGTTGGTACCGGCCTCAACGCGCACCCGAAATACGCGGTGGCGGTGGCGGAAGAGATCGCCAAGCTCACCGGCCACCCCTTCGTTACCGCACCGAACAAATATGCAGTGATGGCGGGTCACGACGCCTTTGTCGGCGCGTCGGGTGCGCTCAAGCAGCTTGCCGCGGCGCTGATGAAGATCGCCAACGATGTGCGCTGGCTGGCCTCCGGCCCTCGCTCGGGCCTAGGCGAACTCACGATTCCGGAGAACGAGCCCGGCTCGTCAATCATGCCGGGCAAGGTGAACCCGACGCAGGCCGAGGCCACCACCATGGTCGCCGTACAAGTCATGGGCAACGACGCGGCGATCGGCTTTGCCGCCAGCCAGGGCAATTTCGAGCTCAACGTCTTCAAGCCGGTCATCGCCTACAACTTCCTGCAGTCGGTGCGTCTCCTCGCCGACGCCGCCAAGAGCTTCAACGACCACTGCGCCGTCGGCATTGAGCCCGACAAGGCGCGCATCAAGCAGCTGGTGGATCAGTCGTTGATGCTGGTGACGGCGCTCAACCGGAAGATCGGCTACGACAATGCTGCCAAGATTGCCAAGAACGCTCACAAGAAGGGCTCGACGCTCAAGGAGTCGGCGATCGAGCTGGGGTTGCTGACGTCGGAAGAGTTCGACGCCGAAGTGAAGCCCGAAAACATGGTCGGCACGCTCAAACTCTGATGCGCCTCGTCCTCGCCGCCGCGCTGAGCCTGCTGTCGGTCCCGGCTTTGGCCGAGACGCCACAGGCCCTCGCCGAGCGGCTGGACCTGACGTCGTTCCCCAATTCGACCGGCCCGCGTCGCGATGTGGGCCTTTTCACCTTCTCAGATTTTGGCTTCACCGCGATCGAGGCGGATGGTCCGGTTGTGCGTTTCGCCGATCCAGAAGATGGCTGGACCTTCATCGTCATGCTGCTCGAGCCCCGCAACGGTCGGCAACGGCTCTGTGTGGAAGACAAGGCAGAAAACGGCGGCAGCTACCACACCCGCCATGCCTACGAGGTCGTCGAAGGCCGCACCGGCCTCGTCCACGCCACCGCCACCCGTGTCACCGACCCCAAGTGTGCTGCCCTGGGCGAGTAGGGGGCCAACGGTGCGTCGGTATGCCTCGCAACCCGAACACCCCTTCGCGAATTTCTTCTCTGAAACAGGAGAAATCGACATGACCGAGGGAAATATCCGGGCGCTCCGAGAGCTACGCGAAGGAATCGTCGAGCGGCGCCGGCAGGCAGCGCAGTCGGGCGATGCCGATACTGTCATCGCGGCGCAAAAGCAGATCGTCTTGATCGACGAGGCTATTGCGGATGAACGCGCTCTCGGCCAGGCGCAGAAGGACGAAGAGGCGATGGGTCGCGCCATGCGCCAAGACACCAATCACGATATCGGCGATGTCAGCATCATCTCCGACGCCATCAAGATCGCCCACTAGCGACGGCGCCGGCCTCTAAAGGCTCTTGGCGGTCACTGCTACGTCAATACCGCCCAGAACCTCGACCAGCTCATCGAGATAACGGTCGCGAATGCCTAATGAGGCCAGGATCTTGGCGGTCTCAATGACATATTCGGTGTTGGGGCCGGACTCTCCGTGCGCGGCACGCACCAGCCGGGCCTGCTCGGCGACTTCGAGCCGGCCCGCATATTGTGCGTGCTTCTCGTCGACGAGGAACACCAGCGCATCAGCAGGTCCGACGCCATCGACCCGAACCGGCCGCAACTGCTCGCGATAGACACCCTTGTCGAGTTCGCGCTCGCGGAGATAGTCGACCACTTCGGGCCAACGCTGGTCTTCGACCTCGAATCCCATGCCGCGGCAGGAGCCACCACGCACCAAGCCAAAGACGAGGCCGGGCTGCGCTTCTGTGCCGCGATGCCGATGTGAGTAGATGCAGAGGCTCCGGTGTGCGCCGCTGAGCAGCGCCGGCACCTGACGGATAAAGGGAAAGCCCGGGTTCCAGATCAGCGAGCCATAGCCAAAAACCCAGTGACTCGTGATTTCGGCTGCCATGCCGTCCTGCCGCTCCTTGCTTTCGCCGCCAAGTCTGGTGAGAAGTCTGGCAAATTTGCGCCGCCGCATCCGGGACAACAGCATGAAACGATTCGCCTGGCTTTTCTTGATCGTCGTGTTCGTCGCAGGCCTCTGGAGCGCCGGCTGGTTCTTCGCCGCCGGCCAGGTGCGGCAGAGCATAGAGCAGCTGGCAGCCAATGATGGCGACATCGATCCGAAGCTGACTTGCGGCACACTCAACGTCACCGGATTCCCGTTCCGCATCGATGTCGACTGCGCCGATGCAACGCTGGTCGCCGAGGACCTGACCGTCACTGCCGCCGGCTTCCGTGCCAGCGCGCAGGTGGATAACCCCGCCCATGTGCTGGTCTCGGCCCGGGCGCCGATCACCGGTGCCAACGCCTTTTTCGGCACCTCGAGCCGGCTCGATTTTACCGACCTGCAGGGTAGCGCCCGGCTCACCACGAACGACTTCATTAAAGGCCTCGGCGGCGACGGCTGGCGCATCGCCCGGCTGTCGGTGGTGGGCAATGGCCTCGACTGGGTCGAGACCACCGCCGGCAGCGACCTGCCGCAGGTCAAGGCGAGCCATGCCGAACTGCAGGTGATCGATGTGCCCGAGCTCCATGACGCGGCCGCTGGCACTGCGGCACTGGCCATTTATGCGGTGGGAAGCGATGTGGTGGCTCCCGGCTTAGCGATCGCCGATGGCGACGGGGAAGTGCAACTGCAGGTCACGGGCCTCCCCGACGACATCCGGCGTTTTGGCGATGCCGACCTCCTCGCCGCCTGGCAAACGGCCGGCGGCAAGCTCGAGGTGATGCGGATCAACGGCACCGACGGCGAAGACCTGATCGACGCTTCAGGTACGCTGGGGCTCGACGCCAACCGCATGCTCGAAGGCGACATCACCTATGCCAATCGCGGCATCCGCGAGCGGCTGGCGCCCTACGTCAACCCGATGATCCTCGCGGTAGCCGCCGGGCTGCCGCAGGAGGATGGCACCTTCAAGCAGGCGCTGCAGTTCTCGGGCGGCGCGGTCCGCATCGGCGGTATCCCGCTCGCCAACCTCGAACCGCTGTACTAGGGCGCGCTGGCTCTAGGCGTCGTCGCCGCCGCCGTGCTCGCGCTCCGGAACGAGCTTGGGCACCGCCGCCGGGTGTGGGCGGCCGAAATCGGCCTGCGCTGTTTCCTGGCCGGCGGTGATGATGGAGCGGCGAATGGCTCGCGTGCGGGTGAAGAGTTCCTCGAGCCCCGCCCCGTCGCCAACGCGCACCGCACGTTGCAGCTGGCTGAGGTCCTCCAAGAAGCGGCCGAGCATCTCCAGCACCGCGTCGCGGTTGGTGAGGAAAATGTCGCGCCACATTACGGGGTCGCTGGCGGCAATGCGGGTAAAGTCGCGGAAGCCTGAAGCTGAGAACTTGATCACCTCGGACTGCGTATCAGCCTCGAGATCGGCCACCGTGCCCACGATATTGTAGGCAACCAGATGCGGCACATGACTGGTGATCGCCAGCACCAGGTCATGGTGCTCGGCACTCATTGCCTCGACATTGGAGCCCATCGCCTCCCAGAAGGCGCGGAGCTTCGCCGCCGCCGCGGGATCGCAGTCCTTGGCCGGTGTCAGCACGCACCAGCGGCCGACGAAGAGTTCTGGGAAGCCGGCCGCCGGGCCGGAATGCTCCGTGCCGGCGATCGGGTGGGCCGGGACGAAATGCACGCCCTTGGGCAACAGCGGCTCGATCACCTTGACCACGTGTTGCTTGACCGAGCCGACATCGGAGAGTATCGCGCCGGGCATCAGCGCATCCTTGATCGACTCCATCACCGGACCATAGGCTCCGACCGGAGTGCAAAGGATGACCAGATCGGCACCGCGCACCGCTTCAGCGGCGTCCAGCGTGTAGCTGTCTCCGAGGTTCAGTGACCGTGCCTCCTCCAGTGTCTCGACCTTGCGAGTGGTGATGGCAATGTGTTTAGCCAGCCCTTTGAGCCGCGCCGCCCGTGCGATCGACGAGCCGATCAGCCCGATCCCCACAAGCGTGAGTTTCTGAAACATCAGTTTTGCGCTCCTGCCGCGCCAAAATCCTGTAGCACCTCGACCACCGCCCGCATCGGCGCTTCGAGGCCGATGGTGATCCGGAGGCCGTTGGTGATGCCGTAACTGTGCATTTCGCGCACGAGAAGACCCCTGTCGCGCAAAGCCGTGAAGGCAGCACGAGCCGTCTCCGCATCCGGGAACAGCGCGAGGACGAAATTACCCTGGCTGGGCGGCACCTGAATGGTGTTAGAGCGCAGGCTCCGGCTCAACCAGTCGCGCCAGATGGCATTGTGCTCGCGGAGCTTTGCGGTGAATGCCGTGTCCCTTGCCGCCGCGGCGGCCACCGCCTGCGCCGACAGCGTGACGTTGAACGGCCCGCGAATGCGGTGCACCGCGTCGACGATGTGCGGCGGCCCATACATCCAACCCACCCGCTCGCCGGCAATGCCCATCTTCGAGAAGGTGCGGACCATGACCACATTCTCGGCAGCATCGACGAGATCGATGCCGACTGTGTAGTCGTCCGCCGTCACATATTCGGCGTAGGCGCTGTCGATGACGAAAAGGATATCCGGCCGCAGGCCAGCATGCAGGCGCCGGATTTCGTCGGCGCCCAGATAGGTGCCGGTCGGGTTGTTCGGATTGGCGAGGAAGACGATCCGCGACTTCGGCGTCACTGCCCTAAGGATGGCATCGACATCGGCGCGATAGTCTGTCTCCGGCGCCATCACGATTTCCGCCGAGGCGCCGCGGGTGATGATCGGATAGACGTTGAAGCCATATTGGCTCATCACCGCCTCGTCGCCCTCGCCGAGATAGATCTGGGCGAGCAGTTGCAGGATGTCGTCGGAGCCGAAGCCGCAGACAATCCTGTCGGGATCAAGACCGTGCACTTCGCCCAGCGCCTCGCGAAGGAGCCGCGACGACCCCTCGGGATAGATATGGAGCTTATCCGCGACGGACCGGTAGGCCTCGATGGCCTTCGGGCTGGCGCCCAGCGGGCTCTCATTGGCCGAGAGTTTCACCAGCGTCACCCCCGCGGGAACATCGGAGCGACCCGGCACATAGGGCGCGATCTTCAAGATGCCGGGCTGCGGCTGCGGGCGGATGGGCGTGTCGGTCATTTGTCCGGAAGCGGCGGGAAACCGCGGCGGACCATAGAGAAAGCGTCTCTCGAAGGCAAAGAAAACCGAGCCGCCCGCCGGGCTCTGCGATAGACTGGCCGCGTGCAATGGACGGGGAGGCTGCGATGACGGCCATGAACATCGTGCATATGCGTGTCAAACCCGGCAAGGATGAGGAGTTCCTTGCCATCCACCGCGGCTTTGGGGGCGAGCCCCTCGCCGGTCTTGAGAGCTTCGACATCGTCAAGACCGGGGAGCGCAGTTATTGCGTCGTCGGTCGCTGGCAGAGCAGCGAGGCGATGGTGGCGGCGCGGCCGGCCATGATCGCCAATCTCGACCGGCTACGGCCAATCCTCGAGGACCTCGGCGGCGGGCGTGGCGTTACCGAGCCGTGGTCAGGCAATATCGTGCTGTCGCTGCCGGGCTAACGGTCGGGTGGCATCTCAAGCGCTGCCTGCGGGCTCAGCGCCGGGACGCGCACGAACCGCTCCGTCTTTTTCCGACGCGGCACGGCGGGAAAGAGCTCCTTGCGGGCCGATACCACCATGACGCCCGAGAACATCGGCATGAGGATGCGGCCGACGCGCTCAAAGAGGCGCGTCGACTTGAGCACCAGGCTGCGCTGGCTCGGCGGCAGATAGAGCGCATCGCGCCAGTGCTCGGGAATGAAGCTGTGGTCGCGCAATAGCCGCTCCAACTGCGAGCGGCTATAGGGGTGACCGTCGCCGAAGGGCGTATTGTCGGTGCGGGCCCAGATGCCCTGCCGGCGCGGTACGACAACGATCAACCGGGCATTGGGCGCCGCCACGCGCCAAAGTTCGCGCATCAGTTCTTCGGCGTCGGCGATGTGCTCGAAGGCATGCACCGCTATGATGAGGTCGACTGCTGCATCGGTGAGCGGCATTTCCAACGGATCGCAGAGGACCGTGTGCGACGGACCCTCACGTGGCCAGGCCGAGGCCCCCTGCCGGGCCGGCATGAAAGCCAGCACCCGCTCGGCCTTGTCGAGAGCAAAGCGCAGATAGGGCGTCGCAAAACCGAGTCCCAGGACGCGCTGGCCTCGTACGTTGCCGCTCAGCCGGATCACCTCCTCACGCACCAGGGCGCGAGAAATCTTGCCCAGCGGCGACTTGTAGAAGCCGATGAGGCGCGTGACGTCCGTGCTCATGCGTTCCCCATTGGAATTGTCCTACTACTCACTTTAGGCCTGCCTGCTGACGCAAGGCTTGCTAGAGTCTGCGCGCTTGCGACGGGCTTGTCACGCCCGCGCCAACTTCTGGAGTGCGACAATTGGCCTTGCTCATCGACATCTTCCTGTGCCGGACCGACAACTATGGATATCTCGTGCACGATGTCGACACCGGCAAGACCGCTGCGATCGACGCGCCGGATGCCAAGGCGATCAAGGCCGCGCTGGAGCGCCGTGGCTGGGATCTGTCCGACATCTTCATCACCCACCACCACACCGATCACGTCGAGGGCATTCCGGCCCTGAAGCGCGAGTTCAGCTGCATGGTTCACGGCCCGCGCGCCGAGGCCGAGAAGATCCTGGGCCTCGATATGCTGCTGAGCGGCTCGTCGACCGTACAGCTGGGCAATACCAATTTCCTCGTCATCGAAGCGCCGGGCCATACGCTGGGGCATATCGTCTACTACGATCCGATCGGCGGGCATCTCTTCTCCGGCGATGCGCTGTTCTCGATGGGCGTGGGGCGGATGTTCGAGGGCAGGCCCGGTCCGATGTGGCTGGCGCTGCAGGAGTTGCGGGAACTGCCCGACGAGACGCTGCTTTACTGCGGGCATGAGTATACCGTCGACAATGCCCGCTTCGCCCAGAGCGTCGATCCGCGCAACGCGGCGCTCAATATCCGCGCCGCAGAGGTCAAGCGCATGCGCGAAGCCGGCCAGTTCACCATTCCGGTGAGCATGGGGATGGAAAAGCGCACCAACCCCTTCCTCCGTGCCGACGAGCCGGTGCTGGCCAAGTCGATGAACCTGCCCGAGGGCACCGCTGCGGACGTTGTCTTCGCAGCGCTGCGTCGCGCCAAGGACGATTTCAAATAGTCGGGGCGCGGTGCCGGAATTAACCTTGCCGGCACGTGCCGGGGCAAAAGGTTAACAAATTCTTGCAACCTGGCACGGTGGTTGCGACGTATCCTGTAAGAGCCCGGGACACCCTGTCCCAAAATGACACAAACGGCTCGGTTTGACACAGGACGGCGCCGAAATGACCCAGTTCAAGACGATCGAGCTCCCCCGCGACGCCTATTCCAGCGCCCGCACGCCGCTGCGCCGCTACGCGCCGCCTGCAGAACTGCTCTCGCAGATGCTGCAGCAGCGTCACCACCAGGCCGGTCCCACGAGGGGACGCGAAGCCATTGCGACAGACGCCTATGCGTATACCGCCAAGGCCGCCGTGCTGCGCATGCCGGCGGGATACCGGAAGACCGTGGTGGTCTGAGGGGACGCGAACGCCCCCTCTTGCTCCTAGGCCATCGTCACGTCGCGGCCGGCGCTGGTGATCGAGACGGTGAAGCCGGCGACCACGTCGAAGATCGTCATCATCATCAGGATGAAGAACACCGAGCTGGCGGCGGCGCCGACCAGCAGGAATTCGATCAGGCAAATGACGAAGAGCAGCGTCGAGACCATGTGCTCGACCACCGAAGTCCGCCCGGTATTGGTGGATTTCAACACTTCGAAGAAGAGGCAGGCCAAGGCCAACACCAGCAGCAGGTCGCCTGCCGTCAGCGACCAGGGCTGGCCCGATACCATCTGGATGCTGAACACCGGATTGGCCCAGCCTGTGGGGCTGCCGCCCATGAAGATGAAGACCACTAGGTTGTAGATGATGAAGGGGATCAGCAGCAGCGGCGGAATGAACGCCGACCGGCTCGGGCGGCGTTCCGGCGGAATGAATACGGTGCTGTCTGACATGCTGACCTCCGATTGACGTGGCCGGAGCATGCCAAACAAGTGTCTGCACCGCTAGGGGGCGGGCGTGAGTTGCCCCGCGCCCCCTCCACCACCTTCCAGGTCCGAGCCATTCGGGCACGGCCCTCATGGCCTTCTTGCCTAAATCGCTGCACTGGAGCGATTCTGCCTTCGGCCGGCGCGAAGTCCCCCGGTGTCACTGGTGAGGATCTGGTGGGGTGCGATCTCCCCGTGATCCTCCAGCGTGCGGGGGAGGAGACAATGCGCAGCATGGTGGCGCGGGGCAAAGCGCACACTGATACGCCGGACAGCCGATGGCTTCCGGGGATGTCAAAGAGCGTGACGAGCCCGGAGGCGGATGCCGCCTCTGGTATGAATAAGTACGAGACGACAACCGCCTCCGGGTACCGGGGTTTCTGGCATTGTCCCGCGCTTCGGGAGGGGAGGGTTGGCCCTCCCTTTCGACTCCGTGCGCTTGGCCCAGGGGCTTGAGGCGACCCTCTTCCCCCTCCCGGCAGTCTCACCCGCAAGCGTTCGTCGCGCTTCCCGTCCACCGCGGGGTTGATGGGGGTATTCTAGGGGAGGTGCGGATAGGCGGGGATAAGCGAGGCGAAGAATCTCGCAAGGGACTGAGCCATCGGCTCTTTCACCGAGCTATCCCCACGCTCGATTGTCATCCCTGCGAAAAGCAGGGACCCACTTATCATCCCGAGTGGAGGAAGGATGGGTCCCGGGTCGGAGCTCGGGATGACAGCTGGTGGATGGGTAGAAAATGTGCCGACTGAGAGGAGCCATATCCGTGGGTCTTGCACGCCGCTGGCCCCGGCCGTGAAACAGGCGTAGCCTCCCACCATGAGCACCACGGCCGACACCTCGTTTGTCGCCCCCAACCAGCGCGTCTTCGTGCTGGTGGCGGCGATCCTTGCGTCGTCGATGGGGTTTATCGATGGGTCGGTGATCTCCATTGCGACGCCCGCGATCCGCGCTGACCTCGGCGCATCGCTGGCCGATGCGCAGTGGGTGAGCAATGCCTACCTGCTGCTGCTCTCTTCGGTGCTACTGCTCGGCGGGGCGGCGGGCGACCGGTTCGGCATCCGCAATGTCTTTGCCGGCGGCATCGTGCTCTTCGTCCTCGCCTCGCTGGCCTGCGCCATGGCGCCGAGCCCGCTGATCCTGATCGCAGCCCGCACCGTACAGGGCCTTGGCGCGGCGTTCATGGTGCCCTCGAGCCTCGCCATCATCGCCAAGGCCTATCCGCGCGACGAACGCGGCGGCGCCATCGGCATCTGGTCGTCGGCCTCGTCATTTTTCACCATTGCCGGCCCGGTGGTCGGCGGGCTGGTGCTGACGACGCTGGGCGACTGGAGCTGGCGGCTGGTCTTTGCCGTCAACCTGCCGCTGGGCGGAGTCGCGCTCGCCTTGCTGTGGACGCGGGTGCCGGACGATCCGCCTGGGGAGGGGCGCCGCCTCGATGTCGTCGGAGG
>JAEZKB010000181.1 GCA_023415605.1 Pseudomonadota bacterium
CTCCAGCCCTGTGGCAGTGTCTGTCCGGGCAGGACCAGCGCGGCGGTGGTGCGCACGTTGCCGCCGAGTCGCATGGCGGCTGCGGCGGTGGGCACCAGGTCGGCTTCGACGACGAATCCGCATGCGCTGCTGTGGTCGAGGATGAACGCGATCTCCTCGGCGGTGAGCATGAAGTTGACGGGCACCAGGACCACCCCGGCGCGGGCGGTGGCGAACGCCAGCACGGCGTACTGCCAGCAGTTGTGCGACAGCAGCGCGAGCCGGTCGCCGACCCCGAAACCGTTGTCCGCCAATGCCGCTGCGGTGCGGTCCACCAGGTGCTCGAACTCGGCGAACGTCAGGTTCACCTCGCCGTCGACGATCGCGAGCTTGTCGGGATGCTTGCGCGCGGGTCGACGCGGAATATCTCCGAGTGCGTGGCTGCGCGCCGTCGCGAGCACGTCGTGAAGATCGTCCATGCCCGGGACTGTAGGCCTGCCGCGGGACGCGCCGATGACTTGCGTCCCGCTGAGTAGACAAGGCCCGGGCCACCCGGCGGTGGGCATTCGATACTCGGGGTCGGTAGCGAGGAGGCGCGATGACAACGCTTGACCCGGACCTGGTGCGGGCCAACCTGCGGCAGGCCGACGCAGGAATCCTGGTGGCGGTACTGGCACAGCTGACCGGCGATCTTCGCGTGGTCGACCGGTACGCGGCACAGATCTCCTTCGAGCCGGACCCGCCCGAGCACATCGGGGTCACCGACCCGCAGACCCTCGACGAACTCGTCGAAGAGGTCGCCACCGCGCTCGAGGCGCCCCGCCGGCCCGACGCCCTGGCCGCCGACGACCCGACGCTGTTCGGGCGGGTGGCCCCGCTGGCGCTGGGTACCGAGGTGGGGGAGGAGTATCTCGGGCTGCTGCTGGAGCAGGGCGGATTCCACCCGCCGCAGCCGGTGCTGCCCCGCACCGCGTCGCTGCCCGACGGCTTCAAGGTGGTGATCGTCGGCGCCGGCATCGCCGGGATGGCCGCGGCGCTGGAGTGCGCCGACGCCGGCATCGACTTCGAGATCATCGACCGCAACGACGAGGTCGGCGGCACCTGGTACACGACCACCTACCCGGGCATCGGTGTGGACACCCCGTCGGCGTACTACTCGCTGTCCCGGGACATCAACGGCGACTGGTCCAGCTACTACCCGCAGGGACCGGAGTATCAGCGCTACCTGCAAGAGGTGGCCGACCGCAACGGGCTGCGCGAGCACATCCGGTTCAGCACCGAGGTGGAGGCCCTGTGGTGGGACGACGAGCACGCGCGCTGGGAAGTCCACACCGTCAGTAACGACGGCACCAGGGCGGTCGGGCACGCCAACGTCGTCATCCCCGCCGCCGGCTATCTGAACCGTCCCCGGTGGCCGGAACTGGAGGGACGCGAGACCTTCGGCGGGGTCAGCGTGCACTCGGCGCAATGGGACGGGACGCTGTCGCTGCGTGGCAAGAGGGTCGCGATCATCGGGGCCGGCTGTACCGCCGTGCAGATCGTCGACGCCTGTGTGGACGAGGTCGAGCACCTGACGGTCTTCCAGCGGCAGCCGCACTGGGTCGCGCCGCGCAAGCGGTTGACCGACGACGTGCCCGAACACCGGCGCTGTCTCAACGCCAACGTCCCGTTCCTCGCCAACTGGATTCGGCTGAAGTCGTTCTGGGGGACCGCGGACAACAACTACCCGGTGATCGTGCGTGACCCGGAGTGGGCTGCCGAGCATCTGTCGATCTCGCCGGCCAACGACCGGCTGCTGCAGTTGTGCCTGGACTACATCGACCGCACGTTCGGAGCCGGGTCGGAGCTCGCGAAGAAGGTGACACCCGACTTCGCGCCCTACGGCAAGCGCATCATCCGCGACCCCGGCGGTTACTACGCGGCGCTCACCCGCGACCACGTCGACGTCGAAGCCGCCGAACCGGCGGCGGTCAACGAACGCGGCATCGTCACCGCCGAAGGGCGGCAGATCGATCTCGACGTGATCATCTACGCCACCGGCTACCACCTCGACTTCCTGTCCACGGTGGACATCCGCGGTCGCTCCGGTGTTCGTCTCAAGGACGTGTGGGGGGACAGCCCCGCCGCCTACCGCGGCGGACTGGTGCCCGGCTTCCCGATCATGTTCATCTCCTCGGCGCCGAACTACAGCCCGGGCCACGGCGCCGGTCACAACTTCGGTGTCGAGGTGATGGTGCACTACGTGATGGAGTGCCAGCAGCTGATGGCGCAGCGCAAGGCCGCCACCTTGGAGGTCACCCCGCAGGCGTTCACCGACTACGTCCGCCACATCGACGACACGATGGCGAAGACCGTGTGGTGCCACACCCCGACCGCGCACACCTACTACCGCTCCGGAGGCGGGCGCATCGTGACGGCGTTCCCGTTCCGGCTGATCGACGTGTGGCAGAGCCACCGCACCCCGAATGAAGAGGATCTCGAACTACGGTGAGTGAATTGTTGACCGGCAGAACGGCTCTGGTCACCGGAAGCAGCCGGGGGATCGGGCGGGCCATCGCACAGCGGCTCGCCGCCGAAGGTGCCACCGTGGCTGTCACCGCGAGGTCCTACCGGCCGTCGCCGTCCACCAGGGCGGGGGAGCAGGTGGAGTTGCCCGGCAC
>JAEZKB010000191.1 GCA_023415605.1 Pseudomonadota bacterium
CTGGACGCTTACGGCGCCACGACCGCTTGCACGGGCCGGCTCCGACGGCCTAACCTGTCGTTCCACGTGACAGGTGTCTCCTTGCAACTCTCCCATGCATTCCAGCCCGGCGGCCTCGATCGGGCCGCGCATCTGCGCGCCGCTGATACCACGCGCTCTGAACCCGCCGCCCGCACCTACGTGTTTTGGCGCGGCAAGCTGCTGATCGGGGCGGACGAGCAACCGCTGTTGGTGCCGCTCGATGATTCGACGCTCGCCGATTGCCGCGAGCCGCCGATATTTCTGGGCGTCACGGATGCGGGTCCGCGCTTCGCCGCCGACCTCGTGCTGTTCACGCCGCACGAAGACGCCGCCACCATCGGCCAATTTACGGACCAGACGGCGCAGATCCATCCCGGTTTCCCGGACGGCAAGCTGGTCGAAATCCGCGGTCTGATGCCGTCGCTGACGCCCCTCGATGGAGAGTGCATCGCCACGGGCCGGGCTATGCTCGGCTGGCACGCGACGCATCGCTTCTGTGCCAACTGCGGCGCGCCGAGTGTGGTCGAGAATTCCGGCTGGCAGCGTAAATGTCCGCAATGCGGCACGCAGCATTTTCCGCGTACCGATCCGGTCGTGATCATGGCCATCGTGCGCGATGACAAGCTGTTGCTCGGCCGCGGCCCGAGCTGGCCGGAGCGGATGTACTCGCTGCTCGCCGGCTTCGTCGAGCCGGGCGAGACCATCGAAAACGCCGTGCGCCGCGAAGTCTTCGAGGAGACGCAGGTGGTCGTCGGCCCGGTCAGTTACGTCGCCAGCCAGCCATGGCCTTTCCCGATGTCGCTGATGTTCGGCTGTATCGGCACCGCCACCAGCGAAGCCATCAAGCTCGATCCGGTGGAACTGGCGCATGCGCTCTGGGTCAGCCGCGACGAAGTAAAATCCATTCTCGCCGGTGCCCATCCCTCAATCAACGCGCCGCGCAGCGGCGCCATTGCCGGCGCCATCATCGCCGCCTGGGCGGCGGGTCAGATCTAGCGCACCCGCGCGACGAACCGGCCTGTCAGCGTAGCACAGGTTGCGCCGCCTGAGGTCACCAAGGCGGCGATCTCGGTGCGGAACACTTTGCGCCGGCGCAAGCCTTCGAGGAAACGCGCGCGGCCGTCTTCGGACGGCCAACGGGCCTCGGCCTCGAAGTTGTCGGTGACAGGCTTCAGATACTCCATGCCGCCCGACTGGATCACCAGGGTGTCGAACTCGAAGCCGTTGGCCTCGATGGTGGTGCGCACCAGCAGCCAGCACGAGAGCACCGCGGCGGAATAGAGGCTGCCGCCGAACCCGGTGCCGGAATAGTTGATGTTGGGCGTCAGCGGTGCGGCAATCCGTGCAGCATCAGCCGAAGCAAGAACAACCCGCACGCCCATCTCCCGCGACAGCGGGATTTCGCGATGGAGCAGGGTCTCGATGGCGGCCAGGTCGGTCATGGTTTTCCTTCGCAACTTCAACCTTCTGCCCGGTTGCGGGCGAGGGCGCAATCGGCTCAACTCCCGCCGCAAACGAGGAGATGACTCATGGCCGACGTACCGCTGATTGATCCGCTGACCT
Source organism: Pseudomonadota bacterium (assembly GCA_023415605.1). GTDB lineage: Bacteria > Pseudomonadota > Alphaproteobacteria > Rhizobiales > Devosiaceae > Devosia_A. Next base: position 1,585 of record JAEZKB010000191.1, read on the forward strand.
GGGGCAAGGGTCCCAAAGTGTTCGAGGTGTTCCTCGAGCCGACCTGTCCCTATTCGGTGAAAACCTTCAATAAGCTCGATCAACTGCTCGCGGAAGTCGGCGAGGACAAGGCCACCATCAAGATCCGCATGCAGTCGCAGCCGTGGCACATGTTCTCGGGCGTCATCGTGCGCGCCATCATGGCTGCCGCGACGCTGCCCGAGGGCAAGGCAGCGGCCAAGAAGGTGCTGGCGGCGGTCGGCGCGCATCGCGAGGAGTTCGAGTTCGAGCACCACGCCACCGGCGCCAACCGCGACCGAACGCCGAACGATATCATCCGTGCCATCGAGGGCTATACGGGTCTGAGCCTGATGGCTGCCTTCGACAACCCGCAGCTCGACAAGGCGATCAAGTGGGATACCCGCTACGCCCGGCAGAACGGCATCCACTTCTCCCCCACCTTCATGATCGACTCGATCGTGCAGCCCGATCTGAGCAGCGGCGACGAAGTCGCGGTCTGGGCCGCAAAACTGCGCTGAGCCGACCCCCCGGATTAATTGTGCACCGGCCCCTGAAAGGGGGCTGGCGCGTCATTTTGTAGATGCTATTGCAACGTTCCAACGCCAGCTGCGGCCGTCTGAAACTCAAGGGATGAGATGACCAAGATTACCGGGATCGAGACCATTCGCACGCGGGCCAATGGGACGTGGCTGTTCGTCAAGGTGTTGACCGATCAGCCCGGGCTCTATGGCATCGGCTCGGCCAGCGACATGTATCGCTGCAAGGTGGTGCAGGCGGCCATCGAGACCGTTACCCCGCTGCTGATCGGCCGCGACGTCAGCCGCATCGAAGATATCTGGCAGTCGATCTTCACCTCGACCTATTGGCGTAACGACGCCATAGGCAACACCGTGATCGCCGGCATCGACATGGCGCTCTGGGATATCAAGGGCAAAGAGGCCGGCATGCCGGTCTACCAGCTGCTCGGCGGCAAAACCCGCAGCGCCGTGGCCGCGTACGCGCATGCGCAGGGCGATACGATCACCGAACTGGAAGATGACGTCCGGCGCTACTGGGAAGAGGGTTACACCGTCATCCGCTGCCAGCTGGGCAATTATGGCGGCGGTGGCTTCCTCGACCGCGCCGAGGCCCGTGGGCCCAAGAACCACTGGCCGCAAGACAAGGCCTTCGACGACGACGCCTATCTCAAGGCCATCCCCGAAATGTTCGCGCATTTGCGCGACAAACTCGGCTGGGGCCCGAAATTCACGCACGACGTGCACGAGCACCTGTCGCCCCACAATGCGGTGCAACTGGCCAAGCTGCTCGAACCGTACCGGCTCTATTTCCTCGAAGACCTGCTCTCGCCCGAGCAGGTGCACTGGTATCGCCTCGTACGCCAGCAATGCGCCACGCCGCAGGCCATGGGCGAGCTCTTCATCAATCCGCACGAATACCTGCCGCTCATCACCGAGCGGCTGATCGACTTCGTCCGCATCCGCGTCTCAAAGGGCGGCGGCATCACCCAGGCCCGCAAGGTGGCGACGCTCTGCGAGTGGTTCGGCGTGCAGACCGCCTGGCAGGAGGGCGGCGACAACGATCCGGTCAACCAGATGGCCGCCATGCATGTCGATCTCGCCTCTACCGCCTTCGGCATCCAGGAGGAGAACCATTTCCGGCCCGAGGAATACGACCTGTTCCCCGGCCACGCCATCCTCGAAGGTGGCTATCTCTACGGCAACGAGCAGCCGGGACTGGGCATCGACATCGACGAGAAGAAGGCCGCGGCTTTGCTCGACCCCGAGCTCGCCGCCAAGTCCTACTATATGGCCGAAGACCGCCGCCGCGACGGCGCCATCGTCAGACCGTAGGGCGTTGCGGGGAACTCAATGCCCCGCTGAGCGCTTTTTCCGCAAGACGAATTCGATCGGAGAACGCTCATGACTTTTCCAGCCAATCCCGAACAGCGGTTCCCCAAGGGCGACCACAATCGCCGCCTCGCGCTTGAAATCGACCCGGATGTGTTCGCCGCCCAGGCCGGCATCACCACCGAGGAACTCCGCGCCTATGAACTCAGCCCGCCCGAAGGGCCATTCGATCCCGTCGTGGCCGAGAAGGTTGGTGCGGCGCTCGAAATGATGGAAGGGCTCAAGGTGCCGCGAGTGGACAACGGTCCGGTGCCGGAGAACACCATCCAGGATACGCTGCCGTCGCCGCGCTTTCCTCATCACTAAGGCGACGGCCTGGGGCTAAGCGGCGGCAGGCTGCCTGAGGATTTTCTCCATCGCTTTGCCCTTGGCCAGTTCATCGACGATCTTGTCGAGGTAGCGGATGTTGCGCATCATCGGCTCCTCGATGTCTTCAACGCGCATGCCGCAGATCACGCCGGTGATGAGTGAGCGGGCCAGGTTGAGTTTCGGTGCTCTGTTGAAGAAGTCGCTGAAACTCAGATTTTCCGACAGTGCCTGTTCAAGCGACTGTTGCGTGTGACCGGTAAGCCAGCGGATCAGTTCATCGAGCTCCGCCTTGCTGCGCCCCTTCCGCTCCACTTTCTGCAGATAGAGCGGGTACACGCTGGAAATGGTGATGGCGTAGACGCGCTCGTTGCTTCTCTTCATGCTCAACCTCCCGACCAGTACACGATAGCCGAGATCGAGGCCATGTCGAGGCCGGCCGCCACTGACGGCCGGCCTCGCCGCCGTCAGATGTTCTGGCCGCCCGAGACTTCGATGCGCTGCGCCGTGACCCAGCGATTGTCCGCCCCGAGCAGGCTGGCGACAGCTGGGCCGATATCGTCGGGCAAGCCGACGCGGCCAAGCGCAATGATGCTTGCGAAGGCTTCGTTATACGCCGGCGTATCGCGAACCGCGCCGCCGAGAAAGTCGGTCTCGATGGCGCCCGGGGCGACGACATTGGCGGTGATGCCGCGGCTGCCCAGCTCCTTGGCCATGTAGAGGGTCATGATCTCGACCGCGCCCTTGGCGGCCGAATAGGCCGAAAAGCCCGGATAGGAGGCGCGGGTCAGTCCGCTCGAGAAGTTCACGATGCGGCCGCCATCCACCATAAAGGGCAGCAGCGCCTGGGTGAGGAAGAACACGCCCTTGACATGCACGTCGAACAGCCGGTCGAACTGCGCTTCGGTTGTCTCGGCAATGCCCGCCATTTCGCCGTGGCCAGCATTGTTGACGAGGTGGTCGAAGGTCTCGCGGTTCCAGGTAGCGCGCAGGGTAGCGTGCACCTGGTTGACGAAGGCCGGGAAGCTCGCAACGTCGCCGGTGTCGAGCTGCAGCGCCACGGCCTTGCGGCCCAGCGCCTCGATCTCGGCGACCGTCTGCTGAGCGTTCTCTGCGCCATGCAGATAGGTCAGGATCACGTCGCCGCCATGGCGGGCGATGCTGATGGCGGTATTGCGGCCCAGTCCACGGCTGCCGCCGGTCACGATGGAAATGGTGGTCATTTTCGTTTGTCCTTTCGCAGCGAGTTTCGCTGGAAAGGCTTATCGATCAGGGCGGCCACCGGATGTTGCCGGATCCTCTGCAGTTCTTGCCTATTCGTCCGAACGGATTGCTCAATGTGTCTTGGGCGCGTATGGTGCGGTCCATGGAAAACGCTCTGCTCGACAGCGTCCGCCGTTTTGCCAATGCCCGTGCCGACGAGGGTGGGGCGATCCGCACGCCCATCGCCGGCCTCACGGTGGTGCGCGAGACCGTGCCGGGCGCGCTGCAATACGCGGTCAACCGGCCTCTGGTGGCGATTGTGCTGCAGGGCAGCAAGCGAGTGACGCTCGGCGCCGAGACCTTCGATTTCGGTGGGGGAGACTCCCTCCTCATCACTGCTGATGTGCCAACCGTCAGCCAGGTGACCCGCGCCAACGCTGCCCAGCCCTATTTTTCTCTGATCGTCGATCTCGATCTGGCGGTGATCGCCAATCTGGTGCTCGAAATCGGCTCGGCACCCTTCGCCGCCGGCCAGCCGGTGCGCGTTGATGCGACCGAGGCCGAAGTGGCCGGTGCCGCTCTCCGGCTCATGCATCTTCTCGACCGCCCGGCTTCGCTGCACGTCCTGGAAGCCTCGCTGGTGCGCGAGCTGCACTACTGGCTGCTGGTGGGCAAGCATGGTGGCGCTATCCGCGCGCTGGGCGTTGCCGACAGTCATGCGCAGCGCATTGCACGTGCCGTGGGGTTGATCCGCGCCGATCTGGCCAAGCCGCTGCGCGTCGAGCGCCTCGCGCAGGTCGCGGCGATGGGGCTCTCATCTTTCCACGAGCATTTCCGCGCCGTCACCTCGCTGACGCCGCTGCAGTTCCAGAAGCACCTTCGACTGATCGAAGCCCGCCGCATGATGCTTTCCGAGGGTGCCATGATCAGCAACGCCGCCTACGCTGTGGGCTATGAGAGCGTGCCGCAGTTCACCCGCGAATACCGCCGGCTCTTCGGCCTGCCCCCTGGCCGAGAACTCCGCGCCGCGCGGCGTGCCGCCTGATATGGTCATCGACGCGCTCAAGCAGCACTATCTCGGCTATCTCGACTGCCTTAACCACCAGCGCTGGGCCGAACTGAGCGACTATGTCGACGCTAGCGTCGAGCACAATGGCCGGCCCCTTGGTCTCGCCGGCTATCAGGCCATGTTGGAAGCCGATTTTGCCGCCATTCCGGACCTGCAGTTCAACGCTATCCTGCTGATCGCCGAACCGCCCCGCATCGCCGCCCGCCTGGCCTTCGATTGCTCTCCTCGCGGCGAGTTCCTGGGCCTTGCCGTCAACGGCCGCCGGGTGTCGTTCACCGAGAACGTGTTCTACACCTTCGATGGACCCAGGATCGTCTCGGTCTGGTCCGTCATCGACAAGCGTGCCATCGAAGCTCAGCTTTGAGTCGCCGCCTGACCTCCGGCATTAACCTTTGCGCCTCATTATCCCCCCTTTCGGCTGGCACGTCTTCTGTCGGGCAGGGTGGGCATTGAGCGTCGGGTCGCCTATGATTCCCGCCTGATTTGCGGGAGATTGCATGACCAAGGACCGGCTGTCCGAGCTTCGCCAAACCATTCGCGCCGCAACGCTTGCCGACGAGGCGGCGACATTGGCCCGGCTCGTCGCTGATGCCGGGCTCGATGACGGCGAGCGCGCCTCCATCGGAGTGCGCGCCACCGAACTGGTGGAAAAGGTCCGCTCCGGCTCGTCTACCGGCATGCTCGAAAGCTTCCTTGCCGAATACACGCTCTCCACCCACGAGGGCATCGCCTTGATGTGCCTTGCCGAGGCGCTGCTGCGCGTCCCGGACACCAGGACCATCGACGATCTGATCGAAGACAAGATCGCACCCAGCCGCTGGTCCGAACATCTGGATCGCGCCAACTCGCCGCTCGTGAATGTGTCGACGCTGGCGCTCACCCTCACCGGCGAAGTGCTCCGCGATGGCGGAGCCGGTATCGCCGGCACCATCAAGGGCTTCGTGCAACGTATCGGCGAACCGGTGATCCGCTCTGCCGTGCTGCAGGCGATGAAGATTCTCGGCGGCCAGTTTGTCCTCGGTCGCACCATCGAGGAGGCCACCAAGGTGGCCCGCAAACTCGAAAAGGACGGCTATTCCTATTCATACGACATGCTCGGTGAGGCCGCCCGAACCGAGGACGACGCCAAGCGCTATCGCACCGCCTATGCCGAGGCCATTGCCGTGCTGGCGACCCGAGCCACCGCCGGCAATGTGCGCGACAATCCCGGCGTCTCGGTCAAGCTCTCGGCGCTGCATCCACGCTACGAGTTCGCCAAGCGCGAGCGGGTGATGAGCGAGTTGGTCGAGCGTACGCTGGCGCTGGCCATGATGGCGCGCGGCGCCAATATGGGTTTCAACATCGATGCAGAAGAGGCCGAGAGGCTCGACCTCAGCCTCGACGTCATCGAGGCCGTTCTCGCCGATCCGCGCCTCGAAGGTTGGGATGGCTTCGGCATCGTCATCCAGGCCTATGGGCAACGTGCCAGCCACGTCATCGATTGGGTCGAGGCACTGGCAGAAAAGCTCGATCGCCGCCTGATGGTGCGGCTGGTCAAGGGCGCATACTGGGATGCCGAGGTGAAGCGCGCGCAGGTGCTCGGACTGGATGGCTTTCCTGTGTTCACCCGCAAGGCGGCGACCGACATCAGCTACATCGCCAATGTCCGACGTCTGCTCGAAAAGCGCGAGCGCATCTATCCGCAGTTTGCCACGCACAATGCACACACGACGTCGGCAGTGCTGCAACTGGCGGCGCAGATCGGCGCCGCGCCGACGGACTACGAGTTCCAGCGCCTGCACGGTATGGGCGAGCGCCTGCACGAAATCCTCCGCACCGAGCACGGGACCCGGACCCGCATCTATGCGCCGGTCGGACGCCACGCGGATCTTCTCGCCTATCTCGTCCGGCGTCTTCTCGAAAACGGCGCCAATGGCAGCTTTGTCAACATGATCGCCGATCGCGACGTGCCCGCGGCCGACGTGGTTCGCGATCCCTTCGTCGCCATCGAGGTAGCGCAGCCGCTCGTGAAGGCACCGGCGGAGCTGTTCGCGCCCAAGCGCAAGAATTCGCGTGGGCTCGATCTCGCCGACCCGATGATCATGGAGCGGCTCGATCGCCGGCGCACCGCGCATGCCGAGCGCACCTGGACCGCCGGTCCCATCATCGACGGGAATGTCGATGGCGCCGACCCGCAGCCGGTCACCAACCCGGCGAACTGTGCCACGGTGGGCGAGGTGACGCACGCGACGCTGATCGATGTCGCGACCGCAATCGACGCCGCTGAGCGGCACTCGCTCGACTGGTCGTCGCGGCCAGTTGCCGAGCGTGCTGCGCTGCTGCGCAAGGTTGCTGATCTCTATGAGAACCACGCCACCGAGCTCTTCGCTCTGGCCGCGCGCGAGGCCGGCAAGACGCTTCCTGATTGTGTCGGCGAAGTGCGCGAGGCGGTCGACTTCCTCCGCTACTACGCCGGCGAGGCGGAGGGGGGCGGACCATGGAATCCGCGTGGCGTCTTCGCCTGCATCTCGCCGTGGAACTTTCCGCTGGCCATCTTCACCGGACAGATCGCCGCCGCGCTCGCCACGGGCAACACCGTCATCGCCAAACCGGCCGAGGCGACGCCTTTGATTGCGGCGCGCGCTGTCGAGCTGATGATCGAGGCCGGTATCCCCAAGGGTGTCATCCAGTTGCTTCCGGGCGAGGGTCGCATCATCGGGCAGGCCCTAGCCTCCGATCCTCGTATCGGCGGCGTCTGCTTCACCGGCTCACTACCTACCGCCAAAGCCATCGACCAAGCCATGGCCGAGAACCTGCCGCCCGACGCTCCGCTCATCGCCGAGACCGGCGGACTCAATGCCATGGTCGTCGACTCTACCGCTCTCCCCGAGCAGGCGGTGCGTGATATTCTGGCCTCTGCTTTCCAGTCGGCCGGTCAGCGCTGTTCCGCTCTCCGCATCCTCTATATCCAGGAAGAGGCAGCGGAACGGACGCTGGAAATGCTGCACGGCGCGATGGACGAGTTGGCGGTCGGTGACCCGTGGCTGCTGGCAACCGATATCGGTCCGGTCATCGACCAGCGCGCTTACGACAAGATCGACGCCCACGTGATGAACTTTCACGATCAAGGTGACGTCCTCAAGCGAACGTCTACTAGCGGTAATGGGACTTTTGTCGCGCCGACCGTCATTCGAGTGCGCGGTATTGAGGATCTGCGCGAGGAAGTCTTCGGCCCCGTTCTGCACGTCGCAACCTTCAAGGCCGACGCTCTCGATGCGGTGATTTCCTCAATCAATGCATCGGGTTACGGCCTAACCTTTGGCCTCCACACCCGCATCGATGCCCGCGTCGATCACGTATCGCGGGCGGTGAAAGCGGGGAACATTTACGTCAACCGCAATCAGATCGGCGCCGTGGTCGGTTCCCAACCTTTTGGCGGCGAAGGACTTTCTGGCACGGGCCCGAAGGCTGGGGGGCCGCACTATCTCGCCCGCTTCTCGCGGCCGACCGCCGTCGCGCCGGTGTCGTCGACCATCAACGGTCTCTCCGGCATCTCCATCGGCTTTGCCATCTCGGCGGTCGACCAGGTTCGCGCCGCGCTCGAAAAGACTTCGATCTCTCCGGTGGTTACGCCGATGCCGGGTCCGACTGGTGAGAGTAACGAGCTCCAGCAACTGCCGCGGGGCGTGGTCCTCTGTCTCGGCCCCGACGAGGCTTCCGCCCGAATCCAAGCGGAGATGGCGCTCGCGCACCAGAATGGTGTCCTCGTCATCGCGCCCGGCGCCACCCGCATCGCCAACGATCTCGGCGCCGACGGCGCAGTCATCGGCGGGGTCGACAAGCGGCTTGCGCCTGCCGCCGTCGAGGCAGGTTTGCACGTTGATGCCATTATGCATTTTGGTGACGAGCAGGCATTGAAGCCCTGGCGACAAGCGTTGTCGCGGCGCGAAGGTGCCATCATCCCGCTGATCACCAACGAGGCCGATACGAGCCGGCTCTTCATCGAGCGCCATGTCTGCGTGGATACTACGGCATCGGGTGGCAATGCCGAGTTGCTAGCAGGCGCCGCCGGGACGTAGACTGCGGTCATGATCTCGTGGCTCAAGGCTGTACCGCTGGGCCTTGTCGTTTGGGTCGCGTCGTGGGGCGCGACACAAGCCGATGATCTGCAGCGCATTATTGCCGCCGGCGCGATCAAGGTTGGCGTTTGTCTCTCGGCCGAACCGGCCGGCTTCCGCGACAGCGACGGGATGCCGCGTGGCTATGACGTCGATGTCGCCACCCAGCTTGCGGCAGCGCTGGAGGTCAATCTCGATCTCGTCGAGGTCACCGGCGCCACCCGCATGCCCCAACTCCTCTCCGGCATGATCGACGTCATCGCCTGCAACATCACCGCCACTACCGAACGGGCTCGGGTGATCGACTTCTCGTTTCCATACCTGCGTACGGGCATCAAGCTGCTCGTGCAGAGGGGGAGCGGCATACGCAGCCTCGAGGATATCGGCAATCGGCGCCTTGTGGTCGGTCGCGGTACCACCGGCGAGACGATGGCCCGCCAGCGCGCGCCGGACGCCGAGCTCATCTTCGTCGAGAACCCGGGTGATGCGACCTTGTTGATGCGGCAGGGCCAGGCCGATGCCTATGTCGAGGACAGCCTCACCGTCGACTACATCGCCGCGGCTTTCCCCAGTCAGCTCGAAGTGCTGCCCGAAACCTACTCGTCGGACGCCATCTGTTTCGGCATCCGCAAGGGCAACCCGGACCTGCTGCGCTGGCTCGATCTATTTGCCTCGACCTATGTGTCGTCAGGCAAATACGAAGCCACCTACGGCAAGTGGTGGGGCGAGGCTCCGCCGGTGCTGACGCCGATCTGGTGAGCTAGACCGTCACCGCGAACAGTAGCAGGAAGCCGCCCACCAGGGCCGTGTTGACGATGCACGCATTGATGTGCGGGAAGCGTTCTTCCTTGGGGAGGCCCAGTAGGGGTGCACGATCAAGGTCGCGGCCGCAAGGAAGACGGCCAACCCCAGCGCCGCCAACGGCACGAGCACGCCGATGACGATCAGGGCGGCCGAAACCAGTTGCACGGCAACGCCGATGATGGTGACGATGCGGGCATTGGGAACTTTGCGCCCCTCCATCAGCCCCACCAGCCGGTCGAGGTTGCGGAAGTTGCGGACGCCCGCGACGACAAAGGGCAAGCCCATCAGGATGCGGGCAATGATGAAGACGATACCGGTAGACATGAAAACTCCAGTCGGTGACGCGGCCGAATCTCGGCCGCAACCATACGACGTTCAAGCGGGGCTCAAATCGACAATCTAGAGCGCGAGGCCATCTGCACCGAAAATATGGGTGCGGGCAGGCTCGACATAGGCGGTGGCCTTCGAGCCCAGCGCCACCTGCTGCTGGCCGTCCATCGCAATGGTCAGCGGCTGACCGTCGGCGGTAGTGGTATAGAGCATGGTGGCGCCGCCCAGCTGCTCAACGAGGTCCACGCTCACATCAGCCAGCTTCACGCCGCCACCCTGCTTGAGGGTGATGTGTTCCGGCCGGACGCCGAAAGTCACGGCAGCGCCGTTCGCCCCCGCAGCCCGGTTCAGCGCCACCGACGAACCCGCGACTTGGACATTACCGTTGTCGACCTTGCCATTGAGGAAGTTCATCTTGGGTGAGCCGATGAAACCGGCAACGAAGCGGTTGCGCGGGTTATTATAGAGATCGAGCGGCGCACCGACCTGTTCGACGATGCCCGCCTGCAGTACCACGATCTTATCGGCCATGGTCATGGCCTCGACCTGGTCGTGGGTCACGTAGATCATGGTGTTGCCGAGGTCCTTGTGGAGCTTGGCGATCTCGACGCGCATCTGCACCCGCAGCTCCGCATCGAGGTTGGACAGGGGCTCGTCGAAGAGAAAGATCTTGGGGTCGCGGACAATGGCGCGGCCAATGGCGACACGCTGGCGCTGGCCGCCAGAAAGTTGCCGCGGCTTGCGCTTCAACAGTGGCTCGATACGGAGGATTTCCGCCGCCCGCTGCACACGGACTTCGATGTCCTTTTTCGGCACCCGCGCTGTCTCGAGGCCGAAGGCGAGGTTCTGGTACACCGACATATGCGGATAGAGCGCGTAGCTCTGGAACACCATGGCGATGCCGCGCTTGGCCGCCGGCACGTCGTTCATGCGGGTATTGTCGATCAGCAGATCGCCGCCTGAGATAGGCTCAAGCCCGGCAATCATGCGCAACAGGGTGGACTTGCCGCAGCCTGAGGGGCCAACGAACACCACGAACTCGCCGGGGTCGATGGTGAGGTCGATGCCGTGGATCACCTCGACTTCGCCATATCGCTTGTAGGCCTTCTGCAGAACGACGCTGGTTGCCATTACGCTTTTCCCCCGTGCGAAGCCGGCAGCCAGCTCCGATATTTTGGATGGTCCGGCCCGATGGGCAGAGTGACCTCGGTCCGGGTCTCCGACGAATGGTAGAAGGCGGTGACGATTTCCAGCGCGCGGCGCGAGTCAGCGCTGGTGACCGGCAGCGGCCCCTTGCCTTCCAGATAGTCGTGGAAACGCGCCATCTGTGTCTGGAAGCGCGACGGCACGTCTTTCCAGTCCTTGAGCAATGCGTCGATCTTTTCCTTGGCCGCGTCGTTTGCCGGCAGGATCTTCCAGAGCGCCGCGCCCGGATTGTAGGGCGCCTGGTCACTCTCGAAGGTAACGTTCTCGAAGGCGATGCGAATGCGGGTGATCTCATCTACCGAACCCAGCGTGGCGGTGAATGAGGCCAAGGCGCCGCTCGCCATCTCTACGGAAGCCGAAATGCAGTCCTCCACCTCGATGGCATTGACCCGCGTCGTGACGCGGCCAAAAAGGCTTTTGATCGGCCCCATGAGGTACGTGAAGAGGTCATGCGGGTGGATGGCATGCGTCATCAGCACGCCGCCCAGCTCGGTAGCCCATTTGCCGCGCCAGGGCACGGCGTAATAGTCGGGCCCGCGGCGCCACAGCGTCTCGACGGTGCCGACGTAGGGTTTGCCCGCAATACCGGCGTCGATAATGGCTTTGGCCTGTTCGATGCCGTTCCCGTAGCGATACTGGAAGATGGGCATCAACGTGCCCTTCGCCATGGCTTCCGCGGCGATCACCTCGTCGACCTGCGACAACGAGCCGACCAGCGGCTTCTCGCAGACCACATGCTTGCCTGCCTTGAGGCCGGCCATCACCTGCGGATAGTGCACCATCGGCGGGGTGCAGATATCGACGATGTCGACATCGTCCATGGCAAGGACTTCGTCATAACTGGTAGTGCGGCGCTCGACATCGAATTCATCCGCCAGCGCGTTCATGCGCTCGGGGTTGAGGTCGCAGATCACCAGAACATTGTATTTGTCGGGGTTGGTGACGTAGCCTTCGATGATGTGGCTGCGGCCTATGCCGCCCCCGACGACGGCAACGTTGTAGATCTTGCTCATTGTTGCCAAACCGTTCCCTTTTCGGCGAGGTGCTGCGCGTCGAGCGCCAGCTCCATGGCCTTGAAGCAATGCGCCTGGCTCATCGCGGTCTCGGTGCGGTTGAGCACGTCGGCCACCAGCGCGGGGCCGTAGGGCAGGGCGACATCGCTGCAATCGACGTACTGCACGCCCTGCTTGTCCACCATGAAGAGGTGGTCCTTGCCCGGCCGTCCGGCGATGTCGATGTACTTCCTTAGCTCGATATAGCCCTCGGTACCGAGGATCGTCAGGCGGCCGTCACCCCAGGTTGGCAGACCTTCCGGCGTGAACCAGTCGAGCCGCACATAGCCGGTGGTCTTGGGCGTGCGCAGATGCATGTCGCCGACATCCTGCAGCCCGGGACGATCGGGGTTGGCTCGGTTGGCAACCGTCGCCGAGATCACCTCGGCGTCGAGTGTGTCGGAGAAGAACAGGAATTGCTCGCACTGGTGGCTGCCGATGTCGCAGAGAATGCCGCCATAGCGTTTGCGGTCAAAGAACCAGTCGGGCCGCTGGTTGTTGCGGATGGCATGCGGGCCAAGACCGACCGTGTGGATCACCTCGCCAATGGCGCCGGCCTTTACCAATTCGCCGGCCTTTACCGTCGAGCGGGTTTCAAAATGCTCCGAATAGCAGACCGAGAAGATGCGGCCGGTCTCCGCCACGACCCGGCGCAGGTCGGCGAGCTGGTCGTGGCTGGTCATGCCCGGCTTGTCGCTCATCACGTCCTTGCCGTGCCGCATCGCCTCGATGGCAACGCCGGCTCGTTCGTTAAGAATGGCGGCCGTCACCACCATCTGGATCGACTTATCTTCGAGGATGGCGCGCTTGTCGCTGACGCGCTTGGCCTGCGGATACTTGTCGCCAAACGCCTTGGCGAGATCGTCCTCGATCGCGTGGAACGATACGAACTCGGCGCCCGCGTCGAGCAGGCAGTCTACCTGGCCGTAGATGTGATTGTGGTTGATGCCGATGACGGCAAAACGGATGCTCATAATGTACTCGCGAGTCGGGCTATCGCTTCATGCCAGTGGTCGCGATGCCCTCGATGAGCAGGCGCTGGAAGAAGAGAAAGAAAACGAAGACTGGCACCAGGGTGAGGATCGACATGGCGAACAGCCCACCCCAATCGGATTCCGCGCTCGAGTCCACGAAAGTGCGGAGACCGAGTTGCACCGTATAGGTGCGAATGTCCGAGAGGTAGATCAGGGGGCCGAAGAAGTCGTCCCAGGTCCAGATAAAGGTGAAGATGGCGGCGGTGGCCAGCACCGGCAGGCTCAGCGGCAGTAGCACCTTCCAATAGATGCGCCACGGCGAGCAGCCGTCCATCTGAGCCGCCTCGTCAAGCTCACGCGGAATGCCGCGGAAGAACTGCACCATGAGGAAGATGAAGAACGCGTCGGCGGCGAGGAATTTCGGCACCACCAATGGCAGGAAGGTGTTGATCCAGTCGAGGTTGTGGAACAGCACGTATTGCGGGATCAGCGTCACCTGGTAGGGCAGCATCAGCGTTCCCAGCATCATCGCGAACCAGAAGTTGCGGCCTTTGAACTCGAGGCGGGCAAACGCAAACGCCGCCAGCGAGCATGTCGCCAGGTTGCCGATGATCGAGAGCACCGAAATGATCAGCGAATTGAGGAAAAAGGTGTCGAACCCGATCCTCAGGCCATGCCAGCCACGCAGATAGGCGTCGATGCTCCACTCGCTCGGCCAAAGGCTGTTCGAGGTGAAGATCTCGTTCTCCGGGCGGAACGAAGCCGCTAGCATCCAGAGCAGCGGATAGAGCATCAGGATCGAGGCGCCGATCAGCACCACATGGGCTGCGACCGAGCCGATGCGCTTGAGGTTCTTCTTGAGCGGGGTGGCTTCGGTAACGACCGTCAGGCGGGTGACATCAGTTGTCATAGTGCACCCAGTACTTGGAAGTCAGGAACGAGAAGCCGGTGAACAGCGCCACGATGATGAGCAGGATCCAGGCCAACGCCGAGGCATAGCCCATGCGGAAGAACTCGAACGCCTCCTGGTAGAGGTAGAGCGTATAGAACAGCGTCGAGTTGATCGGGTTACCGGTGCCGCCTGAGATGATGAACGCCGGGGTGAAGCTCTTGAAGCCCTCGATGGTCTGGATGATGGCGTTGAAGAAGACCACTGGCGTCAGCATCGGCAGGGTAATCTTCCAGAACTGCCGCCACTTGCTGGCGCCATCGAGGCTTGCGGCCTCGTACATGTCCTGCGGAATTTGACGAAGGCCTGCGAGGAAGATGATCATCGGAGAGCCGAACTGCCAGACCGCGAGGACGATCAGGGTCCAGAGTGAGAAGCGGGGATTGGAAATCCAGCTCGGTCCTTGGATACCGAAGTTGGCGAGGAAGTCGTTGACGAGGCCGTCGCCGGCGAACAGCGTGCGCCATAGCACTGCGATCGCCACCGAGGCGCCGAGCAGCGAGGGTAGGTAGAAGACGGCCCGATAGAGCGGCAGGCCTCTCATCCCACGATTGAGCAGAAGTGCCACGCCGAGCGCAAAGGCGAGCTTCAGCGGCACCGAGAAGATGACGAAGAAGAAGGTGACCTGCATCGACTTGGCGAACTTGGTATCCGCCGTGAAGATGCGCTCGTAGTTCGCGGTGCCAACCCAATCCGGCGCGGTCAACAGATCGAAGTTGGTGAAGCTCAGGTAGAGGGACGAGATCATCGGCCCCAAAGTGAGGCCGAAAAAGCCGATGAACCAGGGCAAGAGGAAGAGGTAGCCCGGGGCGTTCCGGCTCCAGATGCGGGTCCAGACAGAAGGCGTGACCGCGCGCTCCGCGTCGCGGTATTCGGAAGCAGAGCGCGCCGTCATGTCGGTCAGCCTGCGCGAGACAGGATTTCATTGACCTCTTTGAAGAAGGCCACGCCAGCGTCTTCGGGCGATTGGGCACCGAAGGCGACTTCCTGGCTCTTGGTCTTCAATGCCTTGTTCACCTCGCCGGCATTGGCCGGGGGGGAGGGCGGCAATGGCCCAAGCAGGTCGCCCAGGTTCGACACGAAGTTCAGCGCGATCTGGCTCTGCGCGTCCAGAGTCGGGGCCACTGTCTCGCGCGTCGAGGCCTTGCAGGGAATGCCGCGTTCGACGCCCAGTGCCTTGGTGGCTTCCGGATCGGAGATGAAGAAGTTGATGAACTTGGCGCCATCCGAGAGCTTCTGGCTGTTCGCTCCGAGCGAGAAGAACATCGAGGGCTTGCGATAGTGCCCGCCACCCGCGCCCGGCTTGTAACGCGGATAGTGCATCATGGTGTACTCGTCCTGGCTCAGCGCCTGGAAGGCGATAAGCTGGTTCGAGTTGGCGTAGGTGGTCGGCGCCTTGCCGAGCGTGATCATGGTGTTTTCGATCGCATCATTGGCGTCGAGAGCCTGATCGTCCGGCGATACCGTCACACCGGCCGCACGCAGGTCGGCCCAGAGCTGGAACCATTCCACCAGGTCGTTCTCGTCAAAGAGCGGCTTGCCGTCGGCGCCATAAAGCCCCTTGCCCTTGGAACGAAGCCAGTTGTCGAGGCCCGGCTCGCCTCCCGAATAGTCACTCCAGACCTTCATGCCCGGACGCTTGTTCTTCGAGTTCCACTCCTCTGCCAAAGCGGGAAGATCGGCATAGCTGAATTCCGGACCAGGAATGGCAACGCCGGCCTCTTCGAAGGCGGTCTTGTTGACCATCACGGCCGTGGAATTGGCGCCCAGGCTGATGCCATAGAGCTTGCCGTCGACCTTGCCGCCATCAAGCTGGTCCTGGTCGAAGTCCGCAAGATCCAGTTCCTTGCCGACAAACTCGTCGAGCGGGGCGATGGCGTTGCGGTTCGCGTATTCGACGATATAGCGGTAGTCCATCTGGATGATGTCCGGCGCGTTTCCGCCGGCGACCTGCGTGCCCAGTTTGGGCCAGTAGTCGGCGAATGCCAGGAACTCGCCGTCGAACACGGTGCCTGGGTTGGCCTTCGAGTAGAGGTCGGTGGCCGCATAGGTGCGGTCGGCACGCGCCTGACCACCCCAGAACAGCAGGCGGATGCGGTTCTCCTGGGCCATTGCTGGCGACAGGGCGCCGGCCGCAAGCAGCGCGGTGCTGCCCATGAGGAATTGGCGTCGATCAACGCGGAACGTCATCAGAAAGTCCTCCCATGTGGTTGCTGCCGGGTTCCCGGTCAGGATGTCATCCAGCGACCCCCGTCGCTAAATAACCAACTGGTTACAACCTTCGACCCATAAGAAGCGGCTGTCAATAGCGGTTCAGATTTCGTTCATTTGTGGGGCGAAGGGCGAGAAAGGGCCCGGGATTTCGTTCAGGAGCGCTTGGTGCGGAGGTAGTCGAGGACCATTTGGACGGCCTGGGCTTCGCGCTCCTGGATCATGGCGAACTGGCTGAGGTCGCGGCCGAAGATCACCGTCAGGGTCTTCATGTTGGAGACGTAGAAGTAGCCCAGCCCGGCGATCGAGATGTAGAGCTGCATGGGGTCGACATCGGTGCGGAACACGCCGGACTCGGCGCCGCGGCGGAGGATGTCACGCAGCTCGTTGACCAAGGGCGAGTTGATCGCCGGGATGTCCTTGAGCTGCTTCAAGAAGCGCGCATTCTGCAGGTTCTCGACCGCGAGAAGCCTTGGAAACCAAGGGTTTGCAAGAAAGTGCCGGAAGGTGAAGCGAACCAGGCGATCCATGGCTTCGACCGGGTCGTACTGGCTCAGCGTCAGTTCCTTCTCGCCGCGCCGGATCTCCTGGTAGGCGTCGAGCAGCACGGCGGAATAGAGCGCTTCCTTGTTGCCATAGTAGTGGTAGAGCAGCCGCTTGTTGGCCCGGGCCCGGGCGGCGATGGAGTCGACGCGGGCGCCGTTGAAACCCTGCTCGCAGAACTCGTCGCGCGCGGCCTTCAAGATCTCGGCTTTGGTGCGCTCGGCATCACGGGTACGGGGCTTGTCCAGCACCGCCTCGTCACTCGCCATCGAGATATCCTCTCCAACAAAATCCAATGTAGGGTGTCGTTCGTGGTGTCGTGCTGACCATGAACTTCTGCCACCTGACCATCACACCGGTCTGTCACCGATCTTGACGCTGCACTCTACCGGCGTGTATCCAAGTAACCAAGCAGTTACAAAGAAGGATCGCGGGGAGGGTCGGCATGGCCGAGCGGCGGCTTGGGTTGATCATGCATGGCGTGACTGGGCGCATGGGCTACAACCAGCACCTGGTCCGCTCCATCCTGGCCATCCGCGACCAAGGCGGCATGGTGCTGGCGAACGGAGACCGACTGATGCCCGACCCGATCATTGTCGGCCGCGATCGCGAGAAGATTCAACGGCTTGCCGAAAAGCACCAGATCAAGCGCTGGTCGACCGATCTCGACGAGGCGCTCAGCAACCCCGACGATGCGGTATTCTTCGACGCCGGTACCACGCAGATGCGGGCCGAACTGCTGAGCAAAGCCATCGACGCCGGCAAGCACGTTTATTGCGAAAAGCCGGTCTCCGACGATCTCGACACCGCCATTGCGCTGGCGAAAAAGGCCAGGGCCGCCGGCATCAAGCATGGCGTGGTGCAGGACAAGCTGTTCCTGCCGGGCCTGCTCAAGATCAAGATGCTGAAAGAGAGCGGTTTTTTCGGCCGCATCCTCTCGGTGCGCGGCGAGTTCGGCTACTGGGTGTTCGAGGGTGACTGGGGCCAGCCGGCGCAGCGCCCGAGCTGGAACTACCGCAAGGCCGATGGCGGCGGCATTATCCTCGACATGCTCTGCCACTGGCGCTACGTGCTCGACAACCTCTTCGGCGAAGTACAGGCGGTCAGTTGCCTGGGCGCCACCCATATCCCCAGCCGCGTCGACGAGAAGGGCCAGACCTACACAGCCGATGCTGACGACGCAGCCTATGCGACCTTCCAACTTGAGGGCGGCGTGGTCGCCCATATCAATTCGAGCTGGGACGTGCGCGTCCGTCGCGACGACCTTGTGACCTTCCAGGTCGATGGCACGCACGGCTCCGCCGTCGCCGGCCTCCACAAATGCTTCACCCAGCATCGGGTCAACACACCCAAGCCAGTGTGGAACCCCGACCAGCCTCAGACCATCAACTTCTTCGAGAACTGGGAAGAAGTGCCCAACAATGTGCCGGCCGATAACGGCTTCAAGGCACAGTGGGAAATGTTCCTGAAGCATGTCGTCGATGATGCGCCCTGGCCCTACGGCCTCGAAGCCGGCGCCAAGGGCGTGCAGCTTGCGGCGCTGGGCCTGCAGAGCTGGAAAGAACGGCGCTGGCTCGACGTGCCGGCGCTGGGTATCTAATTTGTCCACCGGGCACCTGAGGGCCCCCTCATCCGCCCTTCGGGCACCTTCTCCCCCAAGGGAGAAGGCGATGGGGGCAGGATCGTGCCACAACTCACCTCTCCCTCTGCGGGAGAGGTCGCCGCATAGCGGCGGGTGAGGGGGCCTTTGCCAATGTCTGAAATCAACCTGCCCAATCCTGACCGGACGATCACGGCCTATCGCCTCACCGGCACACCGATCCCGTTCGAAAAACACAAGGCGACGGATTTCCCCCGCATCGCCTTTGCGGCGGCGCATGTCGTGGCCGACCCGTTGGCCGAGCACGATCCGTGGCTGACGCCGGCGATCGACTGGGAGACGACGCTCAAGTTCCGGCATCGGCTCTGGGATCTCGGGCTCGGCGTCGCCGAGGCGATGGATACGGCGCAGCGCGGCATGGGGCTCACATGGGACGAGGCCAAGGAACTGATCCGCCGCGCGCAGGCGGAAGCAAAGAGCCGCGACGATGCGCTGATCGCTTATGGCGCCGGCACCGATCACCTGATGCCCGGGCCGGATGTCGGTATCGACGACATCATTCGGGCCTATGAAGAGCAGGTCGGATTCGTCGAAGGCGAGGGCGGGCGCATCATCCTCATGGCCTCCCGCGCGCTGGCCAAGGCGGCCAAGTCGCCGGACGACTATGCCCGCGTTTATGGCCGCATCCTCTCGCAGGTCAAACAGCCGGTCGTGCTGCACTGGCTGGGCGAAATGTTCGACCCGGCGCTTGAAGGCTATTGGGGTTCGGCCGACCACAATGCCGCAATGGATGTTTGCCTCGACGTGATCGCGTCCCATGCCGACAAGGTCGACGGCATCAAGATTTCGCTGCTCAGCAAGGAAAAAGAGATCGCCATGCGCCGCCGCCTGCCGGCCGGCGTGCGGATGTATACGGGCGACGATTTCAACTATGCCGAACTGATCGCCGGCGACGAGCAGGGCCATTCCGATGCACTGCTCGGCATTTTCGATGCCATCGCGCCGGCCGCTTCGGCTTCGCTGGCGGCGCTCGGCCGCGGCAGCCAGAACGAGTTTTTCGGACTGCTCGAGCCGACGGTTCCGTTAAGCCGTCATATCTTCGCGGCACCGACCCGCTTCTATAAGACGGGGGTCGTGTTCCTTGCCTATCTCAATGGCTTGCAGGACCATTTCGCCATGATCGGCGGCCAGCAATCGACCCGCTCGCTGCAGCACCTGGCGCAACTCTTTCGCCTTGCCGATAAGGCGCGGGTGCTGGTCAACCCAGCGCTGGCGGTGGACCGGATGAAGCGCGTGCTGGCGGTCAATGGGGTGGCGTGAGGGTGGCTGACCTCAACCTCTCCATGAACCTCGCGACGCTGCGCAATGGGTCGAGTTTCGGCGAGATGATTGACGACTGCCTCCGCCATGGCGCCACCGCGATTGCGCCGTGGCGCGACCAGGTCGCCGCCGTCGGTCTCAAGGAAGCGGCGCGGATTGTGGAGACCAACAATCTCCGCGTCACCGGGCTTTGCCGCGGCGGCATGTTCCCCGCGGAAACCGCCGCGGGCCGGC
This sequence comes from Pseudomonadota bacterium, assembly GCA_023415605.1. Lineage (GTDB taxonomy): Bacteria > Pseudomonadota > Alphaproteobacteria > Rhizobiales > Devosiaceae > Devosia_A. The sequence goes on from JAEZKB010000191.1 coordinate 21,390, forward strand.
AAGCCAATATCGACGACAATCTCAAGGCCATCGACGAGGCCGCGGCACTCGGGGCCGATTGCCTGGTGCTGGTGGTCGGCGGGCTGCCCGGGTCGAGCAAGGACATTGCCGGCGCCCGGGCAATGGTGCGCGACGGCATCGCCGCCATGCTGCCGCATGCGAAGGCCGCCGGCGTGCCGATCGCCATCGAGCCGCTGCACCCGATGTATGCGGCGGACCGGGCTTGCGTGAACACCATCGACCAGGCGCTCGACATCTGCGTCGAGCTTGGTGACGAGAACCTCGGTGTCGCCGTTGACGTCTACCATGTCTGGTGGGACCCTAACCTGGCATCGGCCATCGCGCGGGCAGGGGACATGAAGCGCATCTTCGCCCACCACATCTGCGACTGGCTGGTTCCCACCACTGACCTGCTGCTCGACCGCGGCATGATGGGCGACGGCGTCATCGACCTCCGCGGCATCCGCCGCATGATCGAAGCCGCCGGCTACAACGGGCCGCAGGAAGTCGAAATCTTCTCCCGGGACAACTGGTGGAAGAAGTCGGGCGACGAGGTCGTGCGCACCTGCGTGGAACGGTTCAACAGCGTGTGCTGATGCCGACGTGCGCGAAGGGACGAGAACAGACGTTTCCATTTGTCCATCGACCTTATCCCGCCTCGACGCGGCAGTGAGCCTGGATGAAGTCGCGAAGACGTGCGGGCATGGCTTCCGTCGGTCGCAACTCAACCGGCGTGGAGATCGCAATTCGGTTCCACGCTAACTCCCGCCGCCGTTTGCTGGTGCGCCATTTGCGGATGCTGGTGTTGTGCCCGTATGCTACGGCGCAACCCTAGCGAACCGGAGCCGACGTGCGTTTTCATCAGAAGGTCGCTTACGTCACTGGAGCCGGGCACGGAATCGGCCGAGCGGTCGCGCTCCGGCTCGCCGCTGAACAAGCCGCCGTTGCAGTATCCGATATCGATGCTGAAGCGGTCGAAGGTGTCGCCGATGAAATTCGTGATGCCGGCGGCGTTGCGATGGCCACGACGTGCGACGTCACGAGCCGGAGTTCGGTAGACGAATCCTTCGCCACCGCCCTGCGCCATTTCGGCAAGTTGAACATCCTCATCAACACGGCAGGAGGCGACTGGGAGGAGCCGGAGCGCTTCGAGGACATTTCGGACGACATCTGGCATCGAAAACTCGACGTCAACCTGATGGGAGTGGCGCGATGCATTCGCGCTGCCCTTCCCGGCCTCATCGACTCATCTCCCGGCAGCAGCGTCGTCTCGATTGGCTCGATCAACGGCAGTATTGGCTTGAGCGGCTATCCCTATTCGACGGCCAAGGCGGGCCTAGAAATCATGGCCAAGTCGCTGGCGGTTCGGTACGGGGACAAGGGCGTACGCTTCAATGTCGTCTCGCCCGGGACGGTCAGAACACGAAACTGGGATGGTCGCGAAGAAGACCTGCGGCGCCTTTCGGCGCAGTATCCGCTCGGGAGAGTTGGCGAGCCCGGCGACATCGCTGCTGCCGCTCTCTTTCTTGCCTCTGACGACGCCGCCTGGATCACCGGCGTCAATCTGCCGGTCGATGGGGGATACCTGGCAGGCCGGCGAAGTTTCCTGGCGGATGAGTGAGGAGCCATCGCCCCTTTGCAAATGTCGCCGGTGCCGCCCTTGGCAGACCCTTCAGGATGTGCGCGTTAATGCAATAGCCGTCAGTGGCGGATGTCCGCCGTCCGTCAGAAGGAGGCTGGCTGGACTATCCCAAGGGGCTGCGAGCGCTATTTCGTCGCTGCCTGCAGCTCCTCATAAGACTCCAGCGTGATGAAGCCGTCGGCGACTTCGCCCTTGCTGGCCTGGAACTTGGCGTAGGCCGCCTGGCTGACCGGGCCGATGCGGCCATCGACCAGGCCGTCGTAGAGCCCAAGCTTGATCAGTGCCTCCTGGATCGCGCGGCGCTGCTCCAGATTGGGGAACTTGGTATCGCGCGGCCAAGGGGTGACGAATTCGGCCCGGCCCTTCAGCCGGTCCTGCAGGTGCGAGATCGCCATCGCGTAGCTGTCGGAGTTGTTGTAGCCCTTGAGGATCAAGTAGTTGTTCGTCATCAGGAATTTCGGCCCCTTTGCCCCCGTCGGGGCGTAGAGGAAGACCGGGATCGACGGGTCGTCGAAAGCGGCGCCGCCGATCCGGCTGACGCCGAGGTCGGTGAAAAACGAGATCGGTCGCATCTGGTCGCGCGTCGCCAGCAGGTAGTCGAAGCCCTCCGGCACCGCGACCTCAAATCCCCATTCGAGGCCAGGCTTGTAGCCGAGCCCGATCAGGAATTTGGCCGACGTCGCCAGCGCGTCGGAGAGGGAGTTGTGGAGGTCGACGGCGCCGTCGCCATCGCCGTCGGTGCCGTAGGCGATAACGTTGGAGGCGTTGACCTGCAGGTGGCCGATGGCGCCGGCCCAGCTGCCGACCAGCTCCGTGGCGTCGAGCGGTCCGCGCTGCACCAAGAGCAGCGCCGCGATCAGGTCCTTGGTGTCGCCTTCGAGCCGCACGCGCCGCTGGTGCACCAGCGTGGCAAGCGAGGGAACGATGGGGCGGATGTACTGCGTGTCGCCCAGTACACGGCCGTAATTGGTCTCGATGCCCCAGATCGAGGCGAGGAGGAAAGGATCGACGCCATACTTTTCGCCGACCGCAGTCAGCTCGGCCTGGTGCTCGGCGATGGCTTCCTTGCCCTTGCCGAGTCGCCATTCGGTGACGCGCTTGTCGATATAGTCCCAAAGCGGCGTGGTGAACTCAGGCTGTGCCGTCACCAGCTCGGGGACGTTCGGATCGGGCGTGAGCCCGTACATCGCCTTGGCGTAGGTTTCGTGGGTGACGCCGGCGGCGACGGCCGTCGCTTCGAAGGACTTGATGAAGGACTCAAAGCTTTCCACCGGCTGGGCAGCAGCCGGCGAGGAGAACCCGAGGAGGGCGACGAGGACGGCGAGCTCACGTGACATGACGAATCGCACCCTGTTCCGTGTGGCTCAATAGCGCGCCGAGTTGGTCGCCGCGTCAACCGCCACCCGACGTGGGGATTTTACCACCGGCGCTTCGCCACAAGCGTATTCCTGCTTCGCGGCGAATCCCGCAGTACCCTATGCTGGCGCAGCCGCAAGGGAGACTCATTGATGGCCGAAGTGATCGACACAGGAATTGCGCCAGCCAGCGGGCCGATCAACGACTGCATCCGCGCCGGCAAGCATGTCTGGATGGTGGTGCTGGCCGAGGATCCCAAGACCGGTGCCATCATCGAAGGCGGCATCGAGGACCAGACCTATCAGGCCCTGTCGAATTTGAGGCAGGCGGTCAGAGCGGCCGGCGGTGAACTGACCGATATCGTCTAGGTCCAGATCTTCCTTGTCGACAGCGCCGATGCCCCGGGCATGAACCGTGTTTATGCCCAGTTCTTCGACACCCAGCCCTTCCCGATCCGAGCCACGGTGGTCGTCAAGGAACTCCTCGCCAAGGGCCTGCGCATCGAGATCACCGCCACGGCGGTTCTGGGTTAGCCGGGCTGGCGGCTGCGGTCCCGGACTCCCCGTCCTTCCGCTAGGCGCGGCGTGGGAAATTTGCTATTCGCGCCGCCAGTAGCGTCATGAACCGTGCGAGCCGACTGGAGTCCCCGTGAGTACAATTCTGAAGAACCTGCCCAAGGGTGAGAAAGTCGGCATTGCCTTTTCGGGCGGCCTCGACACCAGCGCGGCGCTCCTCTGGATGAAGCAGAAGGGTGCGAAGGTCTATGCCTATACGGCCAATCTGGGCCAGCCGGACGAGGCCGATTACGACGAAATCCCGCGCAAGGCGATGGATTTCGGCGCCGAGAATGCGCGGCTCGTCGATTGCCGCACGCAGCTCGTGCATGAAGGCATTGCCGCGATCCAGTCGGGCGCGTTCCACATCTCGACCGGCGGCATCACCTATTTCAACACGACGCCGCTTGGCCGCGCGGTCACCGGCACGATGCTGGTTTCGGCGATGCAGGAAGATGGCGTCAACATCTGGGGCGACGGTTCGACCTTCAAGGGCAACGATATCGAGCGCTTCTATCGCTACGGCCTGCTGACCAACCCGAACCTGCGCATCTACAAGCCCTGGCTGGACCAGCAGTTCATTGACGAGCTTGGCGGGCGGGCCGAAATGTCGGCGTTCCTCACCTCGCACGGCTTTGCCTACAAGATGAGTGCCGAGAAGGCCTATTCGACCGACAGCAACCTGCTCGGCGCGACGCACGAGGCCAAGGATCTCGAGAGCCTCGAGAGCGGCATCAAGATCGTCAACCCGATCATGGGCGTGCCGTTCTGGCGCGAGGACGAAGCCGTCAAGGCCGAGACGGTGGTGGTGCGGTTCGTCGAGGGGCAGCCGGTGGCGCTCAACGGCCAGAGCTTTGCCGACCCGGTGGCGCTGTTCCTCGAAGCCAATGCCATTGGCGGGCGGCACGGCCTCGGCATGAGCGACCAGATCGAAAACCGCATTATCGAGGCCAAGAGCCGCGGCATCTACGAAGCGCCGGGCATGGGGCTCCTGCACATTGCCTATGAGCGGCTGGTGACCGGCATCCACAACGAGGACACCATCGAGCAGTATCGGATCAACGGGCTCAAGCTCGGCCGCCTGCTGTACCAGGGCCGCTGGTTCGACTCGCAGGCGCTGATGATGCGCGAGACGGCGCAGCGCTGGGTCGCCAGCGCGGTGACCGGCGAGGTGACTCTGGAGCTACGCCGTGGCAACGACTATTCGATCATGAAGACCGAAAGCCCGAACCTGACCTATGCGCCCGAGCGGCTGAGCATGGAAAAGGTCGAGGATGCGCCCTTCACCCCCGCCGACCGCATCGGTCAGCTCACCATGCGCAACCTCGACATTGCCGATACGCGGGCCAAGCTCGACCTCTATTCGAAGACAGGGCTGATCTCGACGGGTGGTGGCGGCGAGATGTTCCGGCTCGAGAGCGACAAGGAATAACGGCCGAGGGTCACCGCCCCGGAAGCCCGCACTTATCCTACTCAAGCAGGGTTTCCCGGCACCGTCCGCCTCGCTATTGTCGCGCCGGTTTTTGAGGAGTCTTGGATGCATATTCTCGTCATTGGCGCGGCCGGCATGGTCGGCCGCAAGCTGACTGCCGCGCTGGTGAAGTCGGGTCGTCTCGCCGGCAAGGAGATTTCGGCGTTCACGCTGGCCGATGTGGTCACCCCGTCGGGCCTCGAGGGCTTTTCGGGCAAGGTTGAGACGGTCGCCGCCGATCTTTCCACTGTGGGCACATCCGAGACGCTGATCGCCGGCCGGCCGGACGTGATCTTCCATCTCGCGGCCATCGTGTCGGGCGAGGCCGAGAAGGATTTCGACAAGGGCTATCGCATCAACATGGACGGCACGCGCTACCTGCTCGAAGCCATCCGCCAGGAGGGCATGACGAACGGCGCCTATCTGCCGCGCCTCGTCTTCACCTCGTCGATCGCGGTGTTCGGCGCGCCGTTCCCGGAAGCGATCGGCGACGAGTATTTCACCACGCCGCTCACCAGCTATGGCACGCAGAAGGCGATCTGCGAACTGCTGCTCAACGACTATTCGCGCAAGGGTTTCGTCGACGGCGTCGGCATCCGCCTGCCCACCATTACGGTGCGTCCGGGCAAGCCGAACGCGGCCGCCTCCGGCTTCTTCTCGAACATCCTGCGCGAGCCGCTGGTCGGACAGGAAGCGGTGCTGCCGGTGAGCAAGGATGTGCGCCACTGGTTCGCGAGCCCGCGCGCCGCGGTGGGCTTCCTCGTCCATGCCGCCGAGATGGACTCATCCAAGCTCGGCTGGCGCCGCACCGTCTCGGCCCCGGGGCTTTCGGCTACCGTGGGCGAAGAGATAGAAGCGCTGCGCCGTGTGGCGGGCGACAAGGTGGCGGCGCTGATCAAAGACGTGCCCGATCCAACCATCATCAAGATAGTCGATGGCTGGCCGCGGAATTTCGACACCAAGCGCGCCATTGCGCTCGGGTTCAAGGCGGAGAGCTCGATGGACGAGATCATCAAAATCCACATCGACGATGAGCTGGGCGGGAAGATCGGCGGCTGAGGCAGCCGCCTCCTTTAGGTTTGGGCCGGTGGAGCGATCCACCGGCCTTTTTTCTTCGGGTCGAGCCGGTGGTTGTGCTCGGGTGAGTGATACAACGGCCGGTGTACCGCGCCTACTTCAACTCCACCCAGACCGGGGCGTGGTCACTGGTTTTTTCCCAGCTACGGACGTCGCGGTCGACGTCGGCGGCGACGAGCTTCTTGGCCAGTGGCGGGGTGAGGAGGATGTGGTCCATGCGCAGGCCGAAATTGCGGCCGAAGGCGTTCCGGAAGTAGTCCCAGTATGTGTAGATCACCTCGTCCGGGTGGCGTGCACGCAGGGCGTCGGTCCAGCCCTGGGCGAGAAGGCGGGCGTAAGCCTCGCGGGTCTCGGGGAAGAACACTGCGTCGTTGACCCAGCGTTCAGGCTTTTCCGCATCCAAGGGCGTGGGCACTGCGTTGAAATCGCCGGTGAGGACGACGCGGGCCTTGGGTGACCAGAGTTCAGCGGCGTGGGCAGTGAGGCGCTCGAACCAACCCAGCTTGTAGTCGAAGCGCGGACCGGGGGCGGGGTTGCCATTAGGGAGATAGAGGCAGCCGATCCGAATGTCCCCGACATCGGCTTCGAGGTAGCGGCTATGGGTGTCGTCGGGGTCGCCGGGCAGGCCGCGGCGGGTTTCGACCGGTTGCTGGCCGCGGGCGAGGATGGCGCCGCCGTTATAGGATTTCTGCCCGTGCCAGATGGCGCCATAGCCGGCGGCCTCGATGGCGGCAATCGGGAACTTCTCGTCGGAGGTTTTGAGCTCCTGCAGGCAGGCGATGTCGGGCTGGGTTTGCTCGAGCCAGCGCAGCAGCACCGGCAGGCGGCCGTTGACGCCGTTCACGTTGTAGGTCGCGATCCGCACGAGGTCCTCCGTGGTCCTACGGAGAACGCGGCAGCCGACTACCGGTTCAGGCGAGCGGCTTGACCTTGCCGGCCTTTTCGTAGGCGGCTTCGACAAGCGCAAAGGTCTTGAGGTTATCTTCGGCGGAGGTGTCGGCGGGTTTGCCGGCTCGGACACGTTCGAGCATGTGGCGGCAGGTGGCGAGCACGCTGTCCTGTGCGACGTGCCAGGGTCGGGCCGCCCAGGGGTGGACAACCGGATCGGCGTTGAAGCTCTCCATCACGCCGTTGATGGTGACTTCAATGTTCGAGCCCAGGCGGGAGACGATGGCGCCGTTGTCGCCTTCGATTTCGACCAGAGTCTCGGGGAAGGTGTCAGGTACGCGGCGCGAGCCATAGGTGCATTCGACCACGGAAACGGCACCCGACTTGTGGCGGAGCAGCATGGTGGCCGTGTCCTCGCCAGCCGCACTGGGATTGCGGCGCTGCAGTTCGGCCGAGAGATGCTCGACCTCGCCGAGGAACACACGGGCGACATCGAGGACATGCACGCCCAGGTCGATGAGAACGAAGCGCTCTTCCTTGGCCAAGTAAGGCTGGCCGGAATAGATGTCGTAGCCGGTGCGGAAGCTGATGCGGGCCCAGCTCGGGGTGCCAATGGCGCCGGAGCGGATGGTCTCGGCAATCTTCAGGAGCGGCTGCTGGAAACGGAAGTTTTCGTGCACGGCGAGGAAGATGCCGCGAGCGTTCGATGCGGCGGTCATGCGGCGAGCCTCGGCGATGTTCTGGCCAAAGGGTTTTTGCACGATGGTCGGTACGCGGTGGCGCATGGCCATCTCCACCAATGGCAGGTGGGTGCGCATCTGCGTAGCGATGTCGACGAGGCCGAGCCGTTCCTTGGCGAACATGGTTTCGGCATCGGTGTACCACGCCGGGACGCCGAACTTTTCCGCCGCGGCTTTCGCCCTAGCCACATCGATGTCGCAGACGGCGACGATGTCGACGCCTTCGTCCTTGAGGTCCTGCCAGGCGTGGAGATGGTTCTGGGCGAAGAACCCGCAGCCGATCAGTCCCAATCGGATGCGGGCAGGCATTACTCGCCTCCCTTAGCGAGCGCGATGGCCTTGCGGCGGGCAATGTCGAGATACTCGGTCGGCACGGCATTGCTCGGCTGCCAGATGATGTCGCGGAGAGCCGCAACCGGCAGTTTCGGCTTGCGGTGCTCGTCGTACAGGCCGTTCTTTTCCTGCTGGGTGTCGGTGATCTGCGTGTAGCAGAAGCCGGCGAGTTGCGGGCTGGCATAGATGGCGGCAAAGAGGTCGCGGAGAATGGCGAGATACTCCTCCTCGGTGCCGACGGTGGCGTAGCCCATCCAATTGTCGCCGGCGGCCGGATGGAAAGAGATGCCGCCGAATTCGGTCAGCATCACCGGCTGATCGCGATCATCCTCGATCAGACGCTGGCGCTTGCGGTTGGGCTTGAAGGTGCCGAGTGTCGCAGCGATGGCGTCGGCAGAGCCAAAGCGGTCGGTGAGCTGGCCGCCGTGCTGGGTGTAGTCGTGGATGCCGACGATGTCGGAGAAGGTGTGCTCCCAGCCCTCATTAGAAATTACCGGCCGCGTCGGGTCGAGCGCCTTGGTGAGGTGGTAGAGCGAACTCGCATAGGCCTGCTGCGCCGGGTTGTTGGCGATGTCCTCGACACCCCAGCTCTCGTTGATCGGCACCCACGTGACGACGCAGGGGTTTGAGCGGTCGCGGTCGACGACGCTCAGCCACTCACGGGTGAAGCGGTCCACGGCCGCTGGGTTGAACTCGTAGGCGTTGGCCATCTCGCCCCAGACGAGGAGCCCGAGATGGTCGGCCCAATAGAGGAAGCGCGGGTCCTCGACCTTCTGATGGATGCGGCAGGCATTGAAGCCAAGCGCCTTGATGAGTTCGACCTCCTGACGCAGCGCATCGGCGCTGGGCGCCGCGAGGTGCGATTCCGGCCAGAAGCCCTGCTCTAGCACCGAGCGGACGAAATAGGGCTTGTCGTTGAGGAGGAAGCGGCCACCGCCGATGCCGGCGCTGCGCAAGCCCACATAGGACTCGACCATGTCGATGGGCTCGCCGTCCTCGGTGAGCAGCGTCGCGATGACGGTGATGAGGTTCGGGGACTCGGGCGACCAGTAGAGATCGCCGCGGCGCAGGCCGTTCCTGGCGCGCGGAATGGTGATGGCGGCTTCGACCGTGTCCTTGGCGACATGCACCTGCTGCACGGCGAGCAGTTCGTCGCCTTTGCGCATGGTCACCGAGAGCCAGCCGCTATGGCCGTGGTTGAGGCGGGCATCGACCGTTACGGTGGACCGGACGAGGTCGGGTGTAAGGTGGAAGCTCTGGAGGTAAGTCGCCGGCACAGGCTCGAGCCAGACCGGTTGCCAGATGCCGGTGGTCCGATCGTACCAGATGGCGTGCGGGGTCGGCTCCCAGTCCTGCTTGCCGCGCGGCATGGTGCCATCGAGCGGTTGGTCTTCGGCGCGGACCACGACGGTCTGCTCGCCCTCGACCAGGACAGTGGTAATATCGGCCGAGAATGGCGTGTGCCCGCCCTCGTGCCTGGCGACGAGGTGGCCGTTGACCCAGACCTGGGCGCTATAGTCGACAGCGCCGAAATGAAGGATCAGCCGCTCGCCTGCCACCGGCTCTACGGTGAAGGTGCGGCGATACCAGACGACGGGGTGATACCCCTTGTCATTGATGCCGCTGAGTTCGCTTTCGGGCGGGTAAGGGACCTGGATCTGCCGGTCGAACTTGTCCGGGTCGGCGAACCAGCGGGCATCGAGCCCGACATTGTCGTCATCGTGGGCAAAGCCCCAGGCGCCACAGAGATCGGTCCAGCGCTGGCGGGTGAGCCGCGGGCGCGGGTGCAGACTGTCAGACATAACTCCCCCGGTGATTGCAGCCGTCTTCGTGCGGCCATCGAGCCTCAGCCTAACCGATTGCCACGGCGAAAAGAACGGGTCTGGCGCCGACTGTGATCGGCTTACTCAAAGCTTTTTGGGCAGCCACTTCTTGGGGATGCGGCAGACCATGGTGTAGGCCGGATCGTAGACGTTGCCGACCTCGTAGCGCACCACCTGACCCATCACATGGCTGGCGGCGACGCGGCTCAGGCCATAGCCCGAAACCAGCCACTCGAACATTTCGGTGGTGGCATGCTGCAGCGCCTGGTCGAGCGGGCGGGCGTTGCCGACAGTATAGATGTCGTCCGCCGTTTCGCCGCGCGGCCACTTGATGGCGTGGCGCTTTTCGACCGTCAGGCGCAGCTCGACCTCATAGCTCGTCTCCACGCCGGTGCCGACGATTTCGCCATCGCCCTGCACGGCGTGGCAATCGCCGACGAAGAACAGGGCGCCCTCGGTGGCGACCGGAAACCACACCGTCGCGCCCGGGCCGAAGCCGCGATAATCCATGTTGCCGCCATTCTCGGCGCTGGTGGCGGTGGAAAAGGCCTGACCGAGCGACGGCGCGACGCCGAAGCAGCCGATCATCGGCTCGAGCGGCAGCACGAAATTCTCGAGCCCGACCGGCGGATCTTTGAGCTGCGTCGTGCCGCCCTGGCGATCGATCGACCAGGTGACGCGCTCGCGCGAGGGCAGGTCGCGCACCGCTTCGGGGTCGACCACATTGCCGGCGAGCGAAGCCCGGGTCCAGCCGGTGGCGCGGTTGGGCGTCATGCGCAGGATTTCGACCTTGAGCGCATCGCCGGGCTGGGCACCCTCGACGTAGATCGGCCCGTTCATGGGGTTGGGCCCATGCGCCCGCTCGACGCCGTCCTTGTCGTAGCCGGCCGCATCCAGCGTCTCGGTGATGACGGTATCGCCCGAGGCGATGATCAGCGCGGGGGGAACGGTGCCCAGCACATTGTGCCAGACGGTGGGGATAAATTTGTGCGTTGTCATGAGGTGACAGTGGCAAGGGGGCGGGCGGTTGGCAAGCGGAACGAAAGTGGGGGCGGGATGGCTCAGAGCGTCTCCAGCCACGCCGCATACTCGCGCTCATGCGTCCCCGCCCAATTGTCCATGCCCTGCTTCGTCAGCAGCCCCCGCCGGGGCGGGATGAACGAATAGATCCGCCGCGCCGGTACGCCCTCCTTCCACTGCAGGTTGAAGGCACTGAGCTTGGGGAAAAACTCCATGTCGGCGTAGGGCAGGTGGTCGTGGATCCACCAGGCGAGGGCTTCCCAGTGACCGGTGCGCTCATAGTAAGGGAGGAAGGCGTGGACGACGATGGAGGCGGTGGCGCCCATGCGACCCTCGGCGTCGCGTCGGTCCCAGATGTGGCCGGCGAAATTCTTCTCGTTGGTCGAGCAGTTGAGGTCGTGCGTGTTGCCGAACTCGTTGACCGCCGGAGCGCGGTAAGCCGAGCGGATCGAAATGCGGCCGAAGCGGGACCAGAGCGGCTCGAGCAGATGCTCGCAAAGGCCGCGGCCGGCGGCGATGGCGAGATCGGGATCGTCGGGGATGTTGGGGATGCCGTAGAGGCTGGCGATTTCGGAGTGGAGGAAATCGCGGAAGAAGAAGTTCTCGGAAAGCCGCACGCGGCCCAGGTCCTCGAGGGCGCGCATCGAAGCGGGTTTGCGCATTCAGCTCTCCATCAGGCAGGCTCTTGCATCTGGCGGCCGGCAAGGGCCTACACTAGGGTGCCGCAACGGCATCGGGCCACCCGCTTTCGACTGGAGTCTTCGATCATGACTTTGTTGTCCCGAGTCTGGCTCGCCGCTGCCGCGCTGACCGTCGCTCTCTCCGCCGCGCCGGCTCTGGCGCAGACCGATGAAGACGTCCGCGGCTTGATCACCATGCAGTTCGGCGACGCCAAGCCTTTCGTCGAGGCCATCGACGCCATCCAGACGGCGGTGGCGGAAGACGACGCGGAGACGTTCGCGAACTGGATCAGCTATCCATTCCGCGTCACCATCGATGGCGAGGCCTATGTGTTCGCTGGACCGGAGGGCGTGGTCGAGCACTACGAGTCGATGATGACGGACGAGATCCGCTCGGCCATCGTCGACCAGGAATTCAAGAACCTTTTCGTCAATGCCGAGGGCGTGATGTTCGGCGATGGCCAGCTCTGGCTCTCGGGCATCTGCGAGACGGAAACGTGCGAGACGTTTTCGGTCAAGATCATAGCGGTGCAAAGCGCCGCGAATTGAGGGGGAGCGGCAGGGGGCATGCTGCAGGTCATATCACTGGTTGCCATCGCCGCCTGGGCGATGACGGCGGCGCTTGCGGCCGGGCGCCGAAACATGGACTGGTTCGGCGTCTGCGTTCTGGCCTGCATCACCGCGCTCGGCGGCGGAACGATGCGCGATACGCTTCTGGGGCACTATCCGCTCGTCTGGGTCGCCGATCCTAATCTCTTGCTGCTGTGCTGCGCCGCGGCGCTGTTCACCATTGCGGCGGCGCGCTTCATGCATGCGCTGCGCTGGCCGTTCCTGCTGCTCGATGCGGTCGGGCTCGTGGTCTTCACCATCACCGGCTGCGACGTGGCCCTCTCGATGGGGCAGTCCCCGATCATCGTCATCGTGGCGGGCATGATCACGGGCATTGCCGGTGGCATCATCCGCGACGTGCTCTGCAACGATGTGCCGCTGGTGTTTTCGAGCGAGCTCTATGCCACCGTCTCGATCGTTACCGGCGTCGTCTACTTTGCCGGGCTTCACTATGGCTTTCCGCAAGATTTCGTGGTGATCGCCGCGGCGGCCATCGGCTTCACGCTGCGTGTCGTCGCCATCGTCTTCAAGCTCGGCATGCCCCGCTTCGTCTACGACAAGGACTTGCGCTGATGGCGCGGCCCGTCCGCATGCAGGTGAGCCGCAAGGCGGGCTTCAAGCTGCAGGAGGCGTCGCGCGCCATCAACGGTCTCCCGGCGAAGCTGGTGACCCGACCCGGTCGCTGGGGCAACCCGTTCTCGATCGACGAGGTGGCGACGACCTATGGACTCGATCGTGCCGCCGCTCAGGCCAAGGCCGTCGCCATGGCGGACCAGTGGCTCCGCGGCATGCTCGACCCAAGCCTATCGCCTGGCGATCCGCCAACGCGCGACACCATCCGGCGTGAACTAGGCGGCCACAACCTCGCCTGCTGGTGCAAACCGGGCACCCCGTGTCACGCCGACGTACTGATCCAACTGGCCAACGACTAGCGGTTCACCGGACCTGGGATCGCGGCGCTGATGTCCTTGGCGGCGGTGATCACGGCGAGGCGCAGCGCTTCCATGCGGCTGGGTTCGGCACCGGCTAGGAAGGGGATGGAGAGCGCGGCGACCATCTGGTTGCGGCTGTCGAAGATCGGGGCAGCGAACGCATGGACGCTCGACATGCCTTCGCCGCGGTCCTGCGACCAGCCCTGGCGGCGGATGCGAGTCAACTCGGTGGCGAGGCGCTTGGGGTCCGACAAGGTCTTGGGGGTGAAGCTGGCGAGTGGACGGTTCAGCCACTCCTTGCGATCGGCATCGGGCATATAGGCGAGCAGCAGCTTGCCGGCAGCGCCAGCGTGCGCTGCCAGGCGCTGTCCCGGCGTCACCGAAAGCGCGTATTCACGCCGGGCGGTGGCGGTCGCGAGGACCAGGGTGCCATCCTTGTCGATGACGGTGAGCTTGCAGGCCTCGCCGATTTCGGCAGCGAGCCCATCCATCATCGGCTGGGCGATGGCGGCGAGATCAACCTGGCCCGCGCCGATCGCAACGTGCGAGGCGAGGGTCAATAGGCGGCTTCCCAGCGAGTAGGCTCCGCCATCGTCGCGATGCACCATGTCGTGCAACTGCAGCGTGTTGAGGATGCGGTAAATCGTGGTGCGCGGCAGCTTCAGCGCTGCCACCAGGTCGCGGATCGTCGCGCCGGCCTCCCGCCGTTCAAGCTGAGCCAGCACGTCCATCATCCTGTCGATCACCGGGATCCGGTGCTTCATCGCGGCGTCGGCAAAGCGCGCCTTGGCGATCGTCTCTGTCATCCCCCTCGGACCTCGTTGACAATTTTCGAGCTTCGCTCCTATCATGCATTATTGAACTAGTGAAGTTCAAATATGAATAAGCCGGCAAACGGCAGCGAGACATTCGGGAGGCCCGCGATGAACTACGCCGAAAAGCGGCTGGCCGATACGGCCGTGCGCTTGAAACAGCTCCATACAGCTGCCGTCTTCGACATCATGGATGCGATGGGGCTGCCCAATCAGTGCCTCGACCTCGGCATCAAGCCACTGGATCGCAGCATGCGGATCGCGGGGCCGGCCTTCACCATCGCCTGCGCAGCCGACGCGCGGGTCGACTGGGAATATGACAACGACGAGGTGAAGCGCTTCACCTTCTTCCGCCGCATGTATCGTGGCTGCGTGGTGGTGGTGTCTTCCGGCGGCGAGAACCGCGCGGGACACTGGGGCGAACTAATGAGCATGAGCGCGCAGGCACGGGGCGCAGCCGGCGTGATTGTCGATGGCGGCATCCGCGACGGCACTGTCCTCCTGCAGATGCGGGACTGGCCGGTGTTCACTCGCTACCTGTCGCCGATCGAGGCGCGCGGGCGCACCCGCATCCGGGCCATCGAGGAGCCGATCGCGGTCGCCGGCTCGCTAACCTCGCAGCTGCGGATCGTACCGGGCGACTGGATTTTCGGCGACATGGACGGGGTGGTGGTGATCCCGGCCAAGAATGTCGAAGAGGTGGTGCGGCGCGCCGAAGATATGGGCGGACTCGAAGAGCGGGCGCGGGCGGAAATTCGGAATGGGGCCGACGTAACCGCGGTGTTCGAAAAATATGGGGTTCTCTGACGCAATCTACGCCTTTCGGGCACTCGCGCGGCACCAGAGAACATGATTTCATCGACGAAGTCGAAGAACAAAGAGGAGGACTTCGCCGATGGCACGCATTGCCTATCTCACCGGCATTGAATTTGGACCAGGCAGTCTCGCGAGCCTGGCGGATGCCACGGGGGAGCTTGGCATGAAGCGGCCATTGCTGGTCGCCGACAAGGGCGTAGAGGCCGCAGGGCTCACCGCGAAGGCCCTAACCTACCTCCCCGCCGGCACGCCCGTTTTCCTCGATACGCCGCCCAACCCGACCGAGTCGGCAGTGCAGGCTGCACTCGTGATGTACCGGGCCGAGGGCTGCGACGGCATCGTCGCCATCGGCGGCGGTTCGCCGATCGATCTGGCCAAGGGTGTGGCGCTGCTCGCGACGCATGAGGGCAATCTCGAACAATACGCGATGATCTATGGCGGGCTCGACCGGATCACCGCCAAAGTGGCGCCGCTGATCGCCGTTCCCACCACCGCGGGCACCGGCGCGGAAGTCGGGCGGGCGGCGCTGCTGACGCTCGACGATGGCCGCAAGCTCGGCATCATCTCGCCCCATCTCATTCCCAAGCGCGCCATCTGCGACCCGGAGCTGACGCTAGGGCTGCCACCGATGCTGACGGCGGCCACGGGCCTGGACGCGCTGAGCCATTGCATCGAGACGTTCTCGTCGCCGCGGTTCAATCCCCCGGCTGACGCCATCGCGCTCGACGGGGCAGGGCGCATCTGGCGCAATCTCGAGACGGCGACGCATGACGGCAAGAACATCGACGCGCGCAGCGAGATGATGATGGGGGCGGTGATGGGCGGGCTGGCCTTCCAGAAGGGCCTCGGCGCCGTGCATTCGCTGAGCCACGCGTTGGGCGGACTGCAGGACCTGAAGCTGCATCACGGTACGCTCAACGCCATCCTCATGCCGTTGGTGGTGCGGTTCAATGCCGGCGAAATCCACGGCCGGCTGGAGCGGCTCAAGGCCGCGATGGGTCTGGCGCCAGAGGCGATGCTGGGCGACGAGCTCGATGCGCTCAACCGGCGGCTGGGCATCCCCAAGGGGCTTGCCGAGCTCGGTGTCACCCCGGCACATTTCGACTGGGTGATCGAGCGGGCGCTGGCGGACCACAGCCACGCCACCAACCCGCGGGTACCGAGCCCGGGCGATTATCGCGCCATCCTCACCGAGGCGATGGGTTAGGCTGGAGCCCGTAAACATCTGAACGGCGATATGCGGTCTGTGTCGCTCCGGTGCTGTTCGCAGCCGCCGACGGCTGCGGTGCCGGATCGACAGCATTTCTCGCGGCAGCAATGGCGTTGATCGTGGCTGATGGTCGTGCCACAGACGTGGGCGACTAGATCGGCCCCGGTGTGCGGGGTTGAAATTGGTTCGGCGGGTCGCCGATTGGGAGTGAGTTTTCGATGAAGCAAACCTGGCGCTGGTTCGGTCCGGCTGATCTCGCCTCGATCGACGATGTGGTGCAGGCGGGGGCCGAGGGTATCGTCACGGCGTTGCACCATGTGCCCAACGGGCAGGTGTGGACGCCAGAGGAAATCGCCAAGCGACAGGAACTGGTGCGCCATCGCAAGGACGGCTCACCCTCGGGCCTCGAATGGGACGTGATCGAGAGCCTGCCGGTTTCCGAAGACATCAAGAAGCAGAAGAACAACTGGCGCGAGCACATCGCCAACTACAAGACGAGCCTCAAGAACGTTGCGGCGTCGGGTATCGAGGTAGTCTGCTACAACTTCATGCCGGTGCTCGACTGGACCCGCACCGCGCTGCGCTGGCCGCTGCCGACCGGCGCCTCGTGCATGCGTTTCGACATCAACGATTTCGCTGCCTTCGAAATTCACATCCTCAACCGCGCCGGGGCCGACAAGGCGTTCGCGCCGGCAATCGTCGAGGAAGCCGGCCGGCGTTTTGCGGCAATGAGCGAGGACGAGAAGGTTCAGCTGTCGCGCAATGTCACCATGGGCCTGCCGGGTTCGACCGAGAGCATGACGCTCGAGGATGTGCGCGCGCATCTTGCCGAGTACGACGGCATTTCCGCCGACCGGCTGCGGCAGCATTTCGTCGATTTCCTCAGCGAGGTTGTGCCGGTGGCCGAGGATTTGGGGCTGCGCCTCTGCTGCCACCCGGACGATCCGCCGTTCTCCCTGCTCGGCCTGCCGCGCATCATGTCGACCGCCAACGACTACAAGCACATTCTCGATGCGGTGGACTCACCGGCCAACGGCATGACGCTCTGCTCGGGTTCGCTGGGGGCGCGACCGGACAACGACCTGCCGGCGATTATGCGGCAGTTCGCGCCGAGGGTGCATTTCCTCCACCTCCGCAACGTCAAGCGCGACACCGACGACCTGGTCGGGTCCTTCTTCGAGGCCGAGCACCTGGGCGGCGATACGGACATGGTGGCGTTGATCGCGGCAATCGTCGAAGAAGA
Source organism: Pseudomonadota bacterium (assembly GCA_023415605.1). Lineage (GTDB taxonomy): Bacteria > Pseudomonadota > Alphaproteobacteria > Rhizobiales > Devosiaceae > Devosia_A. Next base: position 38,596 of record JAEZKB010000191.1, read on the forward strand.
GCGCCGCCGCAAGGCCGAAGGCCGCGCCGACTGGCAGATCCCGATGCGTCCCGACCACGGCCAGGACATCGTCGACGATCTCAACCGTCGCGCCCAGCCCGGCTACCCCACCATCGGCCGCCTCCGCGGCCTCGCCGAACTCCGGGGCGTCATGACCGCACTGGAACACGGGCAGTACGGGTTGAGCTAAATCCGCTGAGGCGTCCGGAACGGATGCCTCAGTCCTCCAGCAGATAGCCCTTGCGGCCCGGGAGCGGGTGGGTGCCGACGATCTTGGCTATTCCGGCGCCGCGCGGGGCGTATTTGTAACGGGCGCGGCTGAGGATGAACCCGTCGGTGCCGGCGAGGATGGGCGTGCGGGACATGAAGGCGTCGGGGCCGTCGAGAGCGATGAGGTCGGCAATGGGCTGGCCCTTCCTTACCCGCTCGCCCAGATCGACACGGTAGGCGACGAGGCCAGCTCTTTCGACGCGGACGATTTCTGTGGCTTCGAAGGGCGTGGCCTCTGGCGCGGGCTCGGGCTTGCTGCCCGGATCGTCGTCGATGAGGTTGCGGCCGCAAAGGAAGCCATAGAGGCGGCGGGCATCGTCAGCGCCGGTCGTATCGAAGACGTCGAACTGGCCGCGATATTCGAGAGTCGCGGTGGCGCTGGCCATCGGCACGGGTTTGCCGGGATTGGTGGCGGCCACCTTGCGGTAGAGCTGGGGCAGCACTTCGTCGAACGAGCCGCCGCCGCTGTCCGTCGCGGTCAGCTGCGCGGCAGAGCCCATCCAGTCGGCAAGGTCCTGCAGCTCGGGCATCAGCTCGGGTGAGGTGAAGATGTGGATCTGGCTATCGTCGTCGCAGTGGAGGTCGAAGACGAACTCGGCGTCGTGCGCCTCGCGCAGAACGAGGAGGCGGAGCTGCTCGGCGGCGCTGCGCGGCTGCTGGGCGTCGATCCACTGCGCTACGGTCTTGCGGATCAGGTTGACGTTGAAGCGCGCGTCGTCCGAGAGCCGCCCGGCGAGCTGCTGGCGGACGGCCGAGAAAAGGTCGGGCCAGCGGCGGTTGTAGTTGATGCCCGAATTTGGATCGTAGCGGCCGATCAGATGGCGGAAGGAAAGGTTGCGCGTGCCGAGCGGATTGACCAGCGGCATGACGGTGAATCTTGCCCGCGTCAGATTGCGTTCATCTGCAAGGCGAAGAAGCGGCAAGAGGTGATGAAGCACCATGGTGCCGGGGTGTTCGTCGGCATGCAGCGCGGCCTGCAGATGCACCTTTTCCGGGGCATTGGCGGGGCCGACGACATAGTAGTTGAACTCGGTCGTTTCGCCCGGCGTATCGCCGCGAAGCAGCACAGTCTTGCGTTCAAACGCCATTCATCTTGCTCCTGCCGCCCAGCCGGAAGCGCAGCGGTGTCGCCCCCGGCAAGTGTCGCGTCAGACGCCGGTACACGAGTCCGGAGACGAAGAAAATCACCAGCGAGATGGCGAGGAAGTACATGGCTGCGACCGAGAAATGCAGGAAGGCATTGTAGTCGCGCTGGAACAGGTCGCTGGCCTGGCTCATCAAGTCGCGTTGTCCATCGATCACCGGCAAAGTGAAGTAGACAAGCGCGGTGGCGTGGAAAAGGAACACAACTTCATTGGTATAGGCCGGCCAGGCGATGCGGATCAGGTGCGGCCAGGTGACCCGGCGGAACAGCTGGCTCCGGCTTATGCCATAGGCCCGGGCCGCCTCGATCTCGCCGCGGGGCACCACCAGCAGCGCGCCATAGAGGATCTCGGCTGTGTAGGCCGTGGTGTTGAGCGCGAGGATAACCGGGCCGACAAAGAGCGGGTGCAGGACCAGCCAGTCGATGCCCAGGGGCTTCCACACCGGAATGTTAAGCGCCAGCGCCAGCGAATAGAACATGAAGAGCTGGATGAAGAACGGCGAGCCCCGGAAGGTGTAGATGTATCCGGCACAAAGCCGGGAGATGAGCGGATTGGGCGAGGCGCGGCCCAGTGCCATCAGGATGGCGAGAATGAAGCCGACGGGGATCGAAGCGGCGGCGAAGTAAAGGTTGAACAGCGCCGGCCGGGCGAGCAGCGCAATCTCGTTGAGGATCACGTCCATCAGCCGCGCCCCGCCAGGGGCATGCCGCGCGAGGCCCAGCGGGTGAGGGCGGCAAAGCCGCGCTCACTCAACCAGGTCACGAGGATGTAGAACACCAGCAGCGCCAGATAGTAGGCCCAGCGCCAGTCTCCATGGACGAGGCCGGCGCTGCGTGAAAAGTTGGGTGCACCAAGCAGGTTGGCGCCGCGCACGATATCGGTGATCTGCAGCAGGGAGAGCAGCGAGGTCGCCTTGATCAGCAACAGCCAGCAATTGGAGAGACCGGGCAAGGCGTAGATCCACATTTGCCGGATATGGATGCGCCAGAGCACCTGCGACTTGGAAAACCCAAAGGCGCGGGCGGCCTCGAGCTGGCCGCGCGGCACAGCGTTGAGCGCGCCGGAGATCACGTTGGCGGTGAAGGCGCCGTAGACGATGCCGAGCGAAACCGATGCCAGCAGCAGGTACTCCCATGTGCCGAGGTACCAGTTCGCGGCGGGGCAGGGCGGCCAGGCGCCGGGCGTGCCTTCGCCGGGGGGGCAGGCGCCTTGCGCGAGGAAAAGCTCGACCAGCTGCTCGAAGGCGAGCGGGAAGAACAGGAAGAACAGCACGTCGGGAATGCCGCGCACCATGTTGGTGTAGCCGGCCCCGATCAGCCGCAGCAGGCCGTTGCTGGAGTTGCGCAGCGACGCCCCGGCGAGGCCGAAGAGCAGCGCAAACAGGCCACCGAGCAGCGCGGCATAGAGCGTATACTGAAAGCTGATGTACCAGTTCAGGTGCCGCCCGTTGGTCAGGTACGACACCCAGAACGCGAGATCGTCCATCCCGGCTTGCCCCCGAGTGCGGGCGGGTCCGGTTGAACCCGCCCTTCACTGCCTATTTCTTATAGAACGGACCCTGGCGTTCCGGGAACCACTTGGTGATCAGCCCGTCGATGGTGCCGTCTTCCTTTGCAGCGGCCAATGCGGTGTCGAGCTTGCCGAGCAGTTCGGTGTCGGCCTTGCGAACCGCAGCGCCGACGCCGCCGCCGATCGGGATGGCGTTTTCGTCGGTCTTGAGCGCGCCGCCCGAAGCGGCGACGGTCTCGTCGATGTAGGAGCTATCGGCGAGGATGACGTCGATATTGCCGGCCATCAGGTCTGCAAGTGCGTCCGGAGCGGTGGCGAAGGTCGAGAGCGTGTTGCCGTCCTTGAGGTTCTCCTCGACATATCCGGCCTGGATGGTGCCGGTCTGGGTGCCGATCTTGAGACCCTTGATGTTGGACGCGTCGAAGTTAGTGCCGGCGAGCATCATCCAGCCGGACTCTTCCGGCGGAGAATAATCAGCGGTGAAGTTGACCGCTTCCTTGCGCTCGTCGGTGATCGACATGCCGGCGGCGATCACGTCGTAGTTGCCGGCATTGAGGTTCGGGATAATGGTATCCCAAGCCGTCTGCACGAAGGTGCATTCGAGGCTGGCACGTTTGCAGAGCTCGTTGAGCACGTCGATATCGAGACCGGCAAGCTTGCCGTCGGCATCGACAAAGTTCCACGGTTCGTAGGCACCTTCGGTGCCGATGCGGATGGCCTGCGCGTTTGCAGCGGTGGCCGACAGCGCCAGTATGGCGGCTGCCACGAGTGCGAGCTTCTTCATTATTGTTTCTCCTAGGCTGACGCTCCTGACGGGCGTCGAGTTCCGCCTGCTCCCGGCAGGCATTGGCGCCACGCTAGCGCTTTTTACCGGCTGGTCAATAATTACGCAGCGGCGAAATCCTGTGCATTGAGCCAGAAAACCTCGCCCTCGCTCTCGGCGGTATCGAGCCAGAGGAAGGGGAGCTGTGGAAATTCGGCTTCCAGAATTTCTCGGCCGGTGCCGATTTCGCAGAGCAGGCCTCCGCCCGGATTGAGGTGGTCCGGCGCGGTGGCGAGAATTTGCCGCACGAGATCGAGCCCGTCCTCGCCACCCAAATGGGCCATTTGCGGCTCGCTGGCATATTCATCCGGGAAAGCATCGACTTCGGCGGCCGCCACATAAGGCGGGTTGGTGATGATGAGGTCGTAACGGCGCTTTCGGAGCGGGGCAAAGAGGCTGCCCTCGTGGAGTTCGATGCGGTCGGCGAGTTCGTGCTCGTCGAGATTGATCCGAGCAACGTCCAGCGCATCGGGCGACAGGTCGACGGCATCGACAGTGGCGTCGGGAAACACCATGGCCGCGATGATGGCGAGGCAGCCCGAGCCGGTACACAGATCGAGCACCGCCCCGGGTTCATCGACGAGGCCAAGATTGTCGGGGCCCAGCGTGCCGTCGAGCAGCAGTTCGGCGAGGTAGGAGCGTGGGATGATCACCCGTTCGTCCACGAAGAACGGGATGCCGCGGACATACGCCTTGTGGACGAGGTAGGGCGCGGGCTTCCGCGTCTCGACACGTGCCTCGAAGAGGCCGAGCAGCTTCTCGCGTTCGGGGGTGGTCAGCCGGGCGTCGAGCCAGGGGTTGAGGTCGTCGATGGGGAGGCTCAACCCTTCGAGGACGAGAAAGGCGGCTTCGTCGAGGGCGGTGCTGGTGCCGTGGCCATAGGTCAGGTCGGCTGCGTTGAAGCGGCTCACGCCATAGCGGAGCAAGTCCCGAACGGTCAGCAGTTCGGTGGCAGGCGAAGGGGCTGTGGTCATGGTCTAGGCGTGGCTGGCGGCGCTGAGGAACTGTTTGAGGCGCGGGCTCTTGGTGGCGCCGAAGACTTCGTCCACGGTGCCCTGCTCCTCGATCTTGCCCTGGTGGAGAAAGATCACCTCGTCGGCAATAGAGCGGGCAAGACCCATGTCGTGGGTGACGAGCAGCATGGAGCGGCCCTCGTCGGCAAGGAGTTTTATAACGCGGACCACTTCGACCTGCAGTTCGGGGTCCAGAGCCGAAGTTGGTTCGTCGAACAGCATCACCTTGGGGTTGATGCAGAGAGCCCGGGCGATCGCGGCGCGCTGCTGCTGGCCCCCTGAAAGCTGGGCCGGGTAACTATCGGCCTTTTGCAGGATACCGACCTTCTCGAGCATCTGCAGGGCTTCGGCGCGGACTTCGTCCTTCGCGCGCTTCTGGACGAGGATCGGCGCCTCCATGACATTGTCGAGTACCGACATGTGGCTCCAGAGATTGAAGGACTGGAACACCATGCCCAGCTCGGAGCGAATGCGACGGATTTGGTCTTCGTCGCCGATACGGCGGGCGCCGGGCTTGCCAGTGAGAACGATCTCCTCCCCGGCGACTTTCACTGTGCCGCTATCGGGCACTTCGAGCATGTTGATGCAGCGCAGCAGGGTAGACTTACCAGAACCGGAGGAGCCGATAAGCGCCACCACCTGACCCTGCCGGGCCGTGACGGATACCCCCTTGAGGACCTCCACAGGTCCAAAGGATTTGTGCAAGTTATCGATTTCGATGACGGGCGGGCCGGCCAGCCGGGTGCTCTGAGTGCTGCTCATGCGCGCAAACAAACCACAGAGGGCCCGGTTGGCAAGGGAAATTGCTGCCGATCACACGGTGAACTGGTCGCCAGGAACGGTGAGGCGATAGCGCACGGCATCCTTGCCGATATCGAACTCGGCCGTGCCACCGAGTGAGCGCGGCACGACCTGGCGCAGCACGATCGAGCCAAAATGACCTGGTTCGGCTTCGGAGGGTCTGGGTGCCAGATGTTCCTGCCAGTCGATGACCAGTTGCAGGCCGCCACCATTCACGTATTCGAGCTTGGCGCCAACCCGGATGTCACCGTTGGTGCCCTTGGAGAGCGCGCCATGATGCGTGGCATTGGTGATGAGTTCGTGGATCGCGAGGCCGACATGCAGTGCAGCGTTGGGGCCGAGCACGGGGTTGTCACCCAGCAGTTCGATGCCCAGAGGCGGTTCGCGCCGGCCCTGTGCCAGTTGCGCCAGCACCAGCCGCTGGAACGAAGTACCAAGCCAGTTGCTCTCGGTGACGAGATCCTGTGTCCAGGCAAGCGCCTGCACGCGGCCACGGAACTTGGTGAGGAAATCGTCGATATTGCCGGCGTGCGTGGCAGTCTGCGCCGCGATGCTGAGGACAATAGCGAGCAGGTTCTTGGACCGGTGGCTGACTTCGCGCATGAGGCTTGCCAGTGCCATTTCGCGTTCCCGCGCCTCGGTGACGTCGGCGATAACGGTCACGATGCCACTTATCGTGCCATCCGCCGCTTTGTCGGGGAGGCAGGTGACTTCGTGGATGCTGCGCACGCCACCGTCGTAGCGCTCGATCTCGGTAGTAGCCGAGGTACTGCCCTGCAGCACGGCTTTGCCAAGCAGCTCAATGCGTTCGTCCGCTTCGGTAGGAAGCCGTGCCGCTTCCCGCCAGTTCTCCGGCAGGTTTTCAGAGAGCGTATAGCTCAAGTCAGGCGTCTGATGCTGTACGGACAGGTGCCGGTGATCGAGTACGCGGCGCAAAGTTCGGAGGCGCGTAGCGTCCAGGTCTGTCCTTTCCTTGAGGGTAGTCATGTTGCGCACCGTGGAAAAACAAGGCGGTCCTGCGCACCTGCGCAGAACCGCCGCCGTCCGGACCGCAGCCCGGTGGGGGAAACAGCCCGAACTGAAAGGGCTATGAAGCCTTGCGGAACATCCCTATCAGTAGCGAGACGACGAGAAACGCCACGAACAGGAAGAAGAGGATCTGCGCAATTCCGGATGCGGCGCCGGCGATACCGCCAAAGCCAAGCACACCCGCCACGAGCGCGATCACGAGAAACAGCAGAGCATAGTAGAGCATTGGATTGTCTCCATGTCTTCTTATCTGCTGAACTAACGGGGTGATTTGCTCCCCGGTTCCTAGGGGACAACAAAAAGCCGGGGAAACTCCCCGGCTCTGTCAATCAACTGAGCGTGGCCAGATTATGCGGCCGCGCGTGAGCCTTCATCGAAGAACAGCGCCTGGCTGATCAGTGCCTTCACCATGTCCGGATTGAACGGCTTGGTGACGAGGAAGGTTGGCTCGGGACGTTCGCCAGTGAGCAGCCGCTCAGGGAACGCGGTGATGAAGATCACCGGCAGCGGCGTATCGGCGAGAATGTCGTTGACCGCATCAATGCCCGACGAACCATCGGCAAGCTGGATGTCGGCCAGGATCATCTTGGGCTGGGTCTTGCCATACATCGCCAGCGCTTCCTTGTGGGTGCGGGCAATGCCCGTGACCTTGTGGCCAAGGCTCTCGACGAGCTGCTCGATATCCATGGCGATCAGCGGTTCGTCCTCAATGATCATGATATCGGTTGCGACCTGGCTCGAGATTTCGTGCGAAGCCTGATCAAGGAGCTTTGCGAATTCTTCGGGCGAGACGTCCAAGACCTCGGCGGCCTCGTCATGCGAAAAGCCTTCGACCGCAACGAGTAGGAAGGCCTGGCGGGCGCGCGGCGTCAAATTGGCGAGGTTGGCGGCGGCGCGCTTTTCCCAAGCAAAGCTCGTGGCTGGCTCGGGGATGCGCACGGCCGAGGACGAGAACAAGCTCGAAAAGAGCTTATAGAGCGCAATCCGGTCGTTCGACGCCTCGGGAAAGATCGAAATGTCGGCAATCAGGGCCTCAAGAGTGGCCGCCACATATGCGTCGCCCGACGTTTGAGAGCCGGTGGTCGCCCGCGAAAAGCGACGCAGATACGGCAGATGCGGAGCGATCCGCATGGACAAGGTCATAAAACTACTCCCTGTGACGCTTGGTGGTAACTTACCGTGGCGATAAACACGGGCCGTACAAAAAAGTTCCTGACAAAATGCGGAACTTTTTTCTGCAGCAGGCATTGTGGACCCTGCGGCAGAATTGGGCGTCACATTCTGCGATAGGGCGGCGTAATGCGAGATAAATCGAAGATGAATAATATGAGCACACCTCGGCCAAGGCGTAACGATGACGGGCTGGGGCCAACCTCAGACATAGGTGCGCGCCTGCGTGCCCTCTTCGGTGCTGTTCAAGACGAGCCGGTTCCCGACCGGCTGCTCGACCTACTGGAGAAGCTGGACGAAGCCGAAAGCAAGTCTTCCTCTGCGAAGGGGGAGTAAATGGCTCAGTCCACACCCATCGAACGCGACAAGTCCGAGCGCGAAGCCCCCTCGTTCAAGCGCGAACTGCTGGCGACGCTGCCGAGCCTGCGCGCCTTCGCTGTGTCGCTCTCAGGCAAGCACGACAAGGCCGACGACCTGGTGCAGGACACCGTGATGAAGGCCTGGGCCAAGCAGTCCAGCTTCGAAATGGGCACCAATATCAAGGCCTGGCTGTTCACGATCCTCCGCAACGAGTTCTACAGCCAGATGCGCAAGCGCGGCCGTGAGGTGCAGGACACCGACGGCGCTTTCACCGAGCGTATGGCAGTGCATCCGAGCCAGTACGGCATCATGGATCTTGCCGACTTCAAGAAGGCGCTCGACGCGCTGCCGGATGACCAGCGCGAAGCGGTGATCCTCATCGGTGCTTCGGGCTTCTCGTATGAAGAGGCGGCGGAAATCTGTAATTGTGCCGTCGGCACGATGAAGAGCCGCGTCAGCCGAGCCCGCACGCGGTTGCAGGAGACATTGAAGGTTTCAGGCGAGGCGGACTATGGCCCGGACGCGGTTTCTGCACAGGTGACTACAATTCCGCACGCCTGACCGGCTCCAGCCCTATTCTGGCCCATTATGCCGTCTAGAGAGAAGGTCAAGCGTCGACATCGCGTCCGGCTCCACCTCGGAGCCGGCGCTACTTTTTCTTCCGGCGCCAGTGGACGACAGCTATGACCGAAGCCAGTACGGACCTCGGTCTGCTCGATCTGCCCAGGCGTGAGGCGGGCCGCAGGCTGAGCATCATCCTCTCCCTTGCCCTTGTGCTGGCCGCTGCCGGCGCGTCGCTTTTCCTTGTCCGCAGCGTCGATACGCAACTCAGCGACATCGCCGACACCTATGAAGTGCGCCGGCAGGCGCGTGAACTGATCCAGGCGCTGGCGGATGCGGAGACCGGCCAGCGCGGCTATCTCATCACGCGGGAGGCGCAGTATCTCCAGCCCTATGAGCTGGCGACGGCGACACTCGGCACCACATACCAGAACCTGATCGACCTGATCGAAGACAATCCGCAGCAAGTGGCACAGATTGAGCCGCTGGCCGAGCCGATCGCGCAAAAGCGGGCCGAGATGGCGGAGACCATTCAGCTCGCCGCCGACGGTCGTATGGCGGATGCACTGGCGCTGACGAGGACGGGCAAAGGCCAGGAGCTGATGGATTCGATCCGCAGCACCCTCCGCAGCTTCATCAATGCCGAAGACGCCAAACTGATCGAGCGGAACGCAGCGGTGCAGTCCTACCGGCAGTGGCTGGTGGTCGCGATTCTAGCGGCGCTGGCTAGTGCGGCGACGCTGGCCTATGTCCTCTTCACCCGCACGCAGCAGCAGTTTTCCAGCCTCGAAAGGGTCAGCTCGGCGCTGGCCTCGCAGAACGAGGAGTTGGAGGCGCATGTGCGCGAGCGCACGGCGGAGGCCGAGGAAGCGCGAGCGCATGCCGAGCGCGAGCGAGCGCGGGTCGAGGCGCTGCTGCAGGACACTAACCACCGCATCGGCAATTCGCTGGCAACGGTCTCGTCGCTGCTAGGGCTGCAGGTTAGCCGCACGCGGTCGGAAGAAGTGCGCTCGGCGCTCGATGCGGCGCAGGCCCGCGTCCACGCCATTGCGTCTTCGCACCGCCGACTACGACTCGGGGCCGACCTCGAAACCATCAGTGCCGACGAATTCCTCGAGGCTGTGCTCGACGATCTCAAGACCACCCATGCAGTGGGTCGCAAGGTCAAGTTCCAGGGTGAGTTCGCGCCGGTCACCATCAATGCGCGTGACGCAACCACGATCGGCATCGTCCTGGGCGAGCTGATCACCAATGCGCTGAAGCACGCCTTTGCGCCCGACCAGCCCGGCACGATCTGGGCCAAATTCTCGCGCAATACGGACGGCACCGCCGTGCTGACCGTCGAGGACGACGGCCGGGGGCTTTCGGAGCAGGGCGCCAAGTCCGAGGCAGGGCTTGGGGCAATGATCATCAAGCAGTTGGCGCGGCAGTTCGGCGGTGAGCCGGCCTACGCGGCGCGCGAGGGTGGCGGCACTCGGGTCAGCGTCAGCTTGCCCGAGCTCGATCGATCAACGGCAAACGCGTAGGTCTTGCGGGAACTCCTAGGGGTATGTTCCCGTTGCTGGCGCAGCGTCGTTGCGCAGGGCCAGGAGACATGCGCATGCACTATATCGGCATCTTCAATCGGGACGGGGGCACGTTCCGAACGACGGACATGGATGCCTTCACGGACAAAGCGGTGAAAATCTTCGGCGAGCATGGCCACGTGCTCGAGCCGCGCATCGTCGAGGGCAAAGACCTCATCGCCGAACTGGAGAAGGCAGCCAACGACCCGGCGTGCGACGTGCTCCTCGCCGGCGGCGGCGATGGCACGATCTCATCCGCGGCGGAAATCTGCTTCCGGACGGGCAAGCCTCTCGCCGTGCTCCCGGCGGGCACGATGAACCTCTTCGCCCGTTCGCTGAAACTACCCTTGGTGCTCGACCAGGCACTGGTCGCGCTGGCGGCAGGCGAGGTGCGGCGGGTGGATATCGCCACCGCCAACGGCAAGGCGTTCGTGCACCAGTTCTCCGTCGGTATCCATACCCGGCTGGTTCGGATGCGCGAACAACTGGTCTATCGCAGCCGGTTGGGCAAAATGGTCGCGAGCGTGCGGGCCATCGTCAAGGCCGTGCAGCGGCCACCGGTGTTCTGGGTGGAAATCCGCAGTGGGCGCGGGCTGGAGCAACGCAAAGCCACCGGCATCACTGTCAGCAACAATCTGCTCAGCGAGGGACATGTGCCCTATGCCGACACCATCGATGGCGGCGTGCTCGGCGTCTATCTCGTCAAGCCGCTGCCGCCACTGCAACTGGCAAAGCTCTGCCTCGACGTCATCATGGGCCGCTGGAAAGACAGCCCGCAGGTGTCCGAGAAGGAGGTGCGCGAACTGACGCTGGTGTTCCCGCGCAAGAAGTCGAGTGCGCAGGCCCTCATCGATGGGGAACTCAGCGAACTGAGCTATCGTGTTGTCCTCCGCATTCATCCAGGCGCGCTGCAGGTGGTTGCGCCGGTCGAGCAGCTGGAGACGATCGCGGCCTGACGGCGAAAGAAAAACCCCGCCGTACCGGCGGGGTTTCCGTAAACTCGTAGCAATGTGTTCTGCGGATCAGAGGCTGGCGGCGCCGGCTTCAACCGGCTGCTGGCCAAGCTTGCGAAGCGCCATCTCAATGGCTTTGAGATCCTCGCCGTCGTCGCCATCGATCGGGGTCATCCCCTCGGTGGCGCTCCGCTCCTTGCTCAAAGCGTCGGCTTCGAACTGGCGCAGGACGTGGATTTTCTCGTCTTCACGCAGATGGTCGTCCTTAAGGATAGTCACGATCCGCCGTTTCATAAATGACATGGCAAATCCTTTTGGTTGACTTTCGCCGCCCCGGACTATCGCCTTTCGGCATTAGGCCGGAACGACATTATGTAAACGCCTCGGAACTATGGCGGTTCCACCGCATTCTTGGTGTGGGCGGGGGAGTGTAGAGTGACTGGGACCGATTGTGACGAGCGGGCGTAGTTCCCTGCCCAATGAGGTGCGGGACAGTGTGGCAAACCAAAAGCGTCGTCAGGCGCTGGATGATCTTCAACAACTGGACAGCGAGGCCGACCCGGATTTCGACCGGTTGACACGCCTTGCCGCCGGTATTTTTGGCACGCCCATAAGTCTCGTCACGCTCGTCGATATTGACCGGCAGTGGTTCAAAAGCCGCGTCGGTACGGACATGACCGAGACCACGATCGAGCTGTCCTTCTGTGCCCATGCCATCGCCGAGAAGGACACCGGGCCGATGGTGGTGCTCGACACTTCGGCCGATGAGCGCTTCAGCGACAATGCGCTGGTGACCGGGGACGAGCACATCCGGTTCTATGCCGGTGCGCCGATTACTGTGCGGGGCCAGAAGCTCGGCACACTTTGCGTCCTCGACCGTTCGCCGCGGCAGGACGTTTCGGCTCAGCACCTCAACGAACTGCGCGACCTGGCGGCGCTGGCGAGCTCGTTGTTTGAGCTGAAAGACGAGGCGCGAGTGCGCGCCCGCACAACCGCTGAACTGATCAAGGAAGAGTGGCGGCATGCCCTTACCCTCGAGGCGGGTAAGGTAGGCAGCTATGTCTGGGACATCCCGACGGGTTCGGTGGTCGCAAACGACATCATGCGGCGCATGTATGGGTTCGATGCCGTCAAGCCGCTGCAGGTCGACGAATTCTTCGCCGTCATCCATCCCGACGATATCGAGAGTGTCCGTGCCTCTATCGATGCCACCTTCAGGGATGGCGTCGACTACAGTGCCGAGTTCCGCGTGCGCACGGGTCGTTGGGTGAGCGCGCGTGGCCGCGTCTACCAGCGTAACGCTGAGGGCGATCCGCTGGTGATGATGGGCGTCAATATCGACATCACCGAAGCCCGACAGGCGGCCGAGCATACGCGGCATCTACTACGCGAGCTCAATCACCGGGTGAAGAATACGCTTGCCATGACGCAGTCATTGGCGCGGCAAACGCTTAAGCGCAGCCCTGATCCGAAGGACTTTATCGAGGCGTTTTCGGGACGGCTCCGGACGCTTGCCGACGCGCACAGCTTGCTGGCCGATCGCGACTGGGCTGGCATCGGCATTACCGAACTGGTCAACTCCCAAGTTGGCCCTTATGCGATCCATGGCGCCGATCGGGTGACGATACACGGCGATGACGTGCAGCTTCCGCCCGACCACGCACTGGGGCTCGGCATTATCCTGCATGAGCTCGCGTCCAACGCCGCTCGCTTCGGTGCGTTGTCGGTGGATACCGGCAAGCTCAAGGTGCTGTGGACGGTCGAGAATGGCGAAGTCAGCCTCAGCTGGAGCGAGAGCGGCGGACCAGAGGTGTCCCAATCCCGCGAAAGCGGCTTCGGCTCGCGGCTGATCCAGCGTAGCCTCGATAAGATCCTTGGCAGTAAAGTGGACCTCGACTTCGCCCCCGGCGGGGTGCAGGCACAGATCTCGTTTCCACTGGACTAGCCGTCGCTAGTCATCCTTGTGGCCGCCGGGCTTTGAGAGCAGGTAGAGCGCTGCGAGGGCGCCGCCTATCGGCAGGCCGATCTGCTTCATGATCGGCGACTTCAAGAGCATTGGCACCGCCGTGATGGCCGCCGTCGTCACCAGTGCCGTCTTTTCTGCCGAATGCCGCCGTTGGGCTTCGCGGCGGGCAATAATGCTCGCCGAGATGCGAATGGCGATGAAGATGGTCAGGGCGACGACCAGTGCCCCGCCTGCAATCGCCAGCGGACCCCAGATCGGGCCCAGCCAGCTGACCAAGCCAGTGTAGAGGGCGACAAGAAGGAAGACCACGCCGATCAAGGCGAAGAACGCAATCGCCATCCAGGCGGCCGCGTTCTTCTTGAAACGGTTAAGCAAGTCTTCGACCTCGATGCCGAGGATCGATGCCAGCGGCAACAATAGGTGCATGGCTGCGCCTAGCGCGAGACGACCGCGAGGATAAAGCCGAGGGCGACCGCGCCGGCGACGGCGGTCAGCGGCTTTTCGCGGATGGTGTCCTTGAGCTGCTTCTCCAGCGCGCCGAACTCGTCCTGCGCGTCTTCGACGGCCTGCTCGCCCTGTGCCTTGAGATTGCGCAGCTCGCGCTTGGCGACGCTCTGGGCCTGACCGACCTTCTGCTCGGCAAGCATGGCGAGCGAAGCGGCGATGCCCTTGATGTCGTCCTGCAGTTGCTGAACCTGGGCTTCGAGATCGGGCTCGGCGGCACGGCGTGCTGCTGCAGAACGGCTGGCACCGCTGCGCGAAGCTGCGGCGCGGCGAGCAGGGGTCGTTGTGTTGCGGGTGGAGGAACCGTTGCCGCCGCTGGTGCGGTTCGGGGCCATGTCTGGGGTACTAGCCAATTTGACGCTCCTGGGTTGAATTGCCTCAAAAACGCGAGAGCGTCACGAAAGTTCCGCAAACCTGCGGATTTCCCGGTGATGCGTGAGGAAGACACCTGGAAAACGATCGGTCCGGTTC
>JAEZKB010000317.1 GCA_023415605.1 Pseudomonadota bacterium
GGACAGCCGATGGCTTCCGGGGATGTCAAAGAGCGTGACGAGCCCGGAGGCGGATGCCGCCTCTGGTATGAATAAGTACGAGACGACAACCGCCTCCGGGTTGCTGGGGTTTCCGGCATTGTCCCGCGCGTCGGGAGAGGAGGGTTGGCCCTCCCGTTTCGACTCCGTGCGCTTGGCCCAGCGGTTCGGGACGACTCCCCTCCGCCTCCCAGCAGTCTCCCCGCAAGCGTTCGTCGCGCTTCCCGTCCACCGCGGGGTTGATGGGGATATTCTAAGGGGCGCCAGAAAGCGCGGGGATAAGCAGAGCGAAGATTCGTGTAAGCGACTGAGCCTACAGCTCATTCACCACACTATACCCATCCTCGATTGTCATCCCTGCGAAAGCAGGGACCCACCCATCCGTGGGAGTGGAGGGGAGATGGGTCCCGGGTCGGAGCCCGGGATGACAGCTGGTGAATGAAAGGCAATGGGCAGCCTGAGAGACCCTATGCCGCGACCACGCCTGTGACTGGCTCGGCGCCTTCGAGGTCCCAGATGGTGGTGAGGCGTTCGACCTCATCAGTGCTGGCGCCCACGAGGAAGGCACGGTCGGCGCAATCGAGCGCGAGGCGGAAGCGGGCGCGGCTCGCCGAATCCTTGATGATGTCGTCGGCCGAGCCGGCCCAGAGCGCATGGCTGCCCAAGGCGACGAGATAGAGCTCACCCTCGCGCAGGGAGAAATCGCCAAGGCGAAGTGGGACGAGAGGATAAAAGCGACCGGACCGGCCGCGCCAGTTCACCTGACGCAGCGGCAGAACCTGCACCTTGCTGACGACCGACAACCCCATGAGACCCCTCCGACTCCCAACCAGCGAAGAGAACAAAAATAGAACAAAGTCGCGTCAAATGTCAAGCGAATTTGTGCGCCTACGCAATATCTATGTGCGCGTTCGTCGAATGCGTCAAGATATAGTGGTTGAAGCGGCCGCCACCGCATCCGGTGGTTGTCCATCAGCGAGGCGGCGAAGGCGGTCGCCAAGCTCGCCGGCGACCGGGCGGTCGAGCCCGGCATTGTAGTCGGCAAGGATCAGCCGGTTCGTCTCACCCTCGATGGCTGTGATCAACCGGGCGCGGAAATCGTCCGCCGACAGGCCGGGTGGAATAGCGGGGAGGAAGCGCAGCTTGGCAGTGCCGGGCCACAGAATGAGACTCTTCCGACTCCAGTAGAGGCCGGAATTCAGCGCCACCGGCACCACCGGCACGCCCAGTTCGAGGTACAGCCGGACAATGCCGTAGCGATAATCATGCGGCGAGAGCGGCGCCTTGCGGGTACCCTCGGGGAAAATCACCAGCCGGCAACCCTTGGCGATGGCAGCGCGGGCATCGGCCATCATCAGCGGAATGGCGTCGCCGCCCTTGGAGCGGTCGATGCGGATGGTATCGAAGGCCCGTGCGGCCCAGCCGAAGAAGGGGATATCCATGAGCTCCTTCTTGGCGATGAAGGCCGGCTTTTCCGCCGTATGCGGCAGGATGGCGAAGATGTCCCAATCGCTCATGTGCTTGGCGGCGAAGATGACAGGGCCTGGAGGGATAAGGTTCTCGCCCGCGACCTCGGTCTTCACGCCGACGATCCAGCGCAGGAACCAGAGGTTTGAGTTGCCCCAATGCTGCGCCAGCGCCCAGGTCAGCCGGGTGCGGCCGTGGAGGATGCCAACGGTGCCCACGATGATGGCGAGCACCGCCGTCTGCCCCAGAAACAGCAGGTAGAACAACGCGCTGCGCAGCGCCTGAATGATCGGCATTGAGTCCATTCCCCTCGCAGACGGAGGTTGCATGGGGGAAGGGGTCTAGGCAAGCGGAGGTTCCGCCACATCCGAATGCCCCGGGCACACGCCGTTACGTCAGTTTAGTCGCAAGGAGAGGGAGACCTGCTCCTCAATCGAGCGTGGGCCTACGACGTTTGCGTCAGGAACCGCCGCACCGTCATGCGGGAGGTGATGGCGGTCAGGGCGGCGATGACAGGGACGACGGCGGCGATGCCGATGATGCCGTCTAGGCCAAGGGCGAAGCGGCCGAAGAGGACGCCGAGCTGCTGGTTGGCTTCGGCGGGTACGACGCCGCCAGCGACGAAGCCGACAAGAATGAAAAAGAGAATGGCAGCCAAACCGCCGACAATGCCGCCGCGGAAGCCGATATTGAGGAAGCGGCCCTGGAACTCACCGGCGATGAAGCTATTGGAGGCGCCGATGAAGTGCAGGACGTCGACGATCTCGCGGTTCGACGCCATGGTGCCGCGAGTGGCGAAAATGATGGCCAGCACCGTGGCGACGACGATCAGTGCGAGCACGAGCAGGCCCGAGACCACGATGGTGCCCGCCATGACGTTGAGCTGCTGACGCCAGGCGGCATGCGTATCGAGGCTGGCGCCCTTGACGGTTTGCAGGTCGCGTTCGAGCTTTTCGATGTCGGCCTCTCCTGGATCGCCCAACTGCACGACGACGAGGCGCGGGATCTCGATGGCGGAGAGGTCGAGCCCGGCGCCGAGCCAGGGCTCGAGCAATCTCTGGCTTTCCTCGATGGTCAGCGCGCGGGCGCTCGAGACGCCCGGGGTTTGTTCAGCCAGGGCCACGGCGGTCCGGAGGTTGGATTCCATCACCTCGCCCTGCATCGGGCGGATCTGGATGGTGACCTCGCGGCCCACGTCGGACGACCAGGCGATGGCGGATTTCTGCACCAGCACGACGCCGCCGAGCGTGACGCCGGAGAGAAAGGTCATGATGGCGATGAGCAGCACGAGGGTGCGGCCCGCGACCGATCGCTCAGGAACAATCGGAGCGGCGCGGCGCTGCTGCTGCACTTCGGGCGGGCTGGCAGGCGCGGCGGATGTGGCGGCGGTGGCGTCAGTCACGGAAGTTCACCTGTCCGTCCTCGAGCTCCATGCGGGGGAACGGGAAACTGTCGAGCAGCGGCAGTTCATGGGTCGCGAGGATAATGGTGGTGCCCATCTTGTTGAGCTCGGTAAAGAGCCGGACGAGGCGGAGCGACAGTTCCGGATCGACATTGCCGGTGGGCTCGTCGGCGAGGAGAATATCGGGCCGGCCGATCACGGCGCGGGCAATGGCGGCGCGCTGCTTTTCGCCACCCGACAGGAGCGGCGGATGCGCGTCCATGCGGCCGCCGAGTCCCACCCATTGCAGGAGTTCGGTGACGTTCTCGCGATAGGCGCTCTCGGGCTGGCCGAGCACCCGGAGCGGCAACGCCACATTCTCGAAGGTGGTCAGGTGGTCGAGCAGGCGAAATTCCTGGAACACGATGCCGATATGGCGGCGCATCTGCAGGAGCGAGTCCTGGTCGAGGGCCGAGACATCCTTGCCGAAAAGCTTCACCAGGCCACGGCTGGGCTTTAGTGAGAGCAGCAGCAGCTTGAGCAGCGAGGTCTTGCCCGAGCCCGAGGGGCCGGTGAGGAAGTGGAACGAGCCCGGCTCGATGCGGAAGGTGAGGTCCCTGAGGATCTCAGGGCCGTGGCCGTACCGCAGGCCGACATTGGTGAACTCGATCACGCTCGTCATGTGCTCCGAATCAGTCTCCCTCGCATCATACCTCAGGCGTGAGCCGATGCCGCCCCGGGGCTTTTGGGGAGAAATGCAGCGGAATTCCGGTTGCGCGCAGATTTGAGGAGTCTTAACCGCGGCCCGTTAGGTTCGCGGCATGGCCGCCCCGCAACTCAACAATGTCGTCATCGTCTGCCCCCACTGCGCTACGCGCTACCAGGTGCCCGCCGAAACGGTCGGCGCCAAGGGTCGCCAGGTGCAGTGTGCGCATTGTGGCAAGACGTGGCAGGCTTTCGCGGAAAAGCAAATCGAGCGCCTGGAGCCCAAGCCGGCGCCACCGCCGGTGACCGTACCGGCACGTGCGGCTCCGCCCGATCCCGACCAGATGTTCGATCCCAAGGCAGAGGCCGAGCTCGATGCCGAGTTCGAGGCCGAGCAGCGGATCGCCGCAGGCCTGGCAGCCGGCGCGCCGCCGCCCGTCGCCCCCAGCGAGCCGGTGCGCTCGATCGAGGAGATCAAGGCTGCCATCGCACCCAAGGCGCAGGAGGTGCCGGCGGCCAAGCCGGTCGATCCGCAGGCCGAAAAGAAGCGCAAGAAGGCCTTCGACGAGCGGCAGAACAGTCTCAGCCGGCAGTTGCCGCTGGCCCGCGTGCGCCGCATCCTGCGCATCACCGGACTCTGCTCGCTGGTGCTGATGATCGGGGCCGGCTTCAGTTTCCGCACCGACATCGTGCGCGCCTTTCCCGATCTTGCCGGCACCTATGAGGCGCTGGGCATGACGGTCAATGTGGTCGGCCTCGAGTTCCGCGACGTCAAGACGCTGCTGGCGCTGCGGCGCGGCGCCGATGTGATGCAGGTCGACGCGCGAATCTATTCGGTGGCGCCCGGCGCGGTGGATGTGCCGCCCGTGGTGGTAACGCTGCTCAACGACGAGAACGTGCCGCTCTACGAGTGGAGCGTGGCGCCGAGCGTGCCGGTACTGCAATCGGGGGAGGTGGTGGATTTCTCCACCCAGGTGACGGCGCCGCCAACCGGCGCCAGCCGCGTCCGCCTCACCTTTGCGAGCGGGCGCATCCAGGCGCCCAGTCCGGCCGTTACGCAACCGGCGACCAGTCCCGAACAAACGCCCGAGCCGCAACCGGCAACGGCAGAGCCCATTACCGAACCGCATTCCGAGCCCGCACATGAGGAGGCGGCACACTAAATGGCCAAGATCCTGATCGCCGAAGACGACGAGAATGTGCGCCAGTTCGTGGCTCGCGCGCTCTCCCATGCCGGGCACGAGATCACCGAAGCCGAGGATGGCGGGCTCGCTGCCGAGATCATGCAGGAACACAACGGCGCGTTCGACCTCCTGCTCTCCGACATCAAGATGCCGGTGATGGATGGCATCGCGCTGGCCCTCAATGTCGCTTCGGCCTTTCCGGAGGTCACCATCGTGCTGATGACCGGCTTTGCCGACCAGCGCGAGCGGGCGCATGGACTCGAAGCGTTGATCTATGACGTGATTCCCAAGCCATTCACGCTGCAAGCGCTGATGGATAAAGTCGCCGATGCCCTCGAGGGTAAACCGGTGGAGGTGGTCTCGCTCGCCAAACAGGCGATGAACGAGCGTTAGGCCCGTCGTTCAGACGACTTGGTCCATAACCGGCCGCATGAAACGCGGTCTATCCACTTTCCGGCCTGCAATGGCGACGCTTCTGGCGCTCGCGGCGCTCGCCATGGGCGGGGCACTGCTGCTGGGCTGGGTGGTGATTGACCGGCCGCTGCCGCCCCTGAGTGAGTTGGTGTCGGCGGAGGCGATGATCGTCTCCAAGCGCCTGCAGCCAGGGGAGTGGACGGGCGGCAAGTTTCCACCAAAGCCAATCGACCGCTATTTCGTGCTGGTCAGCTTCCCGCTCTCCCAGACCCAGGTACAAAGCAACGAGATCGAGATCGGCCGGGCGGAGTTCGATACCATCCGACCGGGCGACGAGGTAAGGGCCTGGTATTTCCCGGAGATGCCCAACATCAACACCATCGGTAACCCGGCCACAATCGCCAATAAGGGCTCCCGCTATGCCCAGCTGTTCGGCTGGGTGCTGGTGATCGCCGGCACCTGGGGCGCGGTGGTGCAGGGCAACAAGTGGCACATGGGGCGCGGCGGTCAGAGCGTGCTCTGACTGGGGACGTCGCGCCGGTCAGACCCAGTCCGGCACGCTGTCGAGGGCGAGCAACTCTTCAATGGAGCGGCGGGGGCGGATGACATGCCATTTGTCGCCGTCGACCAGCACCTCCGGCACCAGCGGCCGCGAATTGTAGGTTGACGCCAGCACCGCGCCATAGGCGCCGGCCGACATGATGGCGAGCAGGTCGCCTTCCTCGACGCCCTCGATCATGCGGTCCTTGGCGAGATAGTCGCCGGTCTCGCAGACCGGGCCGACGATGTCGGCCTTCACCCGCGGCTTGTTGGAATGCACCACTGGCTGCACGTCGTGGTGAGCTTCGTAGAGGGTGGGGCGGATGAGATCGTTCATGGCGGCGTCGACGATGACGAAGGTCTTCTCGCCCTCCTTCACGTATTCGACCTTGGTGACGAGGATACCGGCATTGCCCACGATCAGGCGGCCCGGCTCCAGCACCAGCGTGAGGCCCAGCGGGGCGATGTGCTTGCGGACGATCTGAGCGTAGGCAGCCGGATCTGGTGGGGCTTCCTCGTCGTGGTGATAGGGAATGCCGAGGCCGCCGCCGACATCGACATGGTGCAGGTCGTGGCCGGCGGCGCGCAGGTCGCGCACCAGGTCGGCGAGCAGGGCGAAGGCGTTGTCGAAGGGCTGCATATCGGTGATCTGGCTACCGATATGCATGTCGACGCCGACCGCCTTTACCCCTGGCAGTGATGCGATGCGGGCGTAAACGTCCCGGGCGCGGGCGTAAGGAATGCCAAACTTGTTTTCCTTCTTGCCCGTCGAAATCTTGGCATGCGTACCGGCATCGACGTCAGGATTGATGCGGACGGAGACCGGCGCCACCTTGGCCATCGAGTGAGCAACATCACTCAGCCGCTCGAGCTCGGGTTCGCTCTCGAGGTTGAAGCAAAGGATGCCCAGTTCCAGCCCGCGCTTCATCTCGGCGACGGTCTTGCCGACGCCGGAAAAGACGATCTTGTCTGCGGGGATGCCGGCAGCGATGGCGCGTTCGAGTTCGCCGCCCGAGACGACATCGGCGCCGGCGCCCTCGCGACCGATAAGGGTCAGCACCGCCTGATTGGAATTGGCCTTCATGGCGTAGGCCACAAGCGTATCGATACCGGCGAAGGCGTCGCGCATCACCCGAACATGGCGGCGCAGCGTCGCGGCCGAATAGACGTAGAACGGCGTGCCGACTTTTCCAGCCAGCGCCGTCAGATCGACATTTTCGGCATAGAGCCGCTCATCGCGGTACTGGAAATGATGGACCAACGCACGCCCCCGGAAACTGGTGGGAATTCCATAATGGAAACCCGCCTGTCGCGAAAGCGAGACCTATTGATGGAGCGGACAAGCCGTGGCGATGAGCGCTCAGTACGGCGAGTGAGCGCAGGCGGCCAACAGCGTCAGTGCAGCGGCGGCGGCAGTATAGGCGAGGAATTTCAGTTTCTGCATGGCAAGTCCCCCGATCGGAAAGCGGGCCGAGTTCGACCCAGGCCCCACGATTGCGCCGTGGGCGAGGCGTGTCATCCTCAACCTTGATGAGTCGTGTGCCTATTGACCGCCAGCGGCGTGACGGGCGTCGATGCGGTCGGCGACCATCGCCTGCAGTTTCCACAGCCGGCGGTCGTGGATGCCCAGGCTTTCGAGCATAGCGACGGTCGAGAACAGGTACTCGGCCATGGAGCCACGGAAGCCGTACGCGGTCGCCAACATGTCGGCCAGCTGGTCATCGGATAGTCCGGCAATGTAGCGGCTGCTCTTGCGGTCCATCGCAAAGGACAGCGCCCGTACCGTCGCGTCGGTTGTCACAACGTCGATCCAACGCCAGGGAAAGGCCGAGGGCACCATGGACTGCTCGCGCCGGATCAGCTTGTGCAGTTCAGCTTCCAGTCCCTCTTCGGGCAGCTTGTAGAGCATGCCGCGGCATTGGCCGCCACGATCGAGCGCCATCATCAGCCCCGGTGCTTCACGGCAGCCGCGGTAGCGGTAGTCCCAGCCCAGGCAGAAGCGGCGATGCCAGCCGCGGGCCACGCCCTGGCGTCGCTCCGTAAACGCCGTTTCAGGCCGCCAGATCAGCGAGCTGATGCCAAAGAGCCAGAAGTCCCCGTGGGGGCGCGTTGCCAGCATCTGCTCGACAGATTGCGCATAGTCCTCGTCGGTTGCCGGGCGGAAGCCATCGACTAGTTGCGGCCCGGGATCGGCCACCTCGCGGCGCATCAGTTCGACATGGCGCTGGGTCAGACGCATCGTGCGGGTCATGCGGAGAGATTTGCGCAGGAGGAGGGCGCGGCGCAAGGGCCAAGTGCACTGGCCGGAGTGTCACCTCCCCCCCTTGCGGGGGAGCCTCTGCCGGTCCTACTCCGTCGCGCCTTCGCCGTGGCCGCCGGGTTTCTTCACCTTCCGTGGCTCGACCTTCTCGCCGGTCAGCAGTTCCTTCCAGCGGGCGGCCTGGGTGAGGACGTTCTCGGGGGCGGTGCCGCCATAGGACTGGCGCGACGCCACCGATGCTTCGACGGAGAGCACCTTGTGGATGCGGCTGTCGATGCGCTGGTCGATGAGCTTGAAGTCCTCGATGGTGAGACCCTCGAGGCCGCAGCCCTTCTGTTCGGCCAGCGCCACGACCTGGCCCGTGATGTGGTGGGCGTCGCGAAACGGGATGTTGGCTTCGCGAACCAGCCAGTCGGCAAGGTCGGTGGCGGTGGAGAAGCCGGCGGCGGCGGAGGCCCGCATCTTGTCGCGGTTGGCAGTGAGGTCGCCGACCATGCCGGTCATGGCGGCTAACGACAGGCTCAGGGAATCCAGCGCGTCGAAGGCAACTTCCTTGTCTTCCTGCATGTCCTTGGAGTACGCGAGCGGCAGGCCCTTCATCACCACGATCAGCGAGGTCAGCGCCCCGAGAATCCGGCCGATCTTGGCGCGCACCAGTTCGGCGGCGTCCGGGTTGCGCTTTTGCGGCATGATGGACGAGCCGGTGGTGAATTTGTCCGAGAGCTTGACGAACTGGAACTGCGCCGAGCTCCAGATCACCAGCTCTTCCGAGAACCGGCTCAGGTGCAAGGCGCAGAGCGTCGCGGCGCTCAGCGTTTCGAGTACGAAATCGCGGTCCGAGACGGCGTCGAGCGAATTGGCGGTCGGGCGGTCGAAGCCGAGCGCCTCGCTGGTGGCGAAACGGTCGATCGGATAAGGCGTGCCGGCAAGCGCTGCCGAACCGAGTGGATTCTCGTTGAGGCGCTTGCGGGCATCGGCGAAGCGGCCTGCATCCCGCCCAAGCATTTCCACATAGGCGAGCAGATGGTGGCCGAAAGTCACCGGTTGGGCGTTCTGCAGATGCGTGAAACCGGGCATGATGGTCTCGGCTTCCTGCTCGGCGCGGTCGACCAGCGCGATCTGCAGCACCTTGATCTGGGCGGCGATGGTATCGATGGCGTCGCGGACATAGAGGCGGAAATCGGTCGCCACCTGATCATTGCGGCTGCGCGCGGTGTGGAGACGGCCGGCGGCATCGCCGATCAGTTCCTTGAGCCGGCTTTCCACGTTCATGTGAATGTCCTCGAGCGAGCGCGAGAACGTGAACTTCTGTGACTCGATCTCGGCCAGCACATCGCCGAGACCCTTGACGATCGCGTCGCGGTCGGCCTCGGTCAAAATGCCGCTGGCTGCCAGCATGCGGGCATGCGCAATTGACCCGGCAATGTCCTGCCGGTAGAGCCGGTGATCGAAGCCGATGGAGGCGTTGATCTCCTCCATGATGGCGTCCGGGCCGGAGGAAAACCGTCCGCCCCACATGCGATTGCTCATCGGAACTCCGTGGACCCTTTATGACCGACCAGGCGCCAAAACCCGCGAGATTGCCCAGCAGATTGCAGCCCCGGCGCGTGCTCGTCCTGGCCCTCATCAGCGCGGCGATAGCTCTAGCGATTACCCTCTGGGTTGGCAACAATTCGAGCCAGGCGGCCTCGTGTCCGGCCAATACGGTCGAAGCGGCCAAGCTGGACGCGGCGGCTTTGGGTGAACTGGCGGCGGTGACCGGGACCGGCAAGGGCCGGTCATATGCCGACATGGCGCTCAAGGACGCGGCGGGCACACCGCTGACGGTCGAGAGTTTTGCCGGCAAGCGGCTGCTGATCAATTTCTGGGCCAGCTGGTGCGTGCCCTGCCGCGAGGAAATGCCGGCGCTGAACGCGCTCGCGCAGAAGTACAATTCGGACACGTTCATGGTGCTGCCGGTCAATACCGGCGAGACCGATCCCGCCAAGGGCGCGGCTTTCCTCGCCGAGAACAGCTGGGCCAACCTGCCGCTGTACCAGGAAGCGAGTTCCTTCGAAATCATCAACCGGCTCAAGACCAGCGCCGTGTCGGCGGGACTTCCGGCCACGGTGCTGGTGGATGAAAAGGGCTGCGAACTCGCCGTGCTGCAGGGGCCGGCGGAGTGGGATTCGCCGGACGGGCACGGGCTGATCGAGGTGTTTCTGGGTTTGGTGTCGTAGCCCATGACCAATACGATTCTCTGCGTCGGGGCGCTGACGATGGATACGATCTTCCGGCTGGAGACGCTGCCGGCGGGGCCGGGGAAGTTCATTCCGCTCGACGCGGTCGAAGTCGCCGAGGGCATGGCGGCGGCGCAGGCGGCGACGATTGCGCGGCTCGGCGGCAGTGTGGCGCTCTGGGCCTCGGCCGGGGATGATGCGATCGGCGACCGGCTGGTGCAGCAGATTTCGGGCGAGGGCGTGGATACCAGCCGTGTCCGCCGGGTGCCGAGGGCGCGCTCCGGCTTTTCCACCATCTTCATGGATGTGCGCGGCGAGCGGATGATCGTGCCTAAATACGATGCCGACCTGATGGCGGCGCCCGCCCGCGCACCGGACCTCTCCGGCTTTGCCGCGGTGATGACCGATGTGCGCTGGCCCGGGGCGGCGGAACTGGCGCTGAGGGCGGCGCGCGAGGCGGGCATTCCAGGAATTCTCGACGCCGATGTGGGACCGAAGGAAACCATCGAGACACTGGTGCGGCTGGCGAGCCATGTGGTGGCGTCGGAAGGCGGAGCGGCCCTGGTCACCGGGGCCAGCGATCCGAAGATTGCCGCTGAGCGACTATCGGGCAGTCATCCGGGCTTTGTCTGCGTTACTGCAGGGGAAAAGGGCTGTTGGTGGGGCGAGGGCGGCACCATCCGCCACACGCCCGCGTCGGTGATCGAGGCGGTGGATACGTTGGCCGCTGGCGATGTGTTCCACGGCGCCTTCGCCTTCGGACTCGTCGAAGGCTGGGCGATGCAGTCGGTGATCGGCTTCGCTACCGCCGCCGCGGCGATCAAGTGCACCCGCTTCGGCGGCCGCCTCGGCGCACCAACGCGCGCAGAGGTCGAAGCCTATATACAACCGGTCTGATCAGGCGGCGTTCGCCGCGGCGCCCTGCAGGTGGCGGAGCATGCGGCAGGGATTGCCGGCAGCGACCACATGGGCGGGGACGTCCCGGGTGACGACGCTGCCGGCACCGATCGTGGTGCCGTCGCCGATGCTGACGCCGCCCAGGATGATCGCCCCGGCGCCGATCCAGCAATTCTTGCCGATGGTGATCGGCTTGTTGATGGCGTAACCGCCATTGCGCTGGCCGGTCACGGGATCACGGGTGATGCGCTCGTGCGGCTCGACCGGATGGCCGGCGGTGAGGAACTGTACGCGCGGCGCGACCACGGTGCCGTCGCCGATGCGGATATCCGCGCCATCGAGGAAGACGACATCGAAATTGATGAAGACGGCGTCGCCGATATGGATGTGCTTGCCGTATTCCCAGGTCACGGGCGACTGCACGATAGCGCGGCCGCAGCTGCCGAGCAGCGTCGGCAGCATGGCCATGCGGGCGTCCATGTCGCGGCTCTGATTGTAGGCGTCGAGGCCGATGCGGGCCTCGGCCTGGCGGCCGATCAGGTCCCAATCGGGATTGGCGTAGGGCTCACCTGCGCGCATCTTGTCGTAGCCGGTGCGGTCGGTCACTTGCGGATACTCCCTCATGCGACCCCTCGCAGCTGGCCATTTGAGGCAACACAAGGCGAGGGACAAGAGGGATTATTTGACGGTTACCGGGCGCAACGCGTCATCCATTCAGTTGAGGTTCAGAGACAGGGCGCTGGGCGAGCCTAAGCCGTCTTGTTGACCAGCACCCCGGAATCATCGCTGCGGGGCGGGGCCTCTCGCTGCAATTGGGCGCTTCGGTCTTCCATGTCCCTGAGGGCATGATCGAGGGTGGCGTTGGTGGCTTCGGTGCCCTTGGTGACGGTTTCGCGCGCCACCTTGAGTTCGAGTTCCTGGCGTTTGCGGGCGATCAGCATCTGCGCCATGCCGAGCGTCGCGGCTTCGCGGAAGGCCATGCGGTGGATCGAAAGGTCGAGGTTCAAATGCACGTCTCCTTGTCGAGGGAGATCAGGCGAGTTTGTCGACTTTGGTTCCCTGGCCGGGCGGGGGTGCGGAACGCGCCACCGCATCGACCATCTGGATGAGGGCCATTTCCATCTCGTGGTTCTTCTTGATGATCGCCACCTGCGCCGAGAACCGGGCCTGCGAGCTCTGCGCGACGGTCAGTTGCGATGCCAAGTCGTTGTCCATTCCGCAATTTTAGGCTCGGCGGGTAAACGAAACGTACCGCCTTTGGCTCGGATTGGAGCTAACGGCCGCCGAACAGCAGCACTTCCTTGCGCCGGAGCGGGATGCAGAGCAGGGCGCCGGTGACCACGCCGCCCAGATGCGCCCACCAAGCGACGGGGCTGGCGTCGCCGATCACGAGATAGAAGACCTGCGTGGCGATCCAGACGCCGAGCATCCAGAGCGCCGGCACCGGGAGCGGGATCGGAATGACGATGCGGAACAGCACGTAGACCCGAGCATGCGGGTAGAGAACGATGTAGGCGCCCATCACGCCGGCCACGGCGCCCGAGGCGCCGATCAGCCAGCCGCCCTCGGGGCCGGAAAAGGCGAAGTAGGCCAAGGCCGCCAGGATGGCGCAGAGCAGGTAGAAGACCAGGAACTTCACGTGTCCCATGGCGTCTTCGATATTGTCGCCGAACACCCAGAGGAACAGCATGTTGCTCAGCAGGTGCAGCCAGTCGGCATGGAGAAAGGCGTAGGTCACCAGCGTCACCTCGTCAGGTAGGCCGGGAATGCGGTCGAGCACGCCATTGGCCCAGGCATGGTCAGGTATGGCGGCGTAGGTGATGGCGAAGTTGTTGAAGGCCGATGCCGGCTGATGGGTCAGCTGGATCAGGAAGACAATGACGTTGATGGCGATGAGCCCGTAGGTCACAAACGGGAAGCTGACGTGCCGGATGGGGTTCTGGTCGTGCAGCGGCAGGAACATGCTATTCGCGCTGTTCCAAGCTGTTGCTGATCGAGCGCTGCGGTTCGGAGGTGGCGGCGAACTTGCCGGGCGTCCACAGTACGTCCGATACGCCATTGGCATTGGCGACGCGCGCCATCACGAACATCAGGTCGGAGAGACGGTTGAGATAGGTGAGGGCGTTGACGTTGACGTCCGGCTCCTTGCCGATCAGCTCGACAACGATGCGCTCGGCGCGGCGCACCACGGTACGGACCACATGGAGGGCCGCTGCCAGCGGCGTGCCGCCGGGCAGGATGAAGCTGGTCAGGGGTTTGAGGCCCTCGTTGTATTGGTCGATCTGCTGCTCAAGCCATTCGGTCTGTGCCGCAGTGATGCGCAGCGATGTCGTCCCCTCGGGGTCGGCGCCCGGGGTCGAGAGGTCGGCGCCCAGGTCGAAGAGATCGTTCTGCACCCGCGCGAAGAGGCGGTCGACCTTGGGCATCGAACCGGTATGGAGCCGCGCCAGACCGAGGAAGCTGTTGGCTTCATCGACGGTGCCATAGGCTTCGACACGCAGGTCGTATTTCATGCGGCGGGGGCCGCGCACCAAGCCGGTCGTGCCGTTGTCGCCGGTGCGGGTGTAAATCTTGTTGATCTTGACCAAAGTCGTTGCCTCGCGAGTCAGGTCACTCCCGTATCACGCTAGCCGCGGCCGAAGAAATAGAGCGCACCGAGGATGACCACGATGGCGACGGCCTGGGCGATGACGCGGGCACGCATCAGCATCTGGCTGCGATTGCCGTCGCCGCCCTTGAACATGTTCCACAGGCCCATGAAGAGAATGACGGCAACGGCCCCCAGCGCGATTATGGTGACGATGGTGGTGATGTTCATGAGGCGATCCTTGCGAGGTAGCGGGTGAGTTCCTCGCCCAACCGGTCATAGATGGCACGAATGCGGCGGCTGGTGAACAGTTACCGGTGCGTGGTGAGCCAGATCTCGAGCGGCGGTGGGGCAATGCCGGGCAGGAGATGCACCATGCCGGGCGTCTCGCGCACCAGCCCGATCTGGGCGAAGCAGACGCCGAGCCCAGCCTTGATCATCTCCCACATGGCCGTCTGGCTGTCGACGCGGATGGCAAAATCCTCGCGATTGAGCTCGAAGCCGAGTTTCCGCGCCGAAGCGATGAAGAGGTCGGAGCGGTCAAAGCCGATCAAATCGTGCTGGCGCAGCTCTTCGAGGGTCTTTGGCGTGCCGCGCCGGGCGAGATAGCTCTCATGCGCGCAAGCGGCGATGGGGATTTCGCCGAGCCTGCGTGTCACCAAATCGAGCTGTGTCGGCCGGAACATTCGCACCGCGATATCAGCCTCGCGCAGCAACAGGTTCTCGGCGGAGTCGGAGGCGACAACCTCGAGGGCGATGCCGGGGAACTCCTCGCGAAGCGCGGTCAGCATTGGTGGCAGCACGTAGTGCGCGACGACGTTGCTGGTGGTGATCCGTACCGAACCGGTCAATGCCTCCTGTGTCCCCTCGGCCATCAGGGCCGCCTCGGCCAGAGCCCGCTGTGCGCCCTTGACCGGTTCGTAGAGCCGCAACCCGGTTTCAGTGGGTTTGAGGCCCTGCAGCGTGCGGTCAAAGAGCGTGGCGCCCAAGGTCCGCTCCAACTCCTCGATATGCCGGCCCATAGTCGGTTGGGTCATGCCCAGATGCCGGGCGGCTCCAGAGAGCGAGCCGTGTTCGAGGACCGCAGCAAAGCTTCGCCAGAGCGACCAATCCGGTTCGGCCATATACAATCCTGTATATCTGGAGAACAAATTTCGCCAATCGATATACGAGAATTATGACCCTACCTTTGGCTCATCGCAATGGGAGACATCGAAATGAGCACAAGCACCGTCACCATCCTGGGCATCAACGGTCACATCGGCCACGCCGCCGCCCAGGCCTTCCTCGCTGCCGGCTGGCAGGTCACCGGCTTCGGCCGATCCGACAAGCAGCCGATCGCCGGCGTCCGCTTCTTCCAGGGGGATGCCAACAGCGTCGAGGACATGCGCCGCGCCATCGGCGACAGCGAGGTGATCTTCAACGGCCTGCACTTGCCCTACCACCAGTGGACCGAAGGCCGGATGGAGGCGCTGCATTCGCGGATTATCGAGGCCATGGGCAAGACCGGCAAGACCATGCTGTTCCCCGGCACCATCTACAACTATGCCGCCACGGACCGCCAGGTGACGCCGGACCTGCCACAGCGGCCGGAGAAGGAGCGCGGCGAGATCCGCAAGCGCAGCGAGGAATTGCTGCAGGCCGCCGCCAAGCGCGGCGACATCCAGGCCATCGTGCTTCGCGCCGGCGATTTCTATGGCCCCCGCACGACCGGCGACTGGTTCGACCAGGGGATCCTGCGCGAAGCCCAGAAGGGCAAGGTCGCCCTGATGGGCACGCCCGGCATCGGCCATTCCTGGGCCTACCTGCCAGACCTGTCCCGGGCCTTCGAGAAGCTCGCCTGGCATCGCAAGGCGCTGGCGCCCTTCGAGAACTTCCATTTCGCCGGCAACTTCGTCACGCCGGAAAAGATGGGCGCAGCTATCGCTGCCGCGGCGTCGGTGCCGCTCAAGGTCAGCTACTTCCCGCGGATTCTCTTTACGCTGATGGGCATAACCGATCCGATCATGCGGGACATCGCCCGCATGGGCTATCTCTGGAGCAACCCGATGGAGCTCCAGGACGAGCGGCTCGATGCCTTGCTGGGACCAAGCTTCGGCACGCCGTTCGAGGTCGCGATTGCCGAAACGGTGCGGCCGTTCTTTTCCGAGGCGCGGAAGGCTGCCTAAAAGCCCACCGCGCGCCGCACGTCCTGCGGCGTCCAGCCCTCCGCCCGCAAGTCGCGCAGACTCTTGGAGCTGCGCGACTTCGCCAGCTTCTTGCCGTGGTCGTCGAGCAGCAGGCGGTGGAAGGTATAGGTGGGCGACGTCAGTCCAAGCAGGAACTGCAGCAGCACGTGGATGTCAGTAGAAGGCTCCATGTCTCGGCCGCGGGTGACGTGAGTCACGCCCTGGGCATCGTCGTCGACAACCACGCTCAGGTGGTAGCTGGTTGGCGTATCCTTGCGCTGGATCACCACATCGCCCCAAAGCTCGGGCCGGGCGTAGCGGATTTGCGGCCTGTCGTGCGGGGTGGGTAAGGCGACGGTGTAGGTCAGCGGCCCAGCCATGGCGATGGCGAGCTCGGAATAGAGCCGGTGCTGCACCGGATCGCCGCGCTCAATGCGGTCGTCCACCTCTTCGTCCGACAGATGCCGGCATCTGCCTGAATAGAGCGGCGCACCATCGGGATCGGTGCCCGTTGCCTCGGCGGCAATTTCGCTCCGCGAGCAGAAGCAGGGATAGAGCAGGCCGCGCTGGTGCAACCGATCAGCAAAGTCTTCGTAGATCGGGAAGCGATCAGACTGGCGCATCACTGGCTCTTCCCAGCTGAGCCCGAGCCAGTTGAGGTCCTCGAAAATCGCCGCGGTGAATTCCGGCTTGCCACGCACTATGTCGATGTCCTCGATGCGAACGAGGAAGCGCCCGCCGAGCCGTTCGGCCCAGTGGACGGTGAACAGAGCAGAATAGGCGTGGCCCAGATGCAGATAGCCGTTCGGGCTGGGGGCGAAACGAAAGACCGGACTGGAATTCATGGCTTCATCTAGCACGAGCGGCGAACGACTCGACAGCGCCGGGGTTCTAGCCCGGCATCTCAAAGTACTGCTAAAGCAGGACAAGCGGCTGGCCGAGCTCGCGCGGAAGGCCGGACCATTCGAGATCCGGCTTCAGCCGGGCGGCTTTGCCGGGCTGGCGAAAGTCATCTGCGGTCAGCAGCTCTCGGTTGCTTCCGCCCGCGCCATCTGGAACCGCTTCGAGCAGATTCCTGGCGCGCTCGATCCCGAGCGCTACCTTGAACTCACCGAAGAAGCGGTGCGGGGCGTCGGCTTCTCGCTCGGTAAGTTCAAGACGGTGCGGGTGATCGCCGAGGCCGTCGTCTCGGGGAGCCTCGACTTCGACCGGCTGGAGACGATCACTGCCGAGGAGGCGGTCGCCGAACTCACGGCGCTCAAGGGCATCGGGCCGTGGACGGCAGAAATCTACATGATGTTCTGCTCGGGCCACCCGGACGTGTTCCCGGCCGGCGACCTGGCGCTGCAGAAGTCGGTGCAGTGGGGGCTTGGGCTTGACGCGCAGCCCACGAGCAAGCAGTTGGTGACCATCGCCGAAGCCTGGTCGCCGCATCGCCATGCGGCCGCACTGCTCTTCTGGCGCTACTATGCGATCTGCAAGCAGAGAGAAGGCGTACCGTTGTGACCAAGACGCTCTCGGGCCCGATGCTCCCGCCCCGTTCGGGCCATGCGAAGAAGCTGGTCGTGCTGCTGCACGGCTATGGTTCGGACGGCGCCGACCTGATTGCGCTGGGGCAATATTGGTCGCCGCAGATACCGGATACTGCCTTCGTTGCTCCCAATGCGCCGAGCGCCTGCGCCATCAACCCGGCGGGGTTCGAGTGGTTTCCGTTGCAGACAGATCGCACCATCAGCAGGGTCGAGGGGGCGCCGGCTGCGCGCGAGGTGATCGTCAACTTCCTCATTGATCTCTGGGCTCAAAGCGGACTCAAGCCGGCCGACACGATCCTGGCCGGCTTCTCGCAAGGCGCCATGATGGCGCTGCACACCGGGCTGTCGCTCGATGAACCCGTGGCCGGCATCGTGGCGTTCTCGGGGGCGCTAATCCCGCCGGCCGGTCTTACCGACGGGCTGACGCCGAAGATGCCGATCCTGATTGCGCATGGCGACCGGGACGATGTGGTTGACCCCAACCTCAGCCGCGAGGCGGTCGAGACGTTGACCGCGCTCGGCTACGAGGTGATCTACCACCGCTCGCCGGACACGATGCACGGCATTTCACAGGATATGCTCGACGCGGCAACGGCCTTTATTCTCGCCCGAACTGCCTGACATGACACTGCAATAGCCGCTTCACAGGCCTGTCACAGTCGGCGTAGACTAATGCCGATATGACTTCACGCGATTCCCGTTTCGGGAGACTCCAGTGACAGTTCATGTGTCACCCGAGTCCTGTCCCGCGCTCGTTCTGAACGCCGACTACAGGCCGCTCAGCTATTACCCTTTGTCGCTCTGGAGCTGGCAGGATGCCATCAAAGCCATCTGCCTTGATCGCGTGCACGTAGTCTCGAACTACGACCGGATCATCAAGAGTCCGAGTTTCGAGATGTTCCTGCCGAGCGTCGTCTCGCTCAAGGACTATGTGAAGCCGGCGCGGCATCCGGCGTTCACGCGCTTCAACGTGTTCCTGCGCGACCGCTTCTGCTGCCAGTATTGCGGCTCGCGCGACGATCTCACCTTCGACCACGTCATCCCCCGTTCGAAAGGCGGACGGACGACGTGGGAAAATGTCGTGGCCGCCTGTGCGCCCTGCAACTTGCGCAAAGCCAACCGACTACCGGGTGAGATCAAGATGTGGCCGCAGCAGCGGCCTTATCAGCCGACGGTGCATGACCTCCACAATAATGGCAGGGCGTTCCCGCCCAACCACCTGCACCAGAGCTGGCTCGATTATCTCTACTGGGACATCGAGCTCGAGCCCTAAGCTCGACTTTTCTGGCGCCAATAACTATTATTGGGCTTTCTCGAAGAGGAGGCCCTCATGCCCATCAGCGCAGATCTCGGCGAAAAGCTCGAAGCCGTGGTGAACGACCTCGTCGCCAACGGCCGGTACAACTCGAAAAGCGAGGTGCTGCGCGAGGGCGTGCGGCTGGTACAGGAGCGCGAGGCGTACATGCGTCGCGTCGACCAAGGCATTGCACGGGGACTCGAAGACGTCAAAGCAGGTCGAACTTACCCGGCGGAAGAGGTCTTTGCCGAACTACGCGCGAAATACCAGGCTTTGGTGGATGCCGAAAAATGAGAAAGTTGCGGTTGTCCAGGAACGCCCGCGACGACCTGACTTCTATTCTAGAATATCTGGCTGAGGAGTCGCCATCGACAGCGCTGCGCTTGGTTGCCCGACTCGAGGAGGCGTGCGCTGAGTTGCCTGACCGCGCTCTGATGTATGCATTGGTTCCGCGGCATGAGCACACGGGCGTCCGACGCAGGGTGGTCGCAAGCTATGGAATTTTCTACATCGTGTCGGACGATCAGGTGAAGGTCCTCCAGATCCTCCACGCCGCCCGCGATCACGAGCGCATCCTCTTTCCCGAGGATTAGGCTGCCTTCCGGTTCCTCCGAACTTGGTCGACGATGGCCGTGACAAGCAGCACGACGATCACCAGCGACACGAGCGCGTTGTAGCCGGCGAGCGAAATGCCGAGGAAGCGAAACTGGACTTGGTCGCAGGGGATGACGGCTTCGATCTCTCCGCTTAGATCGCCGAAGCTCAGGTCGGGATTGCCGAGGCCGGTGCAGGCCGTCGGGCCAGGCCAGAAGCCCCATTCGACGCCGGCATGGTAGGCCCCCATATAGGTGCCCCAGAGGAAGATCGCTGTGGCGATGGCCATGGCAATGTACCAGACCTGCAGCGGGGTGCGGTTCCAGAGTACGAGGATCAGCGCCAGCAGCGGCAGGCCCCAGTAGTAGGCGAGGCGCTGCTCGAGACAGAGTTCGCAGGGCACTAGGCCCCCGAGGTATTGGCTGCTCAGTGCGCCCAGGATTGCCGCGAGGCCGAGGAAGAAGGCTATAGCGGTCGCCTTTTTGTCGAGCGCGCTGCTTAGCCAGGAAGATGCGGTGGTCACGTCGATGCCCTCGGATGCAGTCGCGGGTTTATTCGCTCCGGCCAGAAAACTGTCAATCGAGCCAAGGGTAAACTCGCTGTCATTGCGGCGGCGCGATGGCGAGCTTTTCCATCACCGCCATGGCGTTGCGCGGCGCATGTTTCTTGTCAGTGGACACGAAGAAGGCAAACACGTTGCGCGCGGGGCCATCTGAGGATGGCGCTATGGTTGGTGCATCGGCGGGGGCCGTGCCCTTGCTCCAGGCTTCCAGCCATTCGGCCCGGGCATCGATGTCGCCCGGATCATACTGCTCCTTGCCCGGTGCACCCTGCAGCCGGCAATAGACAAAATCGGCGGTGACGTCGGTGGTCGGCCACCCGGCGGTATCCGCTGTCACCAGCGCTACATTATGCGCCCGCATCAGCTCGACGAGTTCGGCATTGGCGAAGCTCTCATGCCGCACCTCGATGGCGTGCCGGACCGGGCCGATGTCGGAGACGTCTAGAAAGGGTTCGTTCTTCAGGCCCTGGTTCTTGCCCGCCAGCGCCAGCAAAGCCGCTTTGTCCTTGGGCAGAAGCGACAGGAAGGTCTCGATCCGTGCCTTGTCGTATTTGAGGTTCGGCGGCAGCTGCCAGCAGAACGGACCGAGACGCTTGCCCAGTGCCAGCACACCCGAGGCGAAGAAATTGGCGAGCGGCAGCTCCACATCCTTCAACCGCTTGATGTGAGTGATGAGCTGGTGGCCCTTCACCGTGAAGGCGAAATCCTGCGGTGTTTCGGCCGCCCAGTTCCGGAAACTCTGGGCCTTCTGGTGCGAATAGAAGGTCGAGTTGATCTCGATGGCGCCAAGGTGGCGGCTGGCATAGCTCAGTTCTTCCTTCTGCTTCAGGCCGTCGGGATAGAAGGCGCCACCGCGCCATTCGTCGAACACCCAGCCGGCGATGCCGAGCCTGATCTTACCCATCGACCGTCCTCTCCATCCCCAGCCGCTGCATGAGGGCGAGAGCGTTGCCCGGCGCCTGCAGCTTGTCGGTGTTGTCGAAGAAGCAAAAGACGTCGCGTGGCTTGCCATCGTCAAGAGGCGGCGTGACGAAGTTGCCGTCGCACATCGCTTGCCCCGTTGACCAGGCGTGAATGCGTCCGGCCCAACGATCCAGCTCTTCGTCCGAATAGGCGCTGTTGTAGAGTTCCTGCGAGCCGTGCAGGCGGCAGTAGACGAAGTCGGCGGTCAGGTCCATGAGCAGCGGCCAGTCGACGGTATCGGCGCAGACAAGTGCCACGTCATATTTGCGCAGCAGCGCGATGAAGTCGGGCGAGCGGAAGCTCTCGTGACGGATTTCCATGCAGTGCCGTATGCGGCCGACGCCGTTGACGTCGAGAAATGCCGGGGCGCGCAGCCGGTGGTCGTGCCTGTGCGCCAACTTCGCGGCGGCGGGTCCGGTGCGGGGCAGGAGCTTGAAGAAGGCTTCCAGCCGCTCGGGGTTGAAGCCGAAGTTGGGCGGGAACTGCCAGAGGATGGGGCCGAGCTTCTTGCCGAGCGCCAGTACACCCGAGGCAAAGAAGTTCGCCAGCGGTACCTCCGGCCCATTGAGCTTGAGCATATGCGTCAGGTAGCGCGGACCCTTGACGGCAAACAGCGTGTCGCCAGGCACGGCGGCAGCCCAGTTCGCGAAACTCGCCGGCACCTGCATGCCATAGAAACTGCCATTGACCTCGACGGCGTTGAACATCGAGCCGATGTAACTGAGCTCGCGTTTGTGCGGCAGCTTGTCGGGATAGAATGCCCCGCGCCAGGGCGTGTAGGTCCAACCCGAAACTCCGATCCTGATGTCGGCACGCTTGCTCATGGCAGGGCAAACCGCCGAGGCGAGACCCTGTTCCACCGGCCATTGTAACCCCGTAGAATACCGGGCATTGTGCACGTCGCCGGGGGGCACATTCGGAGGGTCACACTTATGAAGCGTCTTGCTCTGGCAGCGGGCGTGCTGCTGGCCGGCGTGGTCGGCGCACAGGCCCAGAATATCGGCGGCAATTACGCTGTCGCGGGCACAAACCTCGATGGTTCGCCCTATGCGGGCACCGCCGAGGTCCGGCTTACCAGCGAAACCACCTGCGAGATCTATTGGACGACGGGCGGCTCGACCTCATCGGGCATCTGCATGCGCAACGGCCCGGCCTTCTCGGCTGGGTACGAACTCAACGGCAAGGTCGGGCTCGTCATCTACCAGGTGTTCGAGGACGGCCACATGGAA
Organism: Pseudomonadota bacterium; assembly: GCA_023415605.1. Lineage (GTDB taxonomy): Bacteria > Pseudomonadota > Alphaproteobacteria > Rhizobiales > Devosiaceae > Devosia_A. The sequence goes on from JAEZKB010000317.1 coordinate 22,018, forward strand.
GGGCTCTGGACCATTGCGGGGACCAATGGCCTGGGAACCGAAAACCTGACGCCGCAGTAAGCGGTGCGGATTGACGAGCCGGGACCTTTCCCGTAACTCCGGCTCGTCTCTTCTGCTGCGGGCGGGGTGGAATTGGTAGACGCGCCGGACTCAAAATCCGGTTCCGAAAGGAGTGTCGGTTCGACCCCGACCGCCCGCACCATCTCTCCGACGTTCCGCCATCTTGCCCCGGCCGGGCGAAGCGGTGTTGAGTGCGCGTCAATCGCCTCGACCCCCCGGAGTTTCCTCACGATATGCGTCTACTCATCGTCGGCACCGGCCGGATGGCCGTCAACCATGCCAAGGCGTTCCAGAGCATCGAGGGGGTGGAGATGGTGGGGGCGGTGGATACCGATCCGGGCAACCTCACGACCTTCACCGATACGTTCGCCATCCCTGAGCGGTTTGCGTCGCTCGATGCGGCGCTGGCCTGGGGCCAGTTCGACGCCATCGACAATGTGACGCCCGATTCCATCCACCATCCGACGACGCTGGCCGCGTTGGCGGCCGGCAAGCATGTGTTGTGCGAAAAGCCGCTGGCGCCGAGCTATCCGCTGGCGCAGGAGATGGTCGAAGCGGCGGAGAAGTCCGGCCTCATCAACATGGTTAACCTCACCTATCGGAACGTCGCCGAATTGCACAAGGCGCGTGAGATCATCGCGGCGGGCACCATCGGCGAGGTCAAGCATGTCGAGGCCAGTTACCTGCAGCATTGGGTGGCGCTGCGCGACTACAACGATCCGGGCCCATGGCTTTGGCGGCTCTCGACCGCCCATGGCTCGAACGGCACACTGGGTGATATCGGCATTCACATTATCGATTTCACCACTTTCGCCATCGGGCAGCCGATCGTCTCGATGAACTGCCGGCTGCAGACCTTCTCGAAAGTCCCCGGTGACAAGCTCGGCGACTATGTGCTCGACGCCAATGACAGCTTCATCATAAGCGCCCAGTTCGGCAATGGCGCCATCGGCACCATCCACTCGTCGCGCTGGGCCTCGGGTCATTCCAACGATCAGCGGCTGCGCGTCTATGGCAACAAGGGCGGTCTCGAACTGAATCACGGCCACTGGGGCACGCTGCTGCGCGTCTGTGCCGGCGAGGATGTGGCCACCTCCACCTGGCGAGAGATCAAGGCCGAGCCGGTCAGGAGCAACTACCGGCGCTTCGTCGAGGCGGTGAATTCCGGTCGGCAGGATGATCCGGATTTCCGCCATGCGGCGGAGCTGCAGAAGGTGCTCGACCTGGCGCTGGTCGCAGACCGTGACCGGGCGGAACACCGGGTAGGGTAAAAGAAAGCCGGACGCGGAGGTCCGGCCAAAGTTCCTCAGGAGAGAATAGAGGTCAGACGGGCGGCGGCACCGGCATGTTGCGCGGCTCGCGCGGATCGACGACCATCGGGGCGGCAGTTTCCTCGAAGCCCGCCCAGCCTTCGTCTTCGTAGCGCTTGCGGCGGTCGGTAATGTCGATGCCATTGGCCGAGCGGAGAATGGCCTCGGCGGTTTCGGCGCGGGCTTCGTCGACCCGGGCCGTCACCAGGGCGCCACCGCGGCGCACCCCTTCGGCATAGACATGCGCGTCCGATTCCGGCACGCCGGCATGGGTCAGGGCACCGACAAGACCGCCGGTCGCGGCGCCAACGCCGGCGCCTGCCACGGCGCCGATAGCTGCTGCGAAGAGCCAGCCGGTCGCGACCACAGGGCCGAGGCCGGGAATAGCGAGAAGGCCGAGACCGGCCAGCAGCCCGCCGGTTCCGCCCAGCACAGCGCCGAGTTCAGCGCCGGTGGTGGCGCCTTCACCGATGGCATCGACATGCTCGATGTCGGCGGGCGAGTTGGCAATAAAGGAAATGTCGGTGCTGTTGATGCCGGCATCCTTGAGGGCATGCACCGCGCCGGTCGCGTGTTCATAGGTATCGAAAAGTCCGGTCACCGTCCGCATCGTAGACCTCGCCTTTGCCAATCAGCCCGCTACGGGGTATCGAAACGAAAACGACTTCGGTGGTGGTTCGTTCCGTCAGGCGCCGAGCAGCAGGCGGACCACGAACACGGCCAGGACGCCGCCCACCATCGCGGCGAAGAGATTGCGGCTGGCAACATAGATCCCCAGCGTCGCGAGCGCCGCCACGGCTTCCGCGAGGCCGCCATTGGCGATCGCAGGTGCGACCAGCGAGGCGAGCACGGCGGCCGGCAGGTGCTTCATCCAGGAGGCGACGAAGCCGGTGCGGGGCAGGCGGTCTGCCAGCAGCAATCCGCCTGCACGGATGGCAAAGGTGACCGCTGCCATCCCGAGGATGGTGATGAGCGCCTCAAGAGACATTGGCGGCCTCTTTGCGGGTTTCTACCATGGCGCCGGCGAGGCTGCCGGCGAGACCGCCGATGATGATGTACCAGTTGCCGGGGATGAGCCGCGCCGAAGCGATCGCAACCAAGGCCGCGACGATCCACGGCACGAGGTCGCCCTTGCCCTTCCACATGCCCAGGAGCAGCGCGATGAAGGTGGCGGTGAAGGCGAAATCGAGCCCGTACTTCGTCGGGTCATCGATCACCGACCCGAGCAAGCGGCCGACCAGCGTCGACGACGTCCAGGCGATCCAGGAGCAGACACCCGACCCGACGAGAAAGCCGACCGTGCCCCGGCCCTTGCTCACCTCGCCCATAGTCATAGCCCAGTTCTCATCGGCCACGAGATAAACCGAGAGCAGCGCTTTCCACCTCGGCAGATGCGTGGTCAGCGGCCGCAGCGTCGCCGTCATCAGCAGCATGCGCAGATTGACGATGGCAGTGGTGATGACGATAGAGACGATCGGCAGATTGCCCGGCACCCAGCTCTCCAGCGCCACGAATTGGCTGGCGCCGGCAAACACCAATCCACTCATCAGGAATACTTCGAGCGGCGACAGTCCGGCTTGTCCGGCGAGCACACCCCAGACCACGCCGTAGGCGGCAATGGAGATCGCCACCGGCACGAACATGCGCATGCCGAGGAGGAAGCTGTTTGCTGTGGGGAGGGTCGTCACGGGGGAAGTCATTGCGCTGTTCTAGCGTGGTTCGCAGGCCGAGCGAGATGATTTCTGCTGATGCCGGGATCACGGGAGTTGATTGGCGAGGCGGGTTCGTGTGGCCTGGTGGAGGGGCGCGAAGCCTTTGTGGAGGAGGCGCCCACACCTTACCTCACCCCATACTCTCCCAGCCCATCCGCCAACAGTGCAAAGCCCTGGTCGATGCGCCGGCGCACACCCTCGGGACCCAGTTCCACCGGTGCATAGGCAAGGTGCGAGAGGTTCATCAGCACCGAGGCGACGATGCGCGGCCGGGGGTCATCGGGGAGGGCGCCGGCGTCGGCCGCAAGTGTCTCCGCAATCTCGGCTTCGGTGGCGGCGGCGCGGGCGCGGAGGCGGGCCATGATGGCGGGACTGTTGAGGACGATGGCGCGGAACTGCGCGGCGCGTCGGGGGTCGAGCGCGGCGAACTCCCGGGCCGCGTCGAGCGTACGCAAGCGGGCCGCCTCTATGGCCGACATGCCGTTGGGTCGATCGGCAATGGCCCTGAGCAAACGCTCTTCATGCAGGCGTCGGCCATTGAGGACGAGGTCTTCCTTGGCCGGAAAGTAATTGAACACCGTCTGCACGCTGGTGCCGGCCAGCTCGGCCACGTCGGCGACGGTGACATTGTCGAAGCCACGCTCTGCAAAGAGCTCATAGGCTGCATGCGCGATCGTCTCACGCAGTTGCAGCTTCTTGCGTTCCCGCAGTCCCGTCGTCACCCTGACCTCAAATCGTGTATTGACGCAAAACTTGTAGTCACTATACGCTATCAACTCAACAATTTTCAGGAGTCCGGTCGACGGGTCGAACCGGCGGCGATTGACGCTTGGCGGGCAGGGCGATATGGAGCCGGCCGTGCGTACGAAACCCCCTGTGCTCCGACCCGCCTGCGTCCCGCTTTTCGGGATGTGAAGTGGCCCAGACCGCCGGTCGCCCTCATGGGTGATGGGCGCGCCTGTCGGGGACCACGCCGCTACGTCGTTTTCGGGTTTTCGGAGTTACCCCATGGCTTCCGCCACCAAGCCGCTCTGGCAGCGGTTCGTCGTTTTTCTGCTGCCCCTCATGCTCAGCAACATCCTGCAGTCGCTGTCGGGCACCATCAACAACATCTATATCGGCCAGATGATCGGCGTGAACGCGCTCGCCGCCGTCTCGGTGTTCTTTCCGATCATGATCTTCCTGATCTCGTTCGTGATCGGCCTAGCCTCCGGCGCCACCATTCTGATCGGTCAGGCCTGGGGCGCCAAGAACCTCGAAAAGATCAAGCAGGTTACCGGCACCACAATCACCGCCGCCTTCTTCATGGGCGTAGTGGTGGCGTTAATTGGTGCGTTTTTCACGCGCGACCTGATGGGGCTGCTCGGTGCACCGTCCGATATCGTCACTATCGCCACCGACTACGGGCGGGTGATGCTGATCGGCATGCCGGGTTTCTTCGTGTTCCTGATCCTCACCTCGATGCTACGCGGCGTCGGCGACACGGTCACGCCGCTCACCACGCAGGTATTCTCCATCGGCATTGGCCTCTTCCTCACACCGGCGCTGATCCAGGGCTGGTTCGGCCTGCCACAGATCGGCGTGCTTTCAGCCGCGGTGGCGTTCATCACCGGCTTCGTGGTGGTGCTGATCTATCTCTACTTCTACCTGGGCTGGAAGAAGAGCCCGATGGCGATCGACGCGCAACTGGTCGCCAATCTCAAGATCGACTGGAAGCTCTTGGGCCTGATCCTCAAGCTCGGAATTCCGGCTGGCGTCGCCATGGTGGTGGCTTCGACCTCGGCCATCGTCATCGTCGGCATCGTCAACCGCTTCGGCTCGGATGCGACGGCGGCTTATGGCGCGGTCAACCAGGTGCTGAGCTACATTCAGTTCCCGTCCATGTCGATCAGCATCGCGGCATCGATCTTTGCCGCACAGGCGATTGGGGCGCGCAATTTCGGCGAAGTGGAGCACGTCACCCGCACGGGGCTGCTGATGAACACGCTCTTCACCGGCGCGCTGGTGCTGATCGCATACCTCTTCAGCCAGCATCTGGTCCGGCTCTTCATTACCGACGAGCGGGTGGTGGAAATGACCGAGACGCTGCTGCACATCGTACTCTGGAGCTGCATCATCTCGGGCTACGGGCAGGTGTTCTCGGCGGTGATGCGCGCTTCCGGCGACGTCTGGCTGCCGATGGCGCTCTCGATGGCGGCAATCATCCTGGTCGAGGTGCCGGGTGCGTTGTGGCTGAGCACCGTCTACGGCCTCAATGGCGTCTGGGTCGCCTACTGCCTCAGCTTCTGCGCCCTGCTGATCTTCCAGGCCACCTACTACGTCGCCTTCTGGCGCAAGAAGGAGATCACGGCGCTGGTGTAGGGGAGTCATAGCCGCCATCCTAGCAGGCAGGACCACCGAAGCCGCACCAAACTCGATTGTCATCCCGGGGCTCCGACCCGGGACCCATCTCCCCTCCACTCGAACGGACGGGTGGGTACCTGCCTGCGCAGGGATGACAGCCGGTGGTGGCTCTCTGCAGGGCGCCAACCTATTTCTTGAACCGGCTCTCCAGCCAATTCACCGCGAATGCCACCATCTCGGCTGCCGGCACCAGCACGCAAGGGGCCAATCCGACGCGACCGCGCAAGCCGCGACCGGTCGCCAGAAAATCTTCGACCACCAGTGCGAAGTAGTCGTCCGGAAGGCTCGCGACGATGGGGTTGGAGGTGTCAAATTCCTCGAACTGGCGCCAAACGGTTTCGCTGTCGACAAGGATCGGCGTGTCGTAGCGGATGACGCGCTTGCCGGGGATGTCGGCGAGATGTTCGGCATGGTGCAGTAGCGTCATGGTGTCGAGCGGTGCGCCGAGCATCAGCACCTTGCCCTCGGCCGCCACCAGTTCGCCGAAGGGCGAGTCCGGACCATAGCCGTAGTCGAGCGCATGGTCGGCGACGAACCATTCAGCGCGGCCGCCGATGGCCACGCAGGAAGCACCGGGATTAGCCGAGCGTAGCGCGCCGGGCGTGGTGCGCAGCAGTTCGGGAAAGGCGCCATTGTCGCGAGTTGCGCGCGAGGTCTTGGGGTCGAAAGGCGGGATATCTGGCCGGATAGCAAGGTCGTTGAACACCGCTTCGTCGCCCAGAACGTCGTCGCGTCCCTGCCAGTCGGCATAGCCAAGAATCGTCCCGCGTGGGCCAACGGCGTCACGTAGCGCGGCGATGATCATGTCGGCGCCGCCGGCGACGGGGCCAACCTTACGCAAGGCGGCATGCACCATGACGGCGTCGCCCGGCGCGAGGCCAAGCGCCTGGAGATCGGCGCGCAGCGAACTGCGCGTCGCCACCGGCATCTAGCGGACGGCGCCGGCGTAGCGGCGTTCTGCCGGCCGGTCCTCCTCTTCGACCCCATGGGTGGTGTCGTAGATATAGCGGGCTTCCTTGACCGCCAGTTGGTGCTGGGCCGCCCAGTTCCAGAGCGCGTCTAGCGGATCGGTCAGCGTGCGGCCGAGCTCGGTCAGTGCATATTCAACGCGCGGGGGAATTTCGGGGTAGACGGTACGCGTGACGAGGCCGTCACGCTCAAGGTTGCGCAGCGTCAGCGTCAGCATGCGCTGGGAAATGCCGCCGATGGCGTGGCGCAGTTCGTTGAAGCGCATGGTCTTGTGGGTCAGGTAGCCCACGATCATCACGCTCCACTTGTCGCCGATGCGATTGAGGATGTCGCCCATCGCCGTGCAGGTTTCAGCCGTGCCGGGATCCTTTTTCACGGGTCGCCCCTGGAATGGTGTGTCTGTCATGGTCACTAATATAGACACGGTTACTGATTGTGACTAGGGGTGCCCGCTGCACCTGTCGCAGGTTCGGCACCGCAAGCGGCGCCGAAGCCCGTTCATCTGTCGTTCATCCACACGGCGGGCGGACTGTTCAAGCCGCTTTTTTGAACTGAGCGGCGTGCAGTCCCACATAATAGGCGAGGTCATCATCGCCCTTGCCGAGCGCCTTCATCACAGCTTCCATAAAGCTCACCGGAGCAGTTCCCGGGGCGGTGATGATACGGCCATCGGTGACCGCATGAGGCACGTCGCGATAGTGCGATTTGCCTTTGTATTCAGTGGCATCGAGATAACCGGCGCCATTGCTGGTATGGGCTATGTCGTCTAGCAGCCCGGTCCGGGCCAGCGCTACCGTACCGTCGCAGATCCCCGCCACGACGCGGCCTTTCCGCGCTGCCGCCTTCGCCAGCTGGGCGATATCCGGCGCGCCCGGCGACTGCCACGCCGATCCACCGCAAAACACAATCGCATCAATGGCTTCGACATCAATATCGGCCATCTCCAGGTCCGCCATCACCCGCATTCCGCCGGCCGAGGTCACCGGCTTCCCGTCGGGCGTCGCGTAGCGCACGTCGAGCTTATAGAAGCCGTGCGCCACGGCGTTGAGCAGGGTCGTCTCCCAGTCGGCGAAGCCCTCGGTCAAAAGGGTCACGATGGTTGTCATCTTGGGTCTCCTTGTGTCTGATGGCCGCGAGGTTAGGCGTTCGCGCCGCTCGATTTTGTCAGCAGGAGAAGACGCCGCGTGAGCAAGCGTTCCGAACGACTGCTCGGCCTGATGCAGGCCCTGCGCCGCCGCCGCCGGCCGGTGGCGGGCGCCGTGCTGGCCGAGGAAATGGGCGTGTCGCTGCGCTCCCTCTACCGCGATATCGAGACGCTCAAATCCATGGGCGCAGCGATCGCCGGCGAGGCCGGCATCGGCTTCCAGCTCCGCGCCGACTACTTCATGCCGCCGCTGATGTTCACCGACGAGGAGGTGGAAGCGCTCGTGCTCGGGCTACGGACTCTGATGCAGGGCCCGGACCGCGAGATGGCCCGGACGGCGCGGGACGCCAGCTCCAAGATTTCCGCCGTGCTGCCGCCGGAACGGCGCGGCGAGATGGAGTCGGTGGGGCTCTTTGCGGTGCCGCCCTACAACCTGACGATGAACAATCCGCTGGCCGATCTGCGCCGTGCCATGCGCGAAGAGCGGCAGATCAAGCTCAGCTATCGGGACAAGAAGGGCGAGACCACCGAGCGGATCGCCTATCCGGTGGCACTCGGCTACTTCGAGAACCATCAGTCGCTCGTGGCCTGGTGCACGCTGCGCGATGCCTTTCGGACTTTCCGCATCGACGGCATGCAGGCGATGACCGTGCTCGACATGCGCATGCCGGAGCCACGCCGGACGCTACTCTTTCGCTGGCGCGCCGCCAACAATGTGCCCGATTTGCTCTAGACAGAGAGCCCTTCAAAATCCTGTCAGCTTCGGCTGGGATTGTTGAGCCATTCCGGAGCCGCTGGTACAAGCGGCGCAACTCGAAAAATACTGCCTCTGGAGTCGCCTTGCCCGCGCATCTACTCCGGCGTTTTTTAGCCGTTCCGCTTCTTGTCTTCAGCCTCGTCGTGGCCGGCCCGGTCGCCGCCAATCCAATGCTTCTCGTCGACATGCAGTCGGGCGAGGTGCTCTACAATGACGATGCGGGCAAGCCATGGCATCCGGCGTCATTGACCAAGCTGATGACGGCCTATGTGACGTTCGCGGCCATCGCGCAGGGACGCATCAGCCTCGACACGCCGATCAAGATTTCCAAGAAGGCCTGGAACCAGGCCCCGAGCAAATCCGGGCTTGCGGTAGGCTCGTCGATTACCCTCAAGGACGCCCTTTATATCCTCGTTGTAAAGTCCGCCAACGACATCGCGGTTGCGGTCGCCGAGGCCGTTTCGGGCTCTACCGACAAGTTCGTGGGCGAAATGAATGCCATGGCCAAGGCCATGGGGCTATCCGCCACGCATTACGTCAACCCGCATGGTCTCCATGCCGAGGAGCAGGTTACGTCGGCGCGCGACCTAGCGGTGCTCACCCTCTATATCTGGCGCGACTATCCTCAGTACCTGCCGATGTTCGGCACCGAGATGGTGACCATGGGCAAGGCCAAGCTCGAAACCAACAATGGCCTGCTCGAGCATTTCCAGGGCACCAACGGCATGAAGACTGGGTTCGTCTGCTCGTCCGGCCTCAACATCGTGGCGACGGTCAATCGCAACGGGCGCCAGTTGATGGGCGTGGTGCTGGGCGGATCGTCAGCGCGCGAGCGCAACGAAATGGCGGCTGAGCTCTTTCTGCGCGGGCTCTCGGGCGCGGTCAGCGGCACGGGGCAGAGCGTCGTCAATCTCGCCAACCAACCCGGCCCGCCGGTCGATATGCGGCCGCTGATCTGCGGCAAGAAGTCGAAAGAATATGTTGCCGAACGGGAGGCTGCCTATCCGATGGGCCTCAAGGGTCAGCCGAGCTATCTGACCGACGAGATCGCTGGCGTTTCCTACGAGGCGACCGATCTCGGTATCATCGTCGACGACATCCCGCTGCCGCGCCCGCGCCCGGGCTATGCGCCGGTGGCGACGGCGGCGCTGGAAGACTAGTCCCGCTTATAGACGTAGAGCAGCAAGAGGCCATCGTCCTTGGCCTCGAACGTCACGAGATCGTCCAGATCGTAGCCCTTTTCTTCGAGGGCCGCGACAATCGCCGGAACCTGTTTGACCATGGCCACGCTCTGGACATGCGGCTCGACGCACGTCTTTAGGGTGCGAATCTTAACCTTGTCGACGCCGAAGGTCACGGCTGGCAGACCGGGGAATTTGACCCGCTGGCACCCGGCGCTTTTTGTCGGGGTGCCAACCGGCATGACGGCGCCGCGGCCACTGCGCACGCCCGGCGAAGAGGGTGTCGAAACATCCGCACTGCCATCGGCGCCGGTGATCGAGCCGGTGATTTCCGATGTCGTGTCGGCGACCCCGGAAACGACGCTGCCGACTGTCCCTATCGCGCCGCCAAGCAGGCTTTGCGCACTCGCCGGGGCGGCGATCAAAACAGCAAACAGCGAAAGGGTGGCGAGGCGCATCTGGAAGTCTCCGGTTGGTCATGCCAGCGCACAACCACAGCTTCCCGCCATCGTTCCGGGATCAGCCTTTCACGATTGCGAAGCGCAGAGCGTCCCCCTCAGTAGTGACCACGCAGTCGTGGCCGTTCTGCTTGCAATGAAGGGGGATGTCGATCTTGGCCATGGGGTCGGTCGCCAAGACAACGAGGCGATGACCGGCCGGCACCTGGGCCAGCCGCTTTTCCATCTTCAATACGGGCAGCGGGCACTTGAGCCCGCGCGCGTCGATGATTTCGGGCTCAGTTGCCAAGCAGCAGGACCCAATAAACGCCGTAGGTCGAGTTCGGATCGTAGGCGACGCCGATACCAGCTTTGGTCGCCGCTCGCTCGTTGAGCACGGCCGCATCGGCCGGCGAGTTGCGCCAGCCAGAGAAGGTCTCGGCGAAGTTGGGATAGCCGGCACTCGTGCGCATGCCGACTGCGCCGGCCGGGCTCTTGGGCGCGGTGCCCGACTGCGCATAGGCCGCGGCGAGGCTCTGTGCAGAGGCGTCGAGCGTTGCGTCGGCCGCAAGCTGGCTCGCACCGGACGTCGCGCGGAAGTGGTTGACGATGCCCAGGGCCTCGGCCCGGTTGAGGCTGGCATTAGGAGAGTCCATGCGCTGCGTCAGGCCAGCCGAGAGGGCGGCGCCGCCACCAGCGGCACAGCCGGCAAGGGCAGCCGCGGCGAGGCCGGCAGCGAGCAGGAGGGCGAGGGGGCGCTTGGTCATGGATCGTCCTTGTCGCTATCGGCGTGTGGTCGGCGGCACTAACCCCGCAAATTGGGCGAGGTCAAGGTAACGACCCCTCGGATCAAACTCAGCTAGTGCGAGTTGCTCTCTGTTGCCGAGGAGAGCCAGCATGGTCAGTCGTACACCTAGAGATGTGCCGAAGAAGAGCCCGACCACGACTGCCGCTGAGGCGCTGAGCCCCGCCCTGGCCCGGAACATCGATTCCGTCGTCAGCCGCCGCAAGCGTGATGCGAAGTCAGCCTCGCTGGAAGAGCGCGCCGCCGCCGCCATCAGCAAATTCGCCGGCAGCATGGTGTTCGTCTATATCCACCTGGCGCTGTTCGGCGGCTGGATCGCGATCAATGTCGGTATCGTGCCCGTCCTGCCGGCGTGGGATCCGTCGCTCGTGATCCTCGCCATGGCGGCGTCGGTGGAGGCGATCTTTCTCTCCACCTTCGTGCTCATCAACCAAAACCGAATGGCTGCGGAAGACAATGCCCGGGCCGATCTCGACCTGCAGATCAGCCTCCTCAACGAACACGAAACCACCCGGCTGATTGCCATGGTCGAAGCCATCGCCAAGCGACTGGGCGTCGAGACGGAGGCCGATGGCGAACTGGCCGAACTCAAACGGGATGTCGCACCTGAGACCGTGCTCGACCGGATCGAGGCGTCACAGGCGGAGTAGCCCGGTGCGGGACGGCAACTGCAAAGCGGAACTCACGCTTCGTGCCGAGGTTGGGCGAGGGAACCAGCAATCGGAGCTCAACATGACAGACCAATCGCGCCTGCTCGACCTTTACGTCACCGGCCTCAAGAACGCCCACGCGATGGAAAGCCAGGCGCTCTCGATCATGCGTCCGCAGGCCTCGCGCATCGAAGCCTATCCTGAGGTGAAGTCACGGATCGAGCGGCACATCGCCGAGACGGAAGGTCAGGTCGAGCGGCTCGAAGGCCTCCTCGAACAGCACGGCACCAGCAAGTCCATGCTCAAGGATGCGGCGCTTTCGGTCGCCGGCACCGCGGCAGCACTCGGGCATGTCCCGGCCGGAGACGAGATCCTCAAGAACTCGTTTGCCGATTTCGCTTTCGAGAATTTCGAGATCGCCTCGTACAAATCGCTGATCGTGCTGGCCCGGGCGGCTGGGAGCGAGGGGGATGTGGCCGTCCTCGAACGCAATCTTGGCGAAGAAGAAGCGATGGCCAATTGGCTTGCCGAGAATCTCGAGCCGCTGACGACCAAGTTTGCCGCGCTCTATGCCGAGGGCGAACGGGCGAAGTCGTGACGCTGCGCCGGTGGAACGGCTTTTGATGACGGGTCGGCGGCGCGGGAACCCCGTGTCGCCACCTTAGTTCGCCTTGAGACAAGCAAAGGTGCAGCATGCCCGATCCCCGTCCACCGCAGCCAGAAGACGTGCCGATGCAGGGCGAAAGTGAGACCTGGAAAGGCACCAATCCCTGGTCCGGTCCCTATCTGGTACTGGCCATCCTCGGGCTAGGGCTCGTGGTCCTGGCTGTCTTTCTTGTTGGACCGTTGCTCGGGCTGGGCGGCTGAGCCTCAAGATCGATCGGGAATTCTCACCAAAGGAAGAGAGCTATGAATCGCACCGTCATTATCGCGATCGTCGCTGCCGTGGTCATCGCCATCGGCGCTATGATGTTCGTGAACAGCCGCCCAACCGTGCCGGACGGCGGCGGTGCCGACACCAATGTGGGCGACTCGCAGCCGGGCAACCCGGATGGCGCGAGCGGGGCCGTGCCGAACTAGTTCGCTCACGCAGCGGATGATGTCACGATCCTGCCGGAGCGGCGGGTCGCCAACCGTCCTTCCAGGGCTAGGCAGCCACGCCCGATCACCCGAACGTGGCCGAGAAGACGGCGAACGAGTAGAGGCATAATCACGTACTAAAGGAAGGGGGGCGGCGCGCAGGGGAGGGGGCTGCGCGCCGTCTCGCTGCAGGGCGCGGGCCTAGTTGGG
>JAEZKB010000336.1 GCA_023415605.1 Pseudomonadota bacterium
CCTCGGTCGAGCAGCAGCTCAAGACCAACGAGTTCCTGTCCGCGCTCGTCCAGTCGAACGCCAACTCGGTCAATACCAACGCCGTCAACTACATCGGCAAGACCATCTCCGCCTCGGGCACGCGCTCCGAGCTGATCGCGGGTAAGGCGATCTGGAACTTCAAGCTCGATGACGCTGCCATGACGAGCGTCACCATCAAGAATGCAGACGGCGACATCGTCTATACGCAGCAGGGTCAGCTGCAGGCCGGCTCGGGCGTTTTCGAGTGGGACGGCAAGATGTCGAACGGCATGCCCGCGCCGAACGGCACCTATTCCATCCAGATGACCGGCCTCAATCAGGAAGGCAAAAACGTCCCCATTTCGACTGAGTTCACGGGCACCGTCACCGGCATCGACTTCACCGGTACCGAGCCTGTTCTCCTGATCGGCAGCACACGCGTCAACATCTCCGGCGTCACCTCGATCCGCGCCTCGGCCACTTAAGACGCCGTTAACCCTGTCACGCCGCCGCCATGATCGCGTCATGCCCCGGATCATCGCGCCCGCGGCCAAAGCCCTTGATTTCCCGATGATTCCTGAATGCCACGCCCGGAAATTTTAACGGCTTGTAGACACTAGCTTAGGCAAATTTTAAGCGCGATCCGGTAGGCTCAATCCCAGGTCAGGTTTGAGTCAGTGAGTAGAATGACCGTCGCAATGCGTCCCCGCGTCAAGTACGTGATCGGTCCGGATGGTAGTCCGTTGACGATCGCGGACCTCCCGCCCACCAACACCCGCCGCTGGGTCATTCGCCGTAAGGCCGAAGTCGTCGCCGCCGTCCGTGGTGGCCTCCTCTCCCTCGAGGAAGCCTGCTCCCGCTATACCCTCAGCGTCGACGAGTTCCTCAACTGGCAGGCCGCCATCGACAAGCATGGTCTTGCCGGTCTGCGGACGACCTGGATCCAGCACTACCGCGAAGGCTGACAGAAGTCGGTCCTTCGACGAGTTTCGAAACCCGCCTCGACACTGTCGCGGCGGGTTTCGCGCTTTATGGCGTCTCCGGACCCAGCCACGGCGCGCCGGCCGGCCGCTGCTTCATCGCCGCATAGTAGGCATTCACCGCCGGCAGTTCCTTGTGCTCGAACGGCGTCGAGAACCAGCGGTGGCAGGACAGCGCCAGCGCGATATCGGCGAGAGTAAAATCAACGCCGCAAACATAGGCACCGGTCTTTTGGAGCTGACCATCGAGGATTTCCATCTTCGCCGTCCACTTGGCGATCGACTCAGCGACGCGCTCAGGATCGTTGTAGGCAGGGTTTTTGCGCAGCAGGGCATAGACCGCATACCCCCAGGTCGGGTTGAGTTCGCCCAGCTGCCAGTAGAGCCACTGCTCGACCACTCCCTGCGCCTTCGGGTCGGCCGGAAGCAGCCCGGAGCGATGCTTGCGGGCGAGATAGGTCATCACCGCATTGCTCTCCCAGAGCACATAGCCGTCATCGATGATCACCGGCACCTGCGCATTAGGGTTGAGCGAGAGGAATTCCGGCACGTTCGGATCGCGCACCGGCATACCCCAGTCCTCGCGCTCGAAGGGCACGCCTATCTCGTCGGCGGCCCAAATCACCTTGCGCACATTGATCGAGGTGACGCGTCCCAGGAGCCTCAGCTTGGTCATCTTCATTTTTCCCTAACGATACCCGGCAGGAAGTGCCGCTTCATCGCATTTTGCAAGGCCGCGTTAATACCTTCTTTACCATCCGCTAGGTAATTTTTGCCTATGGGGGTGATCGGGTCGTTGTCCGGTCATCGGTATTTTCGGCTCGGGTGACGGCTTGGATAGTCTATTGCAGTTCATCAACCGCCTGGGGCTGGTGCGGGTTGCCGCTATGGCCGTGGTCGCGGTGCTGATGCTGGGCTTTTTTGCCTTCCTCATCATGCGGGCATCCACTCCGCAGATGGCGCCCCTCTACACAGGCCTCAGCCTCGAAGACTCCTCCGCCATCGTCACCGAACTGCAGAGCCAGTCGATCCCCTACGAGTTGCGCGGCGAAGGCGAAACCATCCTCATCGCCCGCGACCAGATCACCCAGACCCGTATGGCGCTGGCCCAGAACGGGCTCCCCACCCGCGGCCAGGTCGGCTACGAAATCTTCGACACCCAGAACACCCTGGGCGCCACGAGCTTTGTCCAGAACATCAACAATGTGCGCGCCCTCGAAGGCGAGCTCGCACGCACCATCTCGTCGCTGGCCCGCATCAAGAGCGCCCGTGTCCATCTCGTGCTGCCCGAGCGCGAACTGTTCCGTCGCGAGCGCAAGGATCCGACCGCTTCAATCGTCCTCGCTGTCCGCGGCGAACTCTCGGCGGGTGAAATCCGCGCCATCCAGCATCTCGTCGCTTCGGCCATCGAAGGCCTTACCCCCAACAAGGTCTCGATCGTCGACGATTCCGGCCGCCTCCTTGCCTCCGGCGCCGGCAACGACCAGGACTCGATCATTGCCAGCGAGATGGAAGAGCGCACGCTCAACGTAGAAAACCGGCTGCGCCAGCGCGTCGAGGACCTGCTCACCAATATCGTGGGTTCCGGACGCGCCCGCGTGCAGGTGAGCGCCGAGCTCGACCTCAATCGCATGAGCAAGACCTCGGAAGTCTTCGACCCCGATGGCCAGGTTGTCCGCTCGACCCAGACCCGCGACCTCTCCAACCAGGCCACCGGCCCGGGCAATTCGGGCGAAGTCACCGTCGCCAACGAGCTGCCGGGCGCTTCGGAAAACGCCGGCGCCAATGGCGGCACCTCGGAAGTGGGCTCGACCACCGAGGAAACCACCAACTACGAAATCTCCAAGACTACCCAGACCGACATGACCGAAGCCGGCGGCATCAAGCGCCTCTCCGTCGCGGTGGTGGTCGATGGCATCTACACCCCCGACGCCGATGGCAACTCGACCTACGCACCGCGCTCCGCCGATGAACTGGCCCAGATCACCGCGCTGGTCCGCACCGCCGTCGGCTTCATGGAAACCCGCGGCGATACCGTCGAAGTCGCCAACATGCAGTTCGCCGAGCGCCCGGATCTCTCCGATCTGGGCACCGCCGAAGCCGGCCTATTCGACTTCACCCGCGACGACCTGATGAATGGCGCCGAGATGCTGGTGACGCTGCTGATCGCGCTCGCCCTCGTCTTCTTCGTCATGCGCCCGCTGCTCAAGAAGGTGCTGGCGCCCGAACCGAAGACCCCGCTGGCCCTGCCGGTTAGCGCCGAGATCGGCGGCCCGGGCGTCGAGGAAGTAAAGCCGCCGGTGCAGCAGCAGCGCCTTCCCGACTGGATCGACGAGGCCAAGTCCGCCGGCGCGCAGCAGGCCGAAACCGTTCGCAATGTTGGCGCCCTCGTCGACGAGAATCCCAAGCAGGCCGCGCTGATCGTTCGCGATTGGCTCTCGAGCGCAGCGTAAGGCGAGGCCATGGCAGTACCCGCAGAAATCAACTCCCTTCCACCGGCGGCGATGGCCGCCAAGCAGCTGGTCGTCGGCAGCGATGCCGAGTCGCGCAAGCTCAACGGCGACGAGAAGGCTGCCGTGCTGCTGCTGGCGCTCGGTCCCGATTTCGGCCGCCCGATCCTGCAGGAACTCGACGACATGGAGATCCGGCTCCTGTCGCGCGCCATGGTCAAGCTCGGACCGATCACCCAGGAAATGCTCGACGACCTGCTCGGCGAGTTCGTGGTGTCGATCTCCGCCAACGGCACCATCGCCGGCAACTCCGACACCACTCAACGCCTGCTGCTGAGCTTCCTTCCGCCCGAGCGCGTCGATGCGATCATGGAAGAAATCCGTGGTCCGGCCGGCCGCAACATGTGGGAAAAGCTTTCCAACGTGCAGGAAGACGTGCTGGCGAGCTACCTCAAGAACGAGTACCCGCAGACCATCGCCG
>JAEZKB010000063.1 GCA_023415605.1 Pseudomonadota bacterium
TCCGGTGGGTGACGCCGTCCTTGTCGGTGAGCGATTCGCCTAGCACCATGAACCCCCCACATTCCCCATAAATCCAACAGTTGCGCGTCTCGGCGGCCTCCGCTTTCCGGACGAGGCGCGGCCGGACGGCCTCGCCTTCCTCTATTTTTCCTACGCCATCGGCACGTCGACGGCCGTTTCGGACGTCAGCGTTACATCCAATCCGATGCGCAAACTCGTCATGTTGCACTCCGTGTTTTCGTTCTTTTTCAACACATTGATCGTTGCTGCCATGGTCAACGTCACCGTGGCGGTGGGAGCCGGATGATTTGAGCGAACCGCAGATTTACGTCGATGCCGACGCCTGTCCGGTCAAGGACGAGGCGGTGCGGGTGGCAATGCGCCACCGCCTCACCATCACACTGGTGGCCAACCAGGGCTCGCGGCCGACGCGCGACCCGATGATCCGCTACGTCTACGTGCCGTATGGACCGGACGCGGCGGACGACTGGATCGTCGAACAGGTCAATCCCAACGACATCGTCATCACCGCCGACATTCCGCTGGCAAGCCGGGCGCTCGAGCTCGGTGCGCTGGTGCTCGGGCCGAGCGGCAAGCGCTTCACGTCAGAGGGCATCGGCATGGCCTTGGCCATGCGCCAGTTGAAGCAGCAGCTACGCGAAAGCGGTGAAATCCGGGACCACCATCCTGAGTTTTCCGCCCGCGACCGCTCGCAATTCCTCTCGGCCCTGGACGAGGTGGTCACCAAGGCAAAGCGGCAGGCACAGCAGAGCAGCGCCTAGCGGGGCGAAAAGCCAAAAGCCCTGTTGCATCCCGGTGGGGTTGCTGCTCAATGAGGCGCAAACGGGCTCGCGGGATGCCCGCGGATTCTGCTTCGGCAAAGAAGAGGGACTGCCACCATGAAACTGAACGCTTACCTGGCGCTGCCTGCCGCGCTGGCGCTGACCGTGCTGCTCGCCGCCTGCGACAACAACAACCCACCGGCCCCTGCCGCGAACACCACGCCTGCCGCCACCGATACGGCCGCTGCCGATGCCGAGAAGGCCGCGGCGGAGGCCAAGGCCGCCGAGGAGAAGGCTGCTGCCGACAAGGCTGCCGCGGACGCCAAGGCTGCCGAGGAAAAGGCTGCCGCCGACGCCAAGGCCGCGGAAGAAAAAGCTGCTGCCGACAAGAAGGCCGCCGAAGAAAAAGCCGCCGCCGACAAGAAGGCAGCGGAAGAGAAGGCTGCTGCCGAAAAGGCCGCGGCCGATGCCAAGGCGGCCGAGGAAAAGGCTGCTGCTGACAAAGCTGCCGCTGACAAAGCTGCCGCCGAGAAAGCCGCGGCCGAAAAGGCTGCAGCGGACAAGGCCGCTGCTGATAAGGCAGCCGCTGAAAAAGCTGCCGCCGACAAGGCTGCCGCGGATAAGGCCGCTGCGGACAAGGCAGCTGCTGACGCCGCCGCCGCTGCGCCGGCCGCTGCTGATGCCGCCGCGCCCGCTGGCGATGCTGCCGCCAAGGGCGCTGCCGACGCCAAGGCCGCCATTGAAGCTGCCGCTGCCGCGCCGGCTGCTGCTCCGGCCGCCGGTGATGCCGCGGCCAAGGGCGCCGCTGATGCCAATGCCGCCGTGACCGCCAACAACGCCATGGCTCCGGCTGCCGATGCTGCGGCTGCCCCCGCCGCTGCTGGCGGCAAGCTGCCGGCCTCGGGCCTCAAGCCCGACACGGTACTGGCTTCGAAAGCCTCGACCGCCGAGGTCGCCTACCGCGGCGTCTGGGCCGCCGATGCGGCCGCCTGCGGCACGGTCGATCAGGCCGGCTCCAGCAACTACGTCGTGGTGACCGGCATTAGCGTCCGCCAGGGCAGCGAGATCACTGTGGTGGACACCACGCCGCTGGTTGATGGCAAGGCGTCGCTCGGCACTGCCGAGAAGCCGCTCGAGATCAGCATGCCGACCCCGGACACGCTGCAAATCGGTTCGGGTACGCTGCTGGTCCGCTGCACGCCGTAACCGACTAGGATACTGAGTTCGGGAAGGGCCGCGTCCGTCGCGGCCCTTTCTATTTCCGCCCGGCGGTGGCAGCGAAAAGAGCGATCGCCGCAGCGTTGGAGACGTTGAGCGACTTGATCGGGCCAGGCATATCGAGCCGCACCATTTCGTCGCAGAGTTCGCGCGTGCGCTGCCTCAGTCCCTTGCCCTCGGCCCCGAGCACGATCGCCATCGGAATGTCATCAGTCCGGGCCGCAAGTGGAGCAGGGGCCTCGGAGTCAAAGCCGAGCACGCGAAGGCCGCGCTCTTTGAGCGTCTCGATGGCGTCGCCCAGATTGCGCACTTCGATCAGCGGCAAGAGGTCGAGCGCGCCGGAGGCGGATTTCGCCATGACGCCGGTCTCCGTCGGCGAATGCCGGGCAGTGGTCAGCATGGCGTCGGCGCCAAAGGCACACGCGGTGCGAAGGATCGCCCCGACATTATGCGGATCGGTCACCTGGTCGAGCACGACTACGAGCTTCAAGTCTTTGATATCGTTGAGGCCGAAGCGGCTCACCGGCTCGACTTCGAGCGCCATGCCCTGGTGCACCGCATCGGCGCCGAGCAGCCGGTCGAGTTCCTTGGGCGTCGTCTCGATCGGCTTCATACCGGCGATGCCGCCGCTCTCGTTGAGCCGTGCCAAAGCGTTCGGCGTCACCAGCAGCGCGCGCTTTTCGCGGCGCGGATTGTCGAGCGCTGCGCGTACCGTATGGACGCCGTAGAGGTAGACCGGACCGTCGTCCGGGTTGTATTTCGGTTTGGGCGGAAACTTGTTGCGGCTCATGGCTTTCCGGTACGCCGTTTGCCTCTTTCCAGCAAGCGAAAGCCGTGCCTGTGGGGCCCGTGACGATGCTGACACATTCCCTGTTGACAGGCTGCACCAACCTCCCCATAAACCGCCCCGACGACGCGCCCGGCGCGTTTTCTTCCGTCTCTGTGGAGGGGTGGGAGAGTGGTTAAATCCGGCAGACTGTAAATCTGCTCGCTTAGCGTACACTGGTTCGAATCCAGTCCCCTCCACCACTTCTGCCGGCCGCCCGAGCGGGTGTAGCTCAATGGTAGAGCAGCAGCCTTCCAAGCTGAATACGAGGGTTCGATTCCCTTCACCCGCTCCAATTTTCCCAAAGTCGCCGCAGCGATGAACGCCGGATGAACGGCGCCCGCTACGCCACCAGGCGGGGTTTCGGCCCTTCGACGCGGTTGCGACCATCCTGTTTGGCCTCATAGAGGGCGGAATCGGCTCGGCGGAGGAGGGTGTCGAACGTATCGTCGCCGCCGAAGGCGAGGGCGACGCCGGCGCTGACGGTCGGCGGCCCGAAGCTGCGCGAAAGCGGCGCTGTGGCTTCGAGGGCGCCGCGGATGCGTTCGGCAATCGCCGAGGCTTCGGCCGGGGTCATCCCGCGGAAGACGAGGCAGAACTCTTCGCCACCCAGGCGGGCAGCGCGGTCCTCGGGGCGGAGATTCGCGCGGACGATGTCGGCAAATCGGACCAGGACGTCGTCGCCTCGGGCGTGCCCAAAACTGTCGTTGATGGCCTTGAAGTTGTCGAGATCGAGCATGACCACGGCAGTGCCGTCGGCGACCGGCAGGTTCTCCGCCCAGTCGAACAGGGCACGGCGGTTCATGAGCCCGGTGAGGGAATCGGTCAGTGCGCGGCGCCGCTCGGCGGCAGTGGCGCGGTGCTGGTTGACTGCCAGCGCCAGTGCGCCGATGCCGGCCAAAGCCACGATGATCACCAGCGAATTGATGTCCTCGGCCCAGTTGCTCGGCCGGGCGGTGAGCACGAACTGCCCATTCGCGAACAGCACCACGGCGCAGAGCGCGAAACTGATGGCGGTGGCCCAGTAGAGGATGGTCTGGCTCCACATGGCGAGGGGCGCTTCGGCGCGGCCGAGCCAGAATTCCCGGCCCGCCAGGACGAAATAGAAGGCACAGGCCAGATTGGCGATAATGGTGCCGAGGCCCGAATAGCCGGTGACAAAGGCAAGTCCCATGGCCGAGGTGAAGAGTGACCAGATCAGCATCTTGCGGCCCACGACCACACTGCCGACACGAAACAGCACGGCGCCGATATGCGTGAGGGCGAAGCCGGAGATCAGCAGTTCGAAGGCAACGAACTGCAGTGCCGGGACATAGGGTTCGCTGAAGAGGCCATAGACAGCGACGGCCATGACGATGAAGCCGAGTCCGCTGCCCCAGGCGAGGAGGTATCTGTCCTTGCGCGCGCCGGTCCAGGCGATCAGCAGGGTCATCATCAGCCCGCTGGCGGCGATGCCGATGGCGATGAGTAGCGAATTCTGATCGAGGAGCATGAGTCTACTGGTCGGCTGCGTCGCTGCCCCTATACGCCAGTCGACCACGAAGATTCCCTAACGCCCGGCTCACCCTTGGGCGCATGGTGAACCAAGGGTTAGTGCGATGCGGCAGTCTTTTCGTCGAGCTTCCGCGCGGCTTCGGCCTCGGCGAGCATCCACTCGCGGAATTTCTTGATCTTGGGCACGTTGCGGCGGCTTTCGGGGTAGGCGAGCCAGTAGGCGTTGCCTTCGTTGATGACGCGGTCGAAAGGCTGGATCAGGCGGCCGGTGGCGATCTCGGTGCGATAGTAGGCCGGGGTGAGGAGCGCGACCCCGAGATCATCCATGGCGGCTTCCGCATCGAGCGCCTGCATGTTGAGCGAGGGCGCCGTCTGCTCGGCGAGGATAGCGGTCGGCAGGCCATAGGCATCCAGCCAGCGCACCCACCACGGATCCTTGGCGTCGATCAGCGGCAGTTTCAGGATATCGGCCGGCTCGTGCACGCCGCCAATCGAGGCCGCGAGTCTGGGTGACAGCATAGGGGTAAAGAGGACGTCGATCAGCCGGTGCGCGACGAGCCCTGGCCAGACACCTTGGCCGGCGCGGACCACGACATCGACCTCCTCGCGCGCGAAATCGACCACCCGGTTGGTCGTTTCCAGCCGCACGGCGATCTGCGGCTGCAACAGCTGGAAGCGCCCCAACCGGGGGGCCAGCCACTGTGCGGCAAAGGTGTGCATGGTGTTGACGGTCAGCGTGCTCTCGTCCCGCGCCAGCTCGGCAAAGGCATCGCGCAAGATGTCGAAGCTCCGCGTCATCTCCGGTGCCAGCCGCTGCCCGATCTCGGTCAGCGCCAGAGCGCGCGGCCGGCGGAGGAATAACGGCTCACCCACCCGCTCCTCGAGCAGCTTGATCTGATAGCTCACCGCCGCCTGGGTCATGCCAAGCTCCTCGGCAGCGCGCGTAAAACTGAGCAGCCGCGCCCCCGCCTCGAAGGCGCGGCCGGCGGCCAAAGGAGGCAGGTAATCCTCGCTCATGCATAAGCTCTCCTTATGTGAGCTTATCGAGGTTTAGTTGGAATTCAAGCCGCTGCGCGCGCAGCTTTGAGCTCAGTGATAGAACCAGAGGTGACCGAGATGAACACCGCCGATCTTGAACTCTCTCGCCTGCCGCGTCTGGCCTGGCTGCTCGAAAGACCTTGGTTGTGGCTGCGGGCCGTAACACCGCGTCGCCGCATCGATGTCCGCGACCTGAGCGACCACCTGCGCCGCGACATCGGCATCGATCGCTGAGTGGCGAGGCGGGCAGGGCGACTTGAGAATCAAAACGCCCCGGAGGTGATCCGGGGCGTCGAAAACGGCGAAGGCCGTAAGACTTAGTACGAGCAGGTCCAGATGGCCTTGGTGCCTTCCGGCGCGCGCTCGCAGGTCCACCAGGCGGCGCCCGGAACCTTGGGACGCTCGACGTCGGCAACGGCGGCGGTGGTCGCCGAAGCGGCAGTGGCTACGGAATGACCCACGGCGCTGGCATTCTCGCTCCAGATGGCGCGGCACTCGGCCTGCAGCAGCGGCAGCACGAGGCAGTTGGCCGGATAAGCCGACGCCGCCTGCACGGTGGTGGTGGGCGCGGCAAAGCCAGCCGCAACCAGTGCGGCGACAGCAATAATCTTCTTCATTGCATTCCCCTGTCTTTGTTCTTGTCCAGCGCGGTTCTTGCACCGGAAATCCCTCAATTGCCGCAAGGTGCCCCGCGGCCGCGGGCAATCTGGCACGCCCAAAAGCCGCCGCCAAGCGGGCGTACGGGAAAATTACTGGCGCCAGAACGGTGCGCGAGGGCCTTGCATGGCACGCACTTTCCGACTAGATCGTGCGTCGCCGGATAGGGGTATAGCTCAGTTGGTAGAGCATCGGTCTCCAAAACCGAGGGTCGAGGGTTCAAGTCCTTCTGCCCCTGCCAGGCACTTTCCTTAGTCAGTCTGACTTTGCGGCCGCCTCCGGGCGGCCTTTTTGCGTTCGGTGGCCCGTTGATCCCACCGTCGGCTTCTCTCATCAAAAATCCTGCAGCGTCACCGAACAGCTGACCGAGGCGCGCCAGCCAAAGGTGGCAGCAGCAAGATCGGGCGGCTCGTCTTGGGGCGCGGCGGTGCCGGTGGTGGTCGGGTCTTTGCTCGGCCAGGCGGTGTTGAGGCTCGGCGGGATCGTCTCGACGAGGCCAGCCGGTGGAGGCGCCGGGCTGTCGATGAGGAAGCCGCCGGGGAACAGCAGTGAGGTGAGCACCGCCGCGAACGAGGCGGTGACGATCGTGGAAGCGAGGAGGACGGCGGCAATGAGCAACGTCCAGCCATCGCGAGTGCGTGGTGTGAGCATGGCGAACCCCAAATCCTGGAAGGGAATCGGGCTCCTGCCCGTCGAACTACGGGTTGATGCTGGGCGTCGCATGGTTACCGGGTGCTTGTTCTGGCGAGTGCAGAACGCGGAAGTATTTGCGTAGCATTGTCGCAATCGCCAACCCGTTGCTGGACAGGCAGTAGCGGGGTTCGGTGCTGTTGGCTGCTGGTGGATAAGCTGTGCGCGGCACTCCGTCGTGTCAGCGCAGCGACCGTCGCGATAGGCGGCCGGGGATCGTTTCCGCAACGCCGGAGTTGCTCACGCTCACATCGGTGGAGCGAGAAGATGGCGAAAGTGGTCTACGAAGTGGTCGAACATGACGGGGGCTGGGCCTACAAGGTGAAGGACGTGTTCTCTGAACGCTTCGACAGCCATGAGGAGGCACACGCGGCGGCCGAGGACGCTGCGGCCCGCCACGAACTCGGCGGGGAGACTGAAGTGATCAGCTACCAGGACCGCCAAGGCGACGTTCATGTCGAGGTGGCCGCTGGCGGAGACCGCCCGGAGACCGAGGTGGACGACAAAGCCGAAAGTGCCGCCGCGGAAACGCATCGCGACTGAAACCAACGCGTACCTGCTTCAGCCTCCGTTCATCTGGCAGTCCCTAGAGACGCCCGCGAACACTGGGGGCAATCATGAAAATCACGCTCGATCTCACCGATCTGGTGACCAAGGGGCAATTGACGCCGGCGGAGGCCGACCGGCTCGAGGGCCTTGCCATCAAGGAGACCGGCGCCCTCGGGGTGAACATCCTGATGGCGTTCGGCGCGCTCGCCGTGTCGTTGGGGATCGGCATCCTGGTGCCAAGCGTCTTTACGGCGATCGCGCTGGGTGCGGTCTTCTTCATGGTCGGCTTCGGACTGACGCTGGCACGTGAGGAACGCTGGGCGGTGTTCGCGCAAATCTGCATGGTGATCGGCGCGCTGGCTTTTACCGGCGGGCTTTCTGCCTGGGCGGGTGGCAATTTCTGGGTCAACCTGACGCTGACACTGCTGACCGGCGGAGCCGCCGTGCTGGCTCGGTCAGGACTCTTGATGGCGATCACGGTGCTGTCGCTGACCGCCACGGTGGTGACGGCCAACACCGGGTGGAACGCGCTCGGCGGCGCTACTGTCTTGACCATCGTGGTGTTGGCGGTGGTGGCGATCGGCATGTACCTGCTGTCGCTGCGGCTCAAGTCCTATGAAAATTTGCTGATCATCGGCGCGCGCACGGCGGCCTTCGCCATCAATCTGGTCTTCCTCTTTGGCTCGCTGTTCGGCGACGACCTCATTGGCGTCGACAAGGACGCGTTCACCGTGGTCTGGGCCGTGCTGCTGGTCGGCGTGGGCATCTGGGGCATGTGGCGCGGCCGGCGCTGGGTGGTGAATACGGCCGCCGTGTTCGGTGCCATTCACTTCATGGTGCAGTGGTTCGTTTTCCTTGGTGCCTCGCCCGGCTCGATTCTCGGCGGCGGCGTCGTGATGATCATGCTCGGGTTTGCGCTCAAATGGCTGATCGACAAGGGGGCGGGCAAGCCGGCCTCGCCGAGCCCGGCGGTCTGAAGGAAGTAGGGCTGGGCTGTCGCGTCGCCGCGATGGTACCCGGCACGATAAGGGGTTGCATCTGGGGGCGCGAAACATTAGATACGCCCTCTCAGCCGCCGAGGAGACTCGCGCGGTTTTTGCTCATGGGCCTCAAAGCCCAAAGGAAAGTGTGCTGATGGCTGGCGTTAACCCCCTGAAGTTTCTGCAAGAGGTGCGCCAGGAAGTCAGCAAGGTCACGTGGCCGTCGCGCAACGAAACTATGATCTCGACCGTCATGGTGCTGGTGTTCGTGGCTCTGGCGAGCGTCTTTTTTCTCGCCGCCGACCAGATCATTTCCTGGCTTGTTCAGCTGATGCTGTCGATCCGCTGAGGCGGGTTTAGAACGGAATTTTGGAGAGACGACGCGGCATGGCCAAGCGCTGGTAC
Source organism: Pseudomonadota bacterium (assembly GCA_023415605.1). Taxonomy (GTDB): domain Bacteria; phylum Pseudomonadota; class Alphaproteobacteria; order Rhizobiales; family Devosiaceae; genus Devosia_A. The sequence continues at coordinate 8,640 of JAEZKB010000063.1, forward strand.
ATCGTTCAGGCGTATTCGAACTTCGAGCGCAAGGTAGCGGAAGACATCCGCCAGAAGGTTGCGCAGAAGAAGCTCGAGGACCTGTTCGAAGACGTCATCGTCCCGACCGAGAAGGTCGTCGAGATGCGCCGCGGCCGCAAGGTCGATGCCGAGCGCAAGTTTTTCCCCGGCTATGTGCTGGTGAAGATGGAACTGACCGACCAGGCGTTCCACCTCATCAAGAACACGCCGAAAGTGACCGGTTTCCTCGGTTCGGGCGACAAGCCCATGCCGATCTCGGAAAAGGAAGCCATGGCCATCCTGCAGCAGGTGCAGGAAGGCGTCGACCACCCCAAGCCGTCGGTCTCGTTCGAGGTCGGCGAGCAGGTGCGCGTCGCGGACGGTCCCTTCGCCAGCTTCAATGGAGTGGTCGAAGAGGTCGACGAGGAACGCAGTCGCCTCAAGGTGGAAGTTTCGATTTTCGGGCGCCCCACTCCGGTGGAGCTCGAATACGGTCAGGTCGAAAAGGTCTGACCACCCGGCGGGTAACCGCCGAAACTGTGGGAGGGATGGCTGCGCGCCACGCGGTCTGCAACCCGAACCACAGCGTCAAGAACGCCTGGGTGACACCGGGCAAGCGTTTTGAAAGGACGTTACGATGGCAAAAAAGATTACCGGTTACCTGAAGCTTCAGGTCCCGGCCGGTTCGGCGACCCCGTCGCCCCCGATCGGCCCCGCGCTCGGTCAGCGCGGCCTGAACATCATGGAATTCTGCAAGGCCTTCAACGCGAAGACCGCCGACCAGGAAAAGGGTGCCCCGACTCCGGTCGTGATCACCATCTATGCCGACAAGAGCTTCACCTTCGAGACCAAGCTCCCGCCGGTCACTTACTTCCTCAAGAAGTCGATGAGCCTCAAGTCGGGTTCCAAGCTTCCGGGCAAGGAATCGGCCGGCACCATCAGCCAGAAGCAGATCCGCGAGATCGCTGAAAAGAAGATGGCCGACCTCAACGCCTACGACGTCGAGCAGGCGATGACCATGATCGCCGGTTCTGCCCGTTCGATGGGCTTGCAGGTGGAGGGCTAAGAGATGGCAAAGCTCGGTAAGCGCACCACCGCAATCCGCGAAGGCATCGACCGCAAGAAGCTCTATGCGATCGACGAAGCCATCAAGCTCGTCAAGGAACGCGCCAAGGCCAAGTTCGACGAGACCGTCGAAGTCGCCTTCAACCTGGGCGTCGACCCGCGTCACGCCGACCAGATGGTCCGCGGCGTGGTCAACCTGCCCAACGGCACCGGCAAGACCGTTCGCGTCGCCGTGTTCGCCAAGGATGCCAAGGCTGACGAAGCCCGCAAGGCCGGGGCCGATGTCGTCGGCGCCGAAGACCTCGTTGAGCAGGTCACGGCTGGCAACATCAACTTCGACCGCGTGATCGCCACCCCGGACATGATGCCGCTCGTCGGCCGTCTGGGTAAGATCCTCGGGCCGCGCAACCTGATGCCGAACCCGAAGGTGGGTACGGTGACCCCGGACGTCGCTGGCGCGGTCAAGGCCGCCAAGGGCGGCGCCGTGGAATACCGCGTCGAAAAGGCCGGTATCGTCCACGCCGGTGTTGGCAAGGCCTCGTTCTCCGAGGAAGCGCTGCTGCAGAACATCAAGGCGATCGCCGATGCGGTGCAGAAGTCCAAGCCGGCCGGTGCCAAGGGCACCTACATGAAGCGCGTCTCTATCAGCTCGACCATGGGCCCGGGCGTGCATGTCGATCCCTCCTCGGTCAACGCGTAAGCGTTCCGAAGAAGAATTCGGGGCGGTTCGCCGCCCCGATATCTGATCGCAAGGTCAGATGAAGTCCTGTCCGAGACTGCCGGTGAGCGCGAGCTCTTAAATATGCCAGCAATAGACGGGGTGAAAACCGGAATTCCGCTTTCGGGCGGCGCTTCGGTTCGAACCAGGCCAGTTGCCGCCACGGGGCATTTCGCCCTCCCGCGGTCAGCTCGGTTGACAGGCGTTAACCCGCTGACTTCCGCAAGGAGGGCAGCAATTGGCAAAGCCCGGCAGAACTTCGCCGGGCCAATGTGGAGACTAGCAATGGAAAGAGCGGAAAAGCGTGAGCTCGTCACGTCGCTCCAGTCGGCGTTTGCGTCGGCCGGGTCGATCGTTGTCGCGCGCAACGCTGGCCTCACCGTTGCCGACCTGGAATCGCTGCGCAAGCAGATGAAGCAGGCCGGTGGTTCGGTGAAGGTCGCCAAGAACCGCCTTGCCAAGCTCGCTCTGAAGGACACGGACAACGCGGACATCTCGGCCTTGTTTACCGGGCCGACCGTCGTCGCCTTCGCCACGGATCCCATGATCGCGCCGAAAGTCGCGGCCGCTTTCGCCGACAAGAACCAGAAGTTCGAGGTTCTTGGTGGCGCAATGGGGAAGACCGGGCTCGACGCCGCAAACGTCAAGGCGCTGGCAACCATGCCTTCGCTCGACCAGCTTCGCGCAACTCTCGCCGGCATGCTCAAGCAGCCCGCGACGCGCATCGCCT
>JAEZKB010000065.1 GCA_023415605.1 Pseudomonadota bacterium
AAAACAGATGAAGCCTTCATCTACATGGCGATGAGTCGGATCTTGCTGCGCCGCCTCGCCAAAGCCGTGCCGCATTAGGCAAAAGTTCGTTCTGCCTTTAACCGGACAGCCTCTCAGACGGGGGCACCCACCCCCATAATTCAAGTATTTGAAACGAATTCCCGCATGCGAAAGGGAACCTTCATGAATGTAGCCGATCATGGCGTCAAGGTCGGACAGCTGGGCAGGAAGCACCGGCAAGAATTCTTCAGCGCTGCGGTTCCAGCGGTTGATCGGGATGTCGCGGATACGTGATTGGAATCCCTGGCTGTGGATCTCGGTGTTCCAGTAATCAATCACGAAGCGAAGCTCGCTCAATGTGAGAACCGCACAATTCTCGGCTTCGTACTCTCCCCTGAGGATAGGATTGGAGAAGGCATAGCCGCTCAGGCCACGAAGAATCTGTGTGTCCGCGGTTCGGAACCAACGCTCAATGTGCCCCTTCATGCGTGGCGTTCGGGGCGGGCACGGCCTCACGTCCATGTTCAGCATCGGGACGGTCGCCTGAAGGTGCTGATTCAGCACGCCTGCTCCGCGGTCGGTAATTAGGGTTTCGCACATTCCCCAAACGTCGAAACCTTTTCCCACCGCAAATGGCAGGTCGGTTTTGGGCAGAATGGCGCGACGCAGAGCCCGCGCCATCAGGAACCAACCTTCCCCGCCGAAATCAACTTCCCATCCGGTGGCCAAGCCGGCATAGCAATCGAGAATGCTTGCGAGCATGGGGCGCCCCAAAGGCAACCGATTCTGCTCATCAATACAAAAAATGTTCAGACGACAATAATCCGCTTCGCATATCTCCAATATCCTTGATGCGCGAGGCCCTGCTTTTGCAATCGAAAAACATTGGTCCGCCTCATCCTTTCCTTTTCTCGCCTTCATGATTTCATAGGCATCGGCCTTTTGTATGCGCTCATACACCGAACTGCGGCTTGGAAACGCAAGCGCCTCCGAGGCGGGCCTTGCCTGATTTCTCGCATTCACCTCGTTTGTGATTCGATCAAAGGTGGCTTGCTTGGTCGGCTCCACAGGCGATCCATAGTACCCATAAATCACATCATCAATAAGTTCATCGACCTCCGCGGCATAACGGGATACTCTATTGCCACGAGCGTGAATGGTGGAAAGAAGCATCCGTGGATCTTTGGATTCTGATTTTTGCCAGAGCAGAACACTCTTCTTCAATGCAGTCCAGCCAAGAGGCTTTTTGTCGCCGATTTCCTCCGATGTTGTGCGAATCACCCTTTCGAGCGCCTCCTTGGTCGGCTTCTCGATCCGCTGCCGCTCATACTCATGTATGTAAGAGAGTTGTCGGTTGATCTCTTTCTTCTCATCATCGGAAAAACCGTCGAAAGTGAGGAGTAGGTTCTTCCTCTTCGCAACCTTTAGCCGCTGAACATCACAAAAACGCAAATGCAGGTCACGCTGACTGTAGGCTTGCAGCAATTCGGCGTCGCTGGCGATGAGAACCATTCCCGTATCGCTCTCAATCAACTGGACGCGAAAGTCGGCCAACCGCCGGACCACATCAAAGGTCTGCCCCTTCCACAACAGCCGTTCCCCAGCTTTCAAGCGCAGATGAAGCATGACGTTTCTTCCTCACAGGAGAAGACGCGGGTGTTTGGCCCAATGGGGGCGTTCAGGTCCAGCCACACGGCCCCACGGAGAACAAGCCCGGCAACCGAGGCAAGCACCTCGGCCCACCGCACCTCTGGGACGATGTCGCCGATCCGAGCCCCATCAGGCTGACCGGCAGCCCGCTCAATGAGGGAGCCAATGGCCGGATCGGGCATGAAGCTTCGGAAGCGCAGGAGCAGTCTGACGTTTGCCAGACGTGGCTGGCGGCGGATGGCTCCCGGCGTGACCAGTTGCAAAACCGTTCCGGGTGGAGACAGGACACTCTCCACCACCCGCTGACGCGCTTTGGACCATTCACCGCTGATGTCCGCTTCGCAACATATCTTCACAATGACGTGGGGCAGCACCCTCATGCTTGCGCTTGCTCGCCCGGTCACATGGAAGTCCGGTCGCAACCACACCCTCGCGCCGCACCACGCGTACTCCACATCCTCTGGAAAGACCCGGAACGAAACGACGGTGTGGTCAACCTCCAGGAGGGAACACAGGTCGTGCTGCAGGACAGTCTGGCACCGCACCACGCCCCCCATTTTCGGGCTTGCGAACAGCATCGCTGCCGACCGAAGCGACCGAGGGGGTTTGCGAGGCGTGCGGTTTTGCGTCCGGAAACAGCCGGTCACGCTTACCTCCCGCGCCCCGGTGCGGCCGGTCCGCCACCGGCGTCCCCTTGGCGCAGCTTGTCGGCGATCAGAAAATACCGAAGGGTCGCGCCAAGGGATCGGTGACCAAGTTGCTGGCTGGTTCGGAAGATTCCGGAGTTCTCAAGCGCCTGGGAAATTGCACTTCCCGATCTCAGACTGTGCGACGAGAAACAGAGAGGATCGTAGCCGGCTTCCTTTACTGCGTCTTTGACGATCCTCGCTACGGTACGGTCCGTGAGCCTCCTCTCCCGCACGCGGCCGCCTTGATGGATCGGTCGGAACAAGGGCCCCTTAGACAACTGTGCCCGCCTTGTCCATGCCCGAACCGCGGCAACGGGACATTCATCAGGATGGTCGCTTTGTGGCACATTCAGCATTGCCACGGGAAAGGTTGCCTGCCCAGACTGAAGCACGATCCGAACGATCAGAGCGTCTGGAAGAACTTCCAGCCATCCCGTAGACCTTGGGTCAGAACTTGGTTTCAGGTCCAACCCAACCAGAACGCTTCGAGGAAGCGCCGTGGCAAATCCCAGAAGAAGGATGGCGCGGTTGCGCAGGCCAATTACATTCCTCGGCAGACATGAGAGCATTTTCACCAGATGCTCTGATAATATGGGAGCCTTGCTTTGGGATGCCTGCGCTCGGGATCGAATAACGTCCCAAACCGCCATCACTTCAGGGCAATTGCCGTTTACCGGTGTTCCGAGAAGGCTATTGATTCGGAAGATCCCGGCCTGATACTGGCGTAAAGTCGCCACCTTGGCGGAGGTCATGTGTGACCCGAGACACTCGGCGAGGTACTCGGCCCACACCTCGGCTTTGGTTGGAAGAGGGGCAATGCCGCGCAAGACGCACCAAGACGCGAACTTTCCCAGGCTCGACATGTATGAGCGGATGGTGTGCTCGGCAAAAGGCGGGGTTCGGTGGGAACGCAGGATGACCTCAGCTTCAGCCTTCCAGGCTCCGACCGCTTTCCTTGTTTGACTTTGCACAATGGGCGTCTCTGACCAAATGCCTACGTTCGCTTTCACGCCATCAGATGTACCCGGATTGATTGATAAGGGCATCCTCATCCCCCCGCCTCAGAGTCACTGGCAAATTTTCATGAGTAGTTCCGCAACACCTCGACACCGGCTCAAAAGCCAACGCGCCAGGAGTCTTCAAACCGATGACGCTACGGTTTGGAAATTCCCAAGCGATTGATTGCAGAAAGCCCGCTTATAATAGCGGTATTCCCCTTAACAGAACTTCGCAAGGGCGCAAATTCGTACAGCTAATCAATCACAATGTTATATAATAGGACACCTCATCTCAATCATTTTTTGATGTCTAGTATGAAATATTTATCATTGCGGCGCACTGGAACGCTATGTCCGATAATAAAAGTGAGTTTCTTTGCCAATCAATGGACTGTCGATGATTCTGGAACTGCATTTATCGGAAGCACGAAGCTCAATTTCGCAGTGCGGAAATTATTTCAGATATTGAAAGAGCAATTTTGGAATTTTAGCGACTGTCGTTCTTCTCCGCTGCGCCGTGCTACGCACTGCTGGAGGGCAGCATTCAAGACATCGGCTTGACAGTGAGCGGACAGTGTTTTGGCGCGCTTCAGAGAGCAGAGGCGAGTTTCGCCTGAATCCGCTACCGCTCGGTTGGCTGTACGAAGAGGCGCAGTGCTTCTGTTCACCGACATGCCGCCCTCAGAGAACCTATCGGCACGCCACCACGGGGCCGACGACAGGCGCGGTAATCTCGAACTGATCGGCTTGGGCGGGGGCAGTTTGGAAATGCGCTCATGGACCAAACGGTCATTGGTCCATCCCTTCAGTTTCCTCACTGCCTCCAAGTCGTCTGCCCGCGACACGCCGTCGAAGGCCGCAATCGGTAGAAACCGCGAAGGGATCAGGCGGCGGATCAGTTCCCATA
>JAEZKB010000126.1 GCA_023415605.1 Pseudomonadota bacterium
GGCGCGGGCCGAGTGCCCGCGCCGGAATCGGCTTGTAGAGCGGTTATTTCACGAGGTCCATGCCGAGGCCCTGGCAAACGAACTCGGTAGAGAATGCCTGGGTATAATCGATGCCCGCTTCGTAGAGGCCGACCTTCACGCCTTCGTCGTAGTAGGCCTTCCAGCGCGCGTCGGTCATACAGCCGATGCCCTTGGTCTCGGCGTCGCCGGAGATCAGGATGCCGTATTCCTTCATCTTGGCGATCGAGTAGGCGATCTGCTCGTCGGTCATTTCCGGATTGTCGGCCTTGATCAGCTCGTTGCCGGCGGCGTTGTCACCGTAGAGATAGTTGTACCAGCCGATGATCGAGGCTTCGACGAAGCGCTTGGCGACGTCCTTGTTGGCGTCGAGCCAGGGCTTCATTGTCTCGATGGTGGTCGAATAGGGCGCATAGCCCTGGTCGGCCAGCAGCCAGACGTCGGGCTTGAAGCCGGCTTCCTTTTCGATCGAATAGGGCTCGGACGTCAGGTAACCCTGCTGGATGGCGTTCTCGTCAGCCAGGAACGAGGCCGGGTTGAACTGGTAGGGCTCGTATTTTTCCTCGACGAATTCTGGCCAGGTGGCGTGCAGCCAGAGGAAATAGGACGACAGAGCGTCCGCGGCGAGGATGTACTTGCTGGCGCCGGCGGTCTCAGGGAAGGTCTTGAACTTGCCCGGGTGCGAAATGAGGATCTGCGGATCCTTCTGGAAGATCGCTGCGATGGTGACCGTCGGGATACCTTCCTTGACGCTGTTGATCGCCGTGGTGGTGCCGCCCATATAGAACTGAATCTGGCCGGCCACGAGTTGCGGGCGCATCGGCGCCTGCGGGCCGCCCTGGGCGATGGTCACGTCGAGGCCATACTTGGCATAGGTGCCATCGGCCACGGCCTGGTAGTACCCGCCGTGTTCGGCCTGGGCCAGCCAGTTGGTGGCGAACGTCACCTTGTCCTGGGCATAAGCAGCGCCGGTCAGGCCTGCAGCGATCACGGCCGCGGCCGTCGTCAGTTTGATGATGTCAGTCATGATGTCTCCGCTCTCCCCGACCGGCATTCGGGCGCCGGCCAAATCTGCTGCGATGCTATCGCGCGACCAATTCTTGTCTCTGCGCCCGTAAAATGTGAAGCCAAAAAATAGGCATGCGTCTTAAATGCCTGCCATGCGTGCAAGCGCTGTCGAATCCGGCTAGGCAAGAGGCAGGTGCGCCGATAGCATCGCCCTGAAGAGTTCTATTCACGTCCTTCCTGCCTATGGCGACGCCACTCAATCCCACGCAAATCCATCCGCCATTCGCTCCCTACAGCCACGGCATGGTGGTGCCGGAAGGACAAAGGCTCGTCTTCTGCTCGGGCCAGTTGGGCATTGCCGCTGACAAGACGGTGCCGCCCGATTGCGCCGGCCAGGCGCGACTCTGCTTTGCGAACATCGAGGCGGTGCTGGCCGAGGCCGGAATGACCCTCGCGAATGTCGTCCGCATCAACACCTATGTCACCGCCCGCGAGCACCTCGCCGAATACATGTCGGTGCGCAATGCGCTGTTTGCCGAACCCTATCCTGCCTCGACCCTAATGATCGTTTCCGGCTTTGCCCGCCCCGAGTTCGTGCTCGAGGTCGAGGTGATTGCCGCCGGCCCCGCCTGAGGACCCGCCCATGCCCCGCAAGATTTGGTGGAATGACTTCGCCGCCACCGAATTTCACGGCCTTGATCCGCAAAAGACCATTGCGGTCTTCCCGGTCGCCGCCATCGAGCAGCACGGTCCGCATCTGCCGGTCGGTACCGACACGATCATCAACCAGGGTCATCTCGACCTACTGGTGCAGCGCGCGCCGGCCGATCTTGATATCCGCATCCTCCCCGTGCAGGCGGTGGGGAAGTCCAACGAACATATCTGGCAGCACGGCACCATCAGCGGCACCGCCATCAACCTCATCGAGGCCTGGACACAGATCGGGCTCGAAATCGCCCGCACCGGCATCCGCAAGGTGGTGTTCGTCAACAGCCATGGCGGCAATGTCTCGATGCTCGACATCATCGCCCGCGAGCTGCGCGTGCAGCGAGGCATGCTCGCGGTCAAGACCGGCTGGAGCCAGTTCTGGCCCAAGGACATCTATTCGGACATCGAGAATCGCTACGGCATCCATGGCGGCGACAGCGAGACCTCGCTGGTCATGCATTTCCGTCCGGAACTGGTGAACACCGACAAGCTGCAGGACTACCCGTCGGTCGCCGCGCGCGACGAGCAGGCTTACAAGTATCTGCGCCCCACCGGCCCCCTGAGCTACGCCTGGATCGCCTCCGACATCCACCCCCTCCGCGCTGCCGGCGCAGCCCACCTCGCCACCGCCGACAAAGGCCGCATCACGGCCGAAACCGCCGTCGACGGCTTCATCGAACTGCTGCGCGAAGTGGAGCGCTATCCCCTCCCGGGAACGGAGTAAGGGCTCTCATTCTTGCGGGATCTGTGCGGAGACGGGGAATTCGGCATCCACCGTCTCAAGGCTCTCGCCCTAATCCCTCCCCAACCACCGTCATCCTCGGGCTTGACC
>JAEZKB010000128.1 GCA_023415605.1 Pseudomonadota bacterium
GCCTTCGACCGCCCCACCCGCGTCGATATCGGCCTGCTATTCGGGCTAGGAGACAGTCACGGGAGTGCCGGGCTCGACTGGATGGCAGCTCGCATCTTCGATCCTGCCCGCCCCCGAAGCCCGCGGCGCATCGACTTCGGCCGCCCTTGGGGACTGCGGACTGCGCATGTGGTCGACTTTTCCGATCAGCACGCGCTGACGCGGCGCATGCCGTCGGCGGTGGTCACCACCCGTGTGGCCTTCGACTCCCGGTTGGCGACAGCCGTGCTGTTCGGGATTTCGACGTGGTTGGGTCGTAGCGCCGTGTTTCGCCGGTTGGTCCGGCGCAGTTTTTCGGCCGTACGGCTGGGCAGCAAGGCCGTCAATGTCACCGTGGAGGCGCGTGGGTTGCGGGGCGGCATCCTGCATCGGGCGACCGTCCGGTATCGGGGCGAGGACGAGAGCCGTACCACTGCCCGTGTGGCATCCCTGATGATCCGTCTCTTTCTCGCGGGTCGACCGCCTCACGGCATCCAGCACAGTCACGATGCCTTCGACTGCCAGCACTTCCTTGCTGCGCTCCGCGCTGAGGGTATCGGCGAACTCGAGTGGAACGAGGCGAGCCCGGCGCCGACGTGGGTCACCCCGGAAGTGGCCGGATGACGGTCGACGCCGTGGCGGCTCTCACGCCGTCGCCGCGTGGCCGATGGCGCTCATGTCGCGCGTCCGGCACAGGAGGTCGACGAGGCCGGCGGCGAGGTCCGGGCCCTTGGTCACGGCCTCGACGGGCTCTACTGCCGTGACGGTAAAGTCGATGCGCAGCTTACCCGCAAGGTCCGGCATGCGCTGCAAGAGCGCTGCCTTCAGGGCCTGCGCCATCATCGCCGTGCGAACCTCCGTCACGGCGCGATTGGCCGAGGCGAAGCAGAGCACGACATTGTCGTCGTCATACTGCAGGAAGATATCGGGCTGCGTGGCCATCTGCTCGAGCACGACCTCGACCACCATGCCGGCGACCTTGCGCATGTCGCGATAATGGGTTCCCAAAGCAGAAAGCTTGTTGCCCTGCCAGACGATGGTCAAAAGGCTCGAAACCAGCTTGCCGTTCTGCTTCTGCCGCTGCTGCGCCAGAGCGATCAGCCGGCGGCGAAAATGGTCGATCGGCCCGAGCTCCATCGGTGCATCCGGCAACGCGTCTTCGAGCTCCCTCTCGATCCACAGATCGGGAGTGTGCCACAGATCGGCGATTTTCCCCGCAAGTCCCTCTAGCATCGTCAGCCTTCTGCCTGGCGATCGTGCAATCGGGGCAGTGTCTCGCGCGCGTCATGTATGGGCAAGCGCGAGTGGCGGACGCGGTTGGCGGCGGGTTAATTTGCACCACGGCGTTTGCAGTGCGGATGCCCGGTGTCATTCCCGTGAAGGCGGGACTCCAGCATGCTCGATCTGGCCGGTCTGTCGCAGCGCAATCCTGCCCACCAGCTGCCATCCTGGTTCGGCAGTCACCCTACGCCGCCGTCTCTACCTCCGGCTCCGGTGCGTATTTGCTCAACACTGGCAGCTGGGACACCGAGAAGAGAATGGTCAGCGGCATCACGCCCCAGACCTTGAACGGCACCCAATAGTCCGGGAAGAACCGCCACACCAATTCATTGAGCGCGGCGAGTACGAAAAAGAAGATGCCCCACCGTACGGTCAGCACCAGCCAGCCTTCGGGCTTGAGCTTATAGACCTCGCCGAAGACGTATTTCAGCAGCGACTGCCGGAACAGCAGGCCCCCCAACAGCACCGAGCCGAACAGCGCGTTGACGATGGTCGGCTTGATCTTGATGAAGGTGGTGTCCTGGAAAATGAAGGTCAGCGTGCCGAAAATGGCCAGCACCACCGCGGTCACCACCGGCATCACGGCGATGCGCTTGAGGAGGATCCAGCTCAAGACCAGCGAGATCGCCATGGCCACCATGAAGAAGGCGGTGGCCGGATAGAGCGGGTCGTCAAAACCGTGGAACAGCGGGATCGCGTCGATCAGCTGCTTGCCGAAGGCATTGGCGATGAAGAAGACGATCAGCGGCCCCAGCTCGAGCGCCAGCTTGATCAGCGGCTGCTTGAGCTCGGCCCAGTTGATCTCTTCGGTCTTGTCGGTGGTCTCGCTCATCAGGTGTTCTTTCCGGCGATGGCTTCGGCGAAGTCGCGGGCGGCGAAGGGCTCGATATTGTCGACGCCTTCCCCCACGCCGATGAAGTGAACCGGCAGGCCGAACTTCTTGGCGATGGCGACCAGGATGCCGCCGCGCGCCGTTCCATCCAGTTTGGTCATGACGATCCCCGTCACGCCCGCACGCTTGCCGAAGATTTCGACCTGATTAAGGGCATTCTGCCCGGTGGTCGCGTCGAGGGTCAACAAAGTGGCGTGAGGGGCGGTGGGGTCCACCTTCTTGATCACGCGGATGATCTTTTCGAGCTCGCTCATCAGCTCGTCGCGGTTCTGCAGCCGGCCGGCCGTATCGATGATCAGCACGTCGCTGCCTTCCGCCTTTGCCCGCACCACCGCCTCGAAGGCGAGGCCGGAGGCGTCCGAGCCCGCGGGCTTGGCGACGACCGGCGCGCCGGTGCGCTGGCCCCAGACCTGCAGCTGCTCGATGGCGGCGGCGCGGAAGGTGTCGCCGGCGGCCAGCATCACCTTCTTGCCCTCGGCCGAATAGAGACTGGCGAGCTTGCCGATGGTGGTGGTCTTGCCCGAGCCGTTGACCCCGATCATCAGGATCACGAAGGGCTTGTGCGCCGTGTCGATGACCAGCGGCTTGGCGACGGGCTCGAGCACGCCGACGATCTCGCCGGCCAGCACTTCGCGCACTTCGGCAGCGCTGATGTCGCGGTCGAAGCGGTCGCGGCGCAGCGTGTCGGTCACCTGGGTGGCCATATCGAGCCCGAAGTCGGACTGGATGAGGATGTCCTCGAGGTCTTCCAGCATCGCCGCATCGAGCTTCTTCTTGGTGAAGACCGAGGTGATGTTGGTGGTGAGCTGGTCCGACGAGCGTTTCAGGCCCGAGGCGAGGCGCTGGAACCAGTTCTGCTTTTTCGGCTGTGCGATCGGCAGCTCCGGCGCCGTCACCGGCATCGGTGTCTCAGCGACCGGCTCGGGCTCTTCCTCGAGGTCGTCCTCGACCTCTTCGGCATAGGCTGGGGTCGCCTCGGGCGGGCCGGGCGACGGTTCGGGCTGCGGCGGGGTGGGCGAAATGGTCTCGCCGGCCTCATGCAGCGCCTCGGCCAGCGCGATCTCCTGGTCGGGCGGCAGCACCAGCGGCGCCGCTTCCACCACCTCGTCGAGAATGATGTCGGCCTCGAGATCTTCCTCGACCGTGTGTTCGGGCGGGGTCGGTTCCGGCGCAGGCGCCGGGGTCGGGGCCGGCGCATCGCCGCCACCGAACAGGCGCTGGAAGAAACCCTTCTTCTTTTCGGCCATCAGGCTGCCGTCCTTACCGCTTCGCCGATCAGGCTCTCGTCACCAACGCCGGTCACCATCACCGGCACGATTTCACCCGGCTTATGCCCGGGCACCGAAATGGTCATAAACTGTTCCGTTCGGCCGATGCCGTTCTTTTCGATCAGCACCTGTTCCATCCTGCCGACACGCGACTGACAGAAGTTCATGATCTGCGTCACACCCACGGCGCGCAACTTTGCAGCCCGCTCACGCACTTTCACGCCGCTGACCTGCGGCATTCGCGCTGCCGGCGTGCCCGGCCGCGGCGAATAGGGAAAGACGTGCAGATAGGTCAGGTTGGCCTCGCCGACGATCCTGAGCGTGTTCTCGAACATCTCGTCGGTCTCGGTCGGGAAACCCGCGATGATGTCGGCGCCGAACACCATCTCCGGCCGCAGCGCGCGGATTTTCTCAATCACTTCAATCGCCTGCGCGCGCGAATGGCGCCGCTTCATGCGCTTTAGGATCATGTCGTCGCCCGACTGCAGGCTCAGATGCAAATGCGGCATCAGCCGGGATTCCGATGCTATGGCGTCATAAAGAGCTGCATCCGCCTCGATGGAATCGATCGAGGAAATCCGCAGCCGCGGCAGGTCCGGCACGTGCCGCAGCACCGACTGCACCAGCTTGCCCAGCGTCGGATTGCCAGGCAAATCAGGGCCATAGCTGGTGGCATCGACCCCGGTCAGCACCACTTCGCGATAGCCATTGCCGACCAGTTTCTTGATCTGCTCGACCACCGCGCCCATCGGCACCGAGCGGGAAGGCCCGCGGCCATAGGGGATGATGCAGAAGGTGCAGCGATGGTCGCAGCCGTTCTGCACCTGCACGAAGGCGCGCGCCCGCCCGTCCATGCCCTCGATCAGGTGACCGGCGGTCTCCTTGACCGACATGATGTCGTTGACCTGCACCTTGTCGTTGAGCGGCACGCCAAAGGCCATCGGCTGGTTGCTCTCGGCCTTGAGCTTGTCGTTGTTTCCAATGACGAAATCGACTTCGGCCATGTCGCCGAACGAGCGCGCTTCGGTCTGCGCGGCGCAGCCGGTGACGATGATCCTGCGTTCGGGATGGTCGCGCTTGGCCTTGCGGATCGACTGCCGCGCCTGCCGCACCGCTTCGGCGGTCACCGCGCAGGTATTGACGATCAGCGCATCGGTCAGCCCGGCCT
>JAEZKB010000315.1 GCA_023415605.1 Pseudomonadota bacterium
ATCTCGACCGTCGGAGGATGGTGCCAGTAGGTGCTGACGCTCACCCCGGCCAGCCCGACGAACGCCAGCGCCGCAACCCGCTGACCGAGCACCGGCGCTCGACGCAGCAGCGAGCGCCGGCTACCCAGCGCCTGGATGAGCAGCAGAAATCCCAGAAAATGGACCACGCCAAGCAGACGGTACGAGAACTGGACGTAGCGCAACGGCCCGGGGACGAGGTCCCAGATCCGGAGCCAGCCCAGGATCAGCGCGACGTTAATGACGAAGAGCACCAGCGGCAGCGGCAGGCGTCGTGCCCAGGCCAGACGGGGCTGGGTCAGCAGTATCGCGGCTGCCAGGACGAACCCGGTCACAGGCACGAGCCCGGCCTGGAGGGCGAAGCGTCCTTCGTAGAAGTCGTACGCAGGGCCGGCCGGCAGGCTATTCGCGGCGTAGGGCAGCACCACGTTGGCGAGCGACGCGTTCAGGATGCTTGGCACGACGTTGCCCCCGAGGCCGCGCACGGTGTCCGCGCCCAGTCCGCGCACCGCCGGGGACCAGGCCGGCACACTGAAGAGCAGGGCCAGGGTGCCCACCAGCGCCAGACGTGCCACGGTGCCGAATCGCCACACAATCGTGTTGACGCTGAGGAGGACCAGCATGAGGGCGACATGCGGCGCCACGAGCTTGTGGAAATAGAACGGCGCGGCGAACGCCATCGCGGCGGCGAGGAGCGCGAGCGGGCCGGCTTGTGGCCGCAATCCCCAGCGGACGATCAGGAGCAGGGACGGGGTGATCTGCCAGGTCAGGTACTCGGGGAACGAATTGCGCACGAACAGGTCGACGCACAGGTACGGCCCGGCCGCATACAGGAATCCGAGGGCGATGGCGAGATACCGCTGCACGCCCGCGCGGGTCGCCAGGAGATAGACGCTGCAGGTCGCGAGGGCGAAGCCCAGCGCCAGCGCCAGCGCCGCGCCGAGGTACGCTGGCACGGCGAAGACGCGGCTGGCGAAGGCAGCGATGAGGTAGAACGCCATGTTCCCGAACAGGATGTACGGGTACTCGACGCCGGCATGGATCTCATGGCTCGAGATCGGCAGCGCCCCGGTCGTCCGCCAGGTGTCCAGGGTCGCGGCGACGGCGCCCACCTGGGCCATGAATTCGAACCGGGCGTACGCGGGGATCTGCGCCGGGAAGGCCGGCCCGATGACGGCGGAGATGCCGCCGACGATCGCGGCCGCAAGCACGAGCCAGTGAGCGCGCGCACGAATGACCATCGTCGGGGGTGCGCGTACTCCCTCAAGCCACCGCGCGGTCGGGATTCCCACGATGCGCGACTATACTCAGCCCTCGATTTTGGGAGGGCATGCACCGGTCAGGCCGGTCGAGCTAGCGGAATGTCCCTTGGATGCCCTTCTCAATCGAGTCCCAGCGCCCCATGAGGCGGAACACTTGATAGCCGCGGCTGCGCCGGAGCCCCTGCAGCATCTTCTCGACTGTCCTCAACGTACTCCGAAGCTGATGAACCTCATCCTGCAGACGGGAGATTTCGGCTCTCAAGCGCGCGGCCTCGCCCTTCAACTGGGCCGCCTCCGCTTGGGCCTGAGCAAGCTCGGCCTGCGGCTGGGCCATCTCCGCCCGCATCTGAGCCAGTTCGCGCTCTTCCTCTGCTACTGCCAGCCGGGCGCGGAGCTCACACTCCCAGTCGCCCAGCGAGCCGCGAATCACCAGGGGGCCGCGCCCAGTCGGTGTGACGTGTCGCTCCATCGATCCTCACCGTGTGTTGTTGCTCCCGGACAGGAGTGTGCCTCAGGTAGGGGCGCCGGACGCGCCCCGAACGATAGTTGCTTCAGTAGCGGAGCACGCCCAGGCGGTACAGCTTGTGGTACAGCTTGTGGCGGCGCATGTACGCGCCGAGATACGGACGGACCTCGGCCTCAGAGACCGGCCGGCCGAGCTCGCGCTCGCGGAGCCGGTCCATTTCGTCGAAGCCCAGGCCGCGCAATTCGCGGGACGTCTTCTGCTCCGGGTGGACACGGAAGGCGCCGAGGAAGCGCGGCAGACGGACGAAGTGAGCACCGGCGGCCCGGAAGCGCAGGAGCAGGTCCCAGTCCAGGGCGAAGCGGAACGACTCGTCCATCGCGCCGCCGGCCTTATCCCAGATCGAGCGGCGCCAGAACAGCGTCTCCTGGGGGACGTAGTCGGCCCAGGAGAGCACGGCGTCGTCGTGGAGCGGCATCACCCAACGGCCGACCTCGGCGTTGTCGGCGTCAATCACCACCCGGTGGCCGTAGATGACGTCAACATCGGGATGGCGCGCAAAGTACGCCGCGACGTAATGCAGCGTCCCGGGCAGCAACAGATCGTCGGCATTGAGGTACGCCATGATCTCGCCGGAGGTGTGGACGAAACCGCGATTGATCGCCTGCGCCATGCCGGAGTCCGGCTCCGAGGCTACGTGCGTCAGGCGGTCGCCATACCCCTTGAGGATGTCCAGGGTCTCGTCGGTGGACCCGCCGTCCTGGACGACGTACTCCAGAGCCGGGTACTCCTGGTCCAGGATGCTGTCCGCCGTGAGCGGCAGGAAACCGGCGCTGTTGAGGCAGGGCGTCACCATCGAGATGGTGGGGTACGTAGCAAGGGGGATGACGTCCAGGTAATGCTCCGGGACGTGGAACGGGATCGGGTCATGCTGGTAGAGGATCCCGAGCTGCTGGGGGACCCAGCGCCACAGGCCATCGTCGCGGGAGGTGTTCAGATAGGCCTCAATCGCCTGCTCCTGCTCCTGCAGCGCGATCAGGCGGGTGGTCACGATCTGGCCGACCTCGTGGTCGAGCGACTTCTGCAGACGAGTGACGGCGTGCTGGGCCTCGCTCATCAGCGCGAGGCGATCCTCGGCCACCTGCTGGATCTCCTCC
>JAEZKB010000213.1 GCA_023415605.1 Pseudomonadota bacterium
GGCATGGGGACCGGCACTGGGCGGCGTGGGAGAAACCGCGCCCTTCGGCAAGCCCTGCACCAGCCGATGTGTCTCCATCCAGACAGCGAGCGCCGGGCCGGTGGGGCGCCCCTCGGCGTTCCAGGTCTGATAAGCGGCTTCGCGGATTTGCTGCTCGACATCGTCCATGGCGTGCTCCTGATCGTGAAAGAAGAAGCCGGGTCACCCCCCGCCGGTTCCTTTCGGCGATCTCGGATGCACGATGCGGGCGGGTCGGCTAAAAGACACGAGGGCGCCACTCCGGTTCGCCCGGAAGGCCATGGGTCGATGTGGGAGTGTTGCATGACGGACAACAATGAACCCGCCGATGAGCCCTACATCTATGATCGTGGGCGCGCCCAGCAGCACCCGCGCGATCCCCGGTACGACGCCCCCGCCCATCACCCCGGGCCCGATCATGGCCCTTATGAATATGGCGAGGGCGGCCACCCAAATGATGAGCATTCCCATGATGAGCATCCCCGGGCCGAGCGGGATCACTCCGCCCGCATGGAGCCAAGAGTGATGGAGCCGAGGACGACGCCGCGAATGTCGGAACCCCGTATCACGTCCGCGCGGGACGCTGCCTCCGCCCCGGGCCGCGCCAAGGGTCCACCGCAGGACCCCGAAGCCTTTCATCGCTGGATCGAGATCGAGAAGCTCAAGCTTGACATGCGCCGTCTCGAGGTCGAGACGCGCCGCGCCGATGCCGGTGGTCTCTCCCCCGCGACCACCGCGCGCTCGCGGGCGTGGATACCGCTGACGGTGGGTCTGCTGGCCAGCCTCGGCCTGCTTGGCGTCACCCTCTTCCAGATCGTTCAGATGCAGGCCAAACTGGACGCACTGTCCACCTCACTGCACTCATTGGACACGCGTCTGGAGGACCGCCTATCCACCGCGCTCGACGCCCGCATGGCGGAACTCCAGCCTCCTGCGCCAGCCGCGCCCGCCAATCCGGCAGCGGCCGCCAACGCGCAGCCCCCCCGCCCCTCGTCCGATCCAGCCTCGTCCCAAGCCGCCGCGACGCCCGCCCGCCCGGCTCAGCTCGGCACCGGCTACACCGTACGCATGTTCGCCCCGACGGCCACAGTCTCAGGCGAACGCATTGATAGGTTTACACAAATCCTGAAGGCGGCAGGCTTCGAAGTCGCCGTTTCAGACACCGGCGTCGCGCAGCCGACCAGCAACAGCCTCGCCTACCATGCCGGAACGGCCCAGGTCGCCGAGAAGCTCGCCACGCTCGTCCAGTCGAAGCGCCCGGCGCTCGACCTCGAATTGCGAACCTCGCCCTCCATACCGGAGAACGCCCGGCAGGTCCTCATCCTCACCCTGACGGAAGACGCGCTGAACTGACGGGCGCCCCCTAAGCATCTGACATCACAAACGAAAAAAGGCCCGCACGAGACCGTGCGGGCCGCTTTATCCACCGCTCGAAGCGTGTCAGCTCGCCGCGTAGGGACGGTGCAGCTTCACGTCGGGGTTCAGGCGAACACCGAAGCCCGGCTTGTCCAGCACGCTCGCCTTCATGCGGCCGTTCACCGGCACCGGCTCGTCGAGCAGGAGCGGGGTGAACATCGGCACGACCTGATCGGGCACCGGGTGCATCATCAGGAACTCGGCGAAGGGCGAATTTTGCCGAGTGATTACAAAGTGATAGCTGTAGACCGAGGAACCATGCGGCACGACCAGCGCAGAGTGTGCATCCGCCAGCGCCGAGATCTTGATCAGCTCGGTGACACCGCCGCACCAGCCCACATCCGGCTGGATGATGTCGCAGCAACCCATCTCCAGCAGCAGCTTGAAGCCCCAGCGGGTCGCCTCGTGCTCGCCGGTGGTGACCAGCATACCCTTCGGCACGTTCTTGCGCAGTTCGGCATAGCCCCAGTAATCGTCCGGCGAGAGCGCTTCCTCGATCCACTTCAGCCCATATTCATGGGCCGCATGGGCGAGCTTGGTCGCGTAGTTCAGGTCGAGGCTCATCCAGCAATCGTACATCAGCCAGAAATCGTCGCCGCAACGCTCACGCATGTCGGCAAGAAGCTCGATGTTCTTCCTGAAACCTTCCTCGCCCTCGGCCGGCACATGGTGCAGCGGCAGCTTGCCGCCGATGAAGCCCATCTGCTTGGCGAGGTCCGGGCGCGCGCCGGTGGCGTAGAACTGCAGTTCATCGCGAACAGGGCCGCCGAGCAGCGCGTGGACGGGTTCCTTGCGCACCTTAGCGAGCAGGTCCCACAGCGCGAG
The DNA here is from genome assembly GCA_023415605.1 of Pseudomonadota bacterium. Lineage (GTDB taxonomy): Bacteria > Pseudomonadota > Alphaproteobacteria > Rhizobiales > Devosiaceae > Devosia_A. The sequence continues at coordinate 2,260 of JAEZKB010000213.1, forward strand.
ATCGACGCCGGAGATGGTGTTCAGCACCACGCCCTTGCGGCCGTAATACTGGGTCGCGAAGTACATCTGGTCCCAGATCTTCTCGATCTCGGTGACCTTGCGCCCGATCAGGAAGCGCGAGAGGTGCTTCTCGACGATGAACGCGCCGATCTCGCCGGCCGTGGTGACCGCGAAGCCCACCGTACCATCATCGGCCTCGATCTCGACCACCAGCGTGCCCAGCACGTTGATGCCGAAGCTCTGGCGGCTCTGGCGATATTCGGGGTACTTGCCCATCGGTGTGCCGATGTGGTCGTCGATCCAGTGGCCCGTGCCCTGGTCGTGATAGTCCGCACCGCCGCCGCGGACGGTGAAGGCGCGAACGGCCTTGATCGTCGGCATGGTCATGATGAAGCTCCCGGAAAAAGGGTCCGCGGCCACGCGAGGCGGCCGCGGCATTTAAGGGTTCAGCGCGGGGTTGCCGCCGTGGCCGAGCCACGGGCCTCGCGGCCGACGCCGATCGCGGCGAGGGCGAGGACCAGCAGCGCGCCGAGCAGGGTGGTGCCCGCCAGCACATAGAGGCCGGCCGCCTGCGAGGCGAAGGCCGTTTCCGCCCACACCTTCACGTTCGGCGCCACGAAGCCACCGAGAGAGCCGAGCGAGTTGATCATCGCGATGCCACCGGCCGCCGCGACGCCGCCCAGATAGCCTGTCGGCAAGGTCCAGAAGATCGGCTGCACCGAGATGAAGCCGGCCGCGGCGAAGCACAGGGCGATCATCGACAGCAGCGGCGAGCCCGAAGCGACAGAGGTCGCGATGCCGGCCGCGCAGACGACGAGGATGCCGGCCGCGAAGAGGCGGCGCTCGCCGGTCTGGTCCGACCAGCGCGGCAGGAAGTAGGTCGCCGCCATGGCGCAGACCCACGGGATCGCGGTGACGATGCCCACCGTCAGGCCGACATTGGTACCGAGCAGGCCGGCGACCTGGGTCGGCAGGTAGAAGACGACGCCATACACGCTCATCTGAATGATGAAGTAGATCAGCGCGAAGTAGAGCACGCGCCCATTGGCGAGCGAGGACAGCGCGCCACGCGGACCGTGAGACTGCTTGGCGCTGTCTTCGGCATCGATCGCCGCCTGCAGCGTGGTCTTCTCGTCCGCTGTGAGCCACTTGGCGTCTGCGGGCTTGTTGTCGAGGTAGAAATACGCCCAGACACCCACCACCGAGGCCAGCAGGCCTTCGATCATGAACATCCACTGCCAGCCATGCAGGTCCCAGAAGCCGTCGAACTCAAGCAGCAGGCCCGAGAGCGGCGAGCCGAAGATGAAGGCGAGCGGGGCACCGAAATAGAACAGGCCCATAGCGCGGCCGCGCGCGAAGGAGGGGAACCAGTAGGTGAGATACAGGATCACGCCGGGGAAGAAGCCGGCTTCCGCAATGCCGAGCAGCACGCGCAGGATGTAGAAGGTGATCTCGTTGTGGGCGAACATCATCGCCGCGGAGATCAGGCCCCACGTCACCATGATGCGCGCCATCCAGATCTTGGCGCCGACGCGGTGCATGATGAGGTTCGAGGGCACCTCGAATAGCGCATATCCGAGGAAGAAGATGCTGGCGCCGAACGCGAAAGCGGCGTCCGAGATGCCCGTATCCGCCTGGAAGGCGGCCTTGGCAAAGCCGACATTGGCCCGGTCGAGAAACGCCAGAATGTACATCAACAGAAGGAACGGCAGCAGCCGCTTCATGAC
>JAEZKB010000241.1 GCA_023415605.1 Pseudomonadota bacterium
TGAGCGACACCACTTCCCATGGCCACAAAGGCGCTCTCGGCGAGGATCGCAATGTTGCGCTGCCCGGCGGGGTGCCGTTTGCGCCGCTCAACGACGGCAACGCCATTCCCCAGCTCGGCTTCGGCGTGTGGCAAGTGCCGGAGGACGAAGTCGTCAACGCCGTCGGCGAAGCCATTCGCGCCGGCTACCGCCACATCGACACCGCCCAGGGTTATGACAACGAAGCGGGCGTCGGCCGCGCCATCCGCGAAGCCGATGTCGACCGCGAGCAGTTGTTCATCACCAGCAAGATCCGTACGAAGTCGATGGGCGCCGACACCCGCCGCGGCATCGAGGAGAGCCTCAAGGCGCTCGGCCTCGAGTACCTGGACCTGTTCCTGATCCACTGGCCGATCCCGGCGCACAACAACTATGTCGAGACCTGGAAGGCCTTCATCCAGGCCCGCGACGAGGGACTGATCCGCTCGATCGGGGTCTCGAACTTCCTGCCCGAATATCTCGGCCGGATCATCGACGAGACCGGCGTGGCGCCGGCCATGAACCAGATAGAGACCCACCCCTACTACCAGCAGCGCGACGTGCGGCAGTTCCACTTCCAGAACCGCATCCAGCTCGAAAGCTACTCGCCGCTGGGGAGCGGTGAGGTGCTGGACGACTCGGTCATCGCCGAGATCGGCCGCAAGCACGGCAAGACTCCCGCGCAGGTGATCATCCGCTGGCACCTGCAGGAAGGATTGGTGGTGATCCCCAAATCGACCCATGCCGAGCGCATTCGCGAAAATATCGACGTCTTCGGCTTCGAGCTCGACGATGGAGACATGCAGAAGATCGCCGGCCTCGACAAGCCCGACGGCAAGACCCTCGACGACCCGGCGACCAACAACGCTCTCTGGTGACCGGCATGAATGACCTCGATCGACTGCTCGCTCCCCTCTATGCCAGGCTCGCGGCTCGCGACGAACTGTCGGCCAAGGAGCGGGATGCGTTGCGGTCGATCGCAGGTCCACCCCGTGTCATTGCCGCAGGCAGCGACATGATCATCGAGGGCTCCCGCGCCACCCGCTCGACTCTGGTGACCGATGGCTACTGCACACGCTACCGCATGATGGAAGGCGGCGAGCGTCAGATCACCTCGATCCATGTGGCAGGCGACTTCGTCGACCTCCATAGCTTCCTGCTCAAAGTAATGGACCACAGCGTCTCGGCGCTGTCGAACTGCACCGTGGTCCATTTCGAGCACAGCGACCTCGAGACGATCACCCGGCAATATCCACACCTGACGCGGCTGCTCTGGCTCTCGACCTTGCTCGATACCGCCATACACCGCGAGTGGATCGTCGGCCTGGGTCGGCTTTCGGCCTTCGCCCGGCTGGCCCATCTGATCTGCGAACTCTACATCCGCCTCAAAGTCATCGGCGCCGCCGACGACAGCGGTTTCGTTCTGCCCATCACCCAAGTGGAACTGGCTGATGCTCTTGGCATTTCTTCGGTGCACGTCAATCGGGTCTTGCAGGAGATGCGCGACGAACAACTGGTGGTCTGGAAGGGCGCCCGCGTCGATATCGTCAACTGGGAGAAGCTCTCCGAGGCAGCCGAATTCGACACGCGCTACCTCCACCTCGAACGGGAGCCACGCTAGACGATGCACCGCTATTATTTCGACATTGTCGATCAGAACGGTCTGACCAGCGACACCGAAGGCATGGAATTTCCGACGATGGACCAAGCAGTCGCAGAGGCCCGCCGCGCCCTGGGCGGGTTGGTCAAGGACGCGCTGAGCGACGGCCAGAATCTGCCCATCGAAATTCGTATCCGCGACGGCGACGAGAGGCCGGTTCTCCTGACCGTCATCATGACCACTGAAAACGGCAGTTCCGGCTAGCCCGAAAGGGTATCGACCTTTCGCAGCGCCGGGAATAAGCGCGACCAGAGCAGCACGATGGCGATGGTGCCGATGCCGCCCACAGCCACCGCCGCAACCGGTCCGACAAAGCCCGCCGCGATCCCGGCCCGGAACTCGCCGAGCTGATTGGACGCTCCAATAAACAGCGAATTGACCGCATTCACCCGGCCGCGCATGTCGTCCGGCGTCAGCAACTGCACCAGCGACGAGCGGATCACCACGCTGATTGTGTCTGACGCGCCAAGGATCACCAGCATGGCGATCGAGAGCGCAATATCGGTCGAATAGGCGAAGAGGATGGTGGCAGTGCCGAACACAGCGACGGCCCAGAGCATGGTGACGCCGACCCGGTGCCTGAGGGGAAACCGGGCCAGGAACAGCGCCATGCAGACCGCGCCGATAGCCGGAGCCATCCGCAGGAAGCCCAGCGCCCACGGCCCAGCGTGGAGAATGTCGCGCGCATAGACCGGGAGCAGCGCCGTCGCGCCACCGAGCAACACGGCAAAGAGATCGAGGGAAATACAGCCGAGCATCAGCGGCCGGCTCTTGATGAAGGCGACGCCGGCGAACACCGTCTCGAACGTCACGGGCCCGCGCGGTGGCGTCGTCGCCGGGCGGGGAATGGCAATGACGTTCGAGCTAGCGATGAGGAACAGCACGGCCGAGGCCAGAAACGGCACCACCGGCCCAAGGCCATAAAGCAGGCCGCCAAGTGCCGGGCCGATGATGAACGCCGTTTGCATCACCGACGTCGACGTCGCAACCGCGCTCTGGAGTTGCGGCGTCGGCACAATGCCAGGCAGCAGCGCCGCCATGGTGGGCTGCTCGAAGGCGCGCGCCGCACCCAGCACCATCACCCCGGCGAAAATGCCCCAGGTTTCGAGCCAGCCCTGCCAGACGCCGAGGGCGATCACGCCCATCGTCACCGCCTCGATGACTTGGCAGATAAAGCCGATCCGGCGCCGATCGAACTGATCTGCCACCTGCCCGGCCACGAAGGTCAGGATCAGCATGGGCATGAACTGGAACAGGCCCACCAGCCCCAGGTCGAACGGGTTGCGTGTCTTGTCGTAGACCAGCCACCCGATGGCCACGGCCGACCCTTGGAATGCGATGCCCGAAAGCGCGCGCGAGGAAACGAAGTGCCGGAAGGCCGGCAGACGAATGACGTGAGGCAGATCGGTCATGGAGGCGGGGTTCTTGGTAGGTAGAAGGCGGGGCTGAGCTTCGTGGCGATCGGCGACCACAGAGCTCGACAGAAAAGAGCGCGGGGCAACTGGCTCTTGCCACGCCAGTGTCCGAGTTGACATCAGCAATTGCAAGGGTTTGCGTCGCACAATCCGCAACGACACTTTGCCCGGGCTGCAATCTGGTTCAGCGCGCTAACGCGTAAGGGCGGTTTCCACATCCTGCTGGGTTTGCTATGTGGCAACCGGCGGCCCCGTAGCTCAGCAGGATAGAGCGTGGGATTCCTAATCCCAAGGTCACGCGTTCGAATCGCGTCGGGGTCACCAGGTGTTGCGCGAGGACCGATTTTCCCATTTTTCGATGATGTGTTCGCAATTCTCGTTTTTTCGTATATGTTTAGCCGCATTTCGGCATAGCTTGGCACGAAGTTGAAAGTTCCCAAAAACGGCCATCAGACGCGCGTAAAATTAGGCAAGGGTCAATTCCTGCGAAACGACGACGTCGCCGGTGTCACTGATGGCATAGACTTGAAACACCGGCTTCGCGATGTCCAGTTCGACTCTGCTAATCTTCTTCATGGGCCGGTCCTCTTGTGCGGTCCTCAAGAGACCGCAACGTGCATATCGCGATGCCGGCGGAGCCGCCCGCAATATCGGAAGCGGACACTGCTTGGCGAAAGCACAGGGCGACGGCCAATGATTCCGCGCATATTCGGGTAACCTGTCAGACGTAGCCGACGGATCATCCCCGCCGGCTTCGCCCGCCTGTGGTCGTCAGATCGCTGGGCTGTTCAACGCGAGTTTGCTGCTTTCGTTTAGCTGGCCACGATTGCTGGGATCGGTAGCCCGATTGCATCGGCGGCCAGCTCAATCAGGCCGCCGCCGAGCAAGTCGATACCGCTCGATCCAGCAGTGGTGACAATCAGTCGATCCAGACGCGACCCTACGAAAGCGGGCTTGGTGACCAGCGCGGTTCCAACGCTCACGCGCGAGAGCCGCTCGCCGTCGGGCGATAGTTTGATGAGGTCACCACTGCCGACGGCAGCGAGCCAATAGTTCCCGTCCGCGTCGAATGCAGCACCGTCGGGTCGGCCATCGATCAATCGCATGTCTAGAACGAGTTGGTGGGCGCCGAGGTCGCCGGTCTCTGGATCATAGGCGTAGCGCCAGACCTGTTGGGTTTCGGGACTGGAGTCTGACAAGTGCAAGGTTCGCCCACTCGCGGAGAAGGCCAGACCGTTGAGCAGGCGGAAGCCATGCACCAGCTTTCGCGGCGGACCGCAACTGTCGATAACCCAGAGGGCACCGTCCGCGTGGGGACGGGGTGGATCATGCCGGCATGTCCCGATAAACCATCTTCCATTTGGGTCGACAGTTGCGTCGTTGAACCGCCAGCCCGGCGGAAGAAAATCCACTGCCTGCCAGAGCCGCAGCCGCTCGGTTTTCGGATCGAAGACAAAGATCCCGTTTGGTAGCGCCACCAGAACGCCGGCGCTAGCAAGAGCGGCAATCGAGCCGGGAAAGCCCGGCATGTCCCAAATCTGCTGGTCGCCGTTGTCTATATCGGTTCGAATGAGCTGACGACCCTTGATGTCAACGTGGTACAGGCACGCCTCCGCCGTGTGCCACACTGGAGACTCACCCAGAAGTGCACGATGCATACCCACGGGCCGGTAGCCCGTCACTTCGCGATGTCCCGTTCACCGGTCATGCGGCCGCCCAAGGTCATCCACTCGCTAACCAATGTAGTGTCGACCCCCGCCCCCCGGAGCCGGTCGGCATGGACCTCGGCATTCGAACTCGGATGATAGCCAATTTCCGTCGCCACAGGATCATTGCGCTCGATACGCGCATTAGCGGACACACCCCAGGCCATGCGATAGCCATCGAAATCCGATCGAACACTCCGATCGACGAGATGCACAGCGTCCTGCAGACTGAGCCAGGTCCGTAGCTCCCTCGCGTTGCGCGGTTCAGGGCAGCAAGTCAGTACGCGAAGAGCAATGCAGCTCATACCGGCTTTCGCCGCATAGACGCGCAGAAGAGCTTCGCCGGCGAGCTTGAGTGCACCGTAAATCCCACTAGGCGCAGGCGGCAAGTCTGGAGACAAGGGCGTGTCTGCCGGCAAAGCACCGACGGTGTGGATGCTGCTTGCAAAGATGAAGCGTCTAACGCCGGAGCGGGCTGCTGCTTCAAGCGTGACCTGCAAACCATCGAGATTCAACCGACGGACGTGCTCCCAACCGCCGTCACCATTCGGAATGCCTGCGAAGTGCAAGACGGCGACTTTTCCTCGGCAGAGCTCCGTCATGCGGTCAATATCTAGACAGTCTGCCAGAACGACACCCGGAGCCTCGACGATGTCGCAGCCGGTAACCGCGTGGCCGAGATCGGCCAAGCCGGCCAGCAGGGGCTGACCGATGCGTCCGGCCGCGCCGGTCAGAAGAACGCGATGACCCTCAGTTGGCAACGGATGACCTTTCTGACAGCGCGCGCAGCTGATGACAGAGAGTATTGGAGATCACGATCCCGCTGGCGCCGTTGGCAGCAGCGCGTGCTGCGTTGGATCGATCGCCCGGAACTGTAACACGATCGAACCCAGGCGCAGGCGTCGCCTCGCGCAGCCGCTCGAAGAGGCGGGTTGCACTCGCCGGAAAGCCGCCCGGTGCCTGGCTCAGGGAGGCGTCGATGTAGATTGACGCCATACTGTTGGTGTTGCGCGTCGTGTCTGATCCGATCGGCAGCAACGCGCCGAGCAGCTCGGCGAAGACGCCGATGCCATAGCCCTTGTAGCCGCCGAATGCTGCAATGCCCGCGCCTTGGGTCAGCGCGACGGGATCATCGGTTCGGACGCCGCCAGGAAGAACAAGGAAATCACCCGACAGACGCTCCCCTCGTTCGGCGGCAAGCTTGACGGAGTTGGCCGAGGTCTCGCTGGTCGCGAAGTCCAGGATCATCGCCGCGCCTTCACCGGGCACGCCAAGGGCGACCGGGCTGGTCCTGAGGACCGCATCGGCAGAGCCATGCGGCACGACATTGGGCTTGCCACCATTGCCGTGCGCAAAATGAAGCGACACCACGCCGGCCTCTGCGGCGACCTCCGCCCATTTGCCGTTGCGCCCCAGATGACCAGAGTTCCGCAGGAGAACCAGACAGATACCTATCTCCCTGGCGCGGGCCGAACCGAGTTCGGCGCTGAACCGACCGACGATCTGGCCGAACGCCCGGTTTCCATCGACGCGGATGACCGCTCCATTGTCGTCCAGGATGAGTGGCCGCGCACTGCCATCCACATCCCCGGCACGCAGGCGATCGACATACATCTGGATCAGCCGAAGCCCGTGCGACCCGTGACCGGTCGCCTCCGCTTCGATCAGTTGATCTGCGACAACGGCGGCATTTTCGGCCGAGGTGCCGTGGGCGCAGAGGGCGGCAACCGCGAAAGCCCTCGCGGCCTCGAATGAAATCAACGGCATAACATTATCTCAAGCAGCTACTTTCCGCCGATCGTCGCGTGCCAGTCGGGACGGCGCGGATCGCTGCGGAAACGTGCGTAATAGTCGCCCTTCTCCTCGTAGTAGCGCTCGTACTTGTCCATTTTCTCCGGGTCGAGTTCGACGCCGAGGCCTGGACCGGTCGGCACCGCAATAGCACCACCGACATAGCGCATCGGTCCGCCTGCGATGATGTCGTCGGTCAGATAGTGGTAGTGGGCATCGCCGGCGTAGATCATCTCCGGAACAGTCGCCGCAGTATGCAGCATGGCGGCGAGCTCGATGCCAAATTCGGAGCCGCTATGCATCGCGACGCCGATCCCGAAGCTGCGGCAAACCGCACAGAGATCCTTCACGCCGCGGGGGCCTTCCCAGTAATGGAGGTCGGTCAGGATGACGTCGACTGCACCGAGCCTGATTGCCGGCCCGAGATCGTCGAAGCGGGCAGGATACATGTTCGTGGCGATCGGCACCCGCACCTTCGATCGCACGGCAGCGTTCCCCTCGATGCCCCATGATGGGTCCTCGAAATACTCGATATCGAGGTCTTCGAGCCGCTTTCCGATCCGTGTAGCCGTCGCGATCGACCAGGTGCCGTTAGGATCGATGCGGAGCCCGAAGTCATCACCCAGGCGCTCGCGGCAGAGCTCGAGCACCCGGGCCTCTTCCTTTGGCTCCATCACGCCGGCTTTGAGCTTCATGGCTCGCACGCCGAGCGTCTCGGCCAGCTCTTCGCAGTGATCGACGACGTCCTCGGCGGTATTGTCGTCCCGACCATGGGCGGTATCGTACCGCCAGAACAGGTAGCCGATGAAATCGACCTTGTCGCGAATACGTCCGCCCATCAGGTCATGGACCGGACGGCTCAGCGCCTTCCCCTGGATATCGAGGCAGGCAATCTCGATGGCAGCGTAGATGCGCGCATTCGACTGGAAGTAGGTGTTCCGCAGGATCTTCGCCTTGATGAGCTCGGTCCGGAACGGATCGAGTCCGACGAGCCGGTCCTTGAGCTTTGCCAAGGCGCCGCGCTGGTCGCCGCCACCGACTTCCCCGAGTCCGATGATGCCCTCGTCGGTAATCAGCTCGATGACGGTGCGCATGAAGTATCCAGGGTGCACCCCCGTATTGCTGCGCAGCTGGGCGGACAGCGGGATGGCCACGCAGCGGGCACGCAAATCTACGATCTTCATGTCGACTTTCCTTCCTCGATATGTCCTTGGCGCCCGCCTTTGACCCAGAGCGCATGTCTGTCCATAAGCCGCGGCGTCGGCGGATAGATGTCGCCGATCGGCTCCCCCGCTCGCACGCAGAGCGATATGAACGTTTCGACGTCTTCCTTGTCCCAAGCCTCTTGGGCGATCTCAGCAGCGAGTGCGCGAGGGATCACCACGACACCTTCCTGGTCGCCGACCACAATGTCACCCGGAAAGACCGTCAGACCGCCGCAGGCAATGACGCCATTCGCCTCGACCGGATGGTGACTGACCATGATCGGCGGGGCGGCCGGCATGCTGTGGAACGTGGGAATATCGAACTGTCCGATTGAGGGGCTGTCGCGAAATCCCCCATCAGTGACGACACCCTCCACGCCGCGCATCATCATGCGCAGCATCAGAATCTCGCCGCAGGACGCGGCGCTCGCATCCCCTCTCGAGTCGATCACCAGCACCTTGCCCGGCGGCATGGTCTCCACCGTGACACGCTGGACGTCGCGGCTGTTGTCGCGATTGAAGATGTTGCCGAGATCCTCCCGGTACGGCACGAGGCGCATCGTGTACGCCTCCCCCACCATCTGGCGCTTGCCGGGCGCCACGGGGTGCACTCCCCGCATGAACGTGTTCTTGAAGCCCCGTCGCAGCAGCAATGTCGTCAGCGTGGCGGTGCTGACCTTGCGCAGCATAGCGCGGACATCGTCGGTCAAAGGCGAGTCGGTAGCCGGTTCAGAGTTCATGACAAACCTTTGGACAGTGGGGCGATGTCATCGCGAATGCAGGCCTTGCTCCGCCCGGGGGCGACCTCGACCAGTTCAGGAACGACCTGAGCGCAGGCCGGCAGCGTGTGTGGGCAGCGCGTGCGGAAGACGCAGCCAGACGGCGGGTTGATAGCGGAGGGAATATCCCCAACCAGCAGCGGTCCTCTCTTCCCGGCCACGCGATGCGGATCAGGCGCTGCCGCCAGCAACGCGGCGGTGTAGGGGTGCAGTGGCCGCTCGAAGATGTCCTTGGCCGGTCCGATCTCAACCAAGCGGCCGAGATAGAGGACAGCAACCCTGTCGGAGATGTGCCTAACGACGGCCAGGTCGTGCGAGATGAAGAACAGTGTCAGGCCGAGCTGCTCTTTCAAATCCTGCAGCAGATTGATGACCTGCGCCTGGATCGAAACGTCGAGCGCCGACACCGGCTCGTCCGCAACGATGAAGTCGGGCTGCAGCGAGAGCGCGCGCGCGATGCCGATGCGCTGCCGCTGCCCGCCGGAGAACTCGTGGGGAAACCGACCCGCCGCTTCAGGCCGCAGACCAACCCGCTCCAGCAATGTCTGCACGATGTGCCGACGATCGACCGGCGAACTACCGATGCGGTGAACCGTGAGCATCTCGAGCAATGCATCGCCGATGCGCATATGCGGATTGAGCGAGGAAAACGGATCCTGAAAGATGATCTGCATCCGACGCCGCAAAGCGCGCAACTGGGCCTTTGGCATGCCGGTCAATTCGACACCGTCGAGCATGACGCGCCCTTCGCTGGGCTCAAGTAGGCGCAGGATGGTGCGACCTAGCGTGGACTTGCCGGAGCCGCTCTCGCCAACTACTGCGAGAACTTCGCCCCGATTGATGTTTAGCGAGACGTCGTCGACCGCCTTGAGATGGCCGGTCACACGCTGCAAGATCCCGCTGCGCAGAGGGAACCACTTGCGTAGCTTGACCACCTCCAGCAACGGTTGGGTTGATGCTCCCTTGATCGTCTCAGTTGGCTGCATGGACGGCCACCGAGAGTTCCTGCCAGAGCAGGCAACGGACAATTCGACTTGAAGTTACGACGTCCAGCGCCGGCTCGGCAGCCGTGCACCGGATGCTGTCGACCGACTTGCAGCGCGGCGCGAACCGGCACCCTGGCGGAAGCTTGGTGAGATCCGGGACCATGCCGGGAATAGCATCGAGCCGCCCGGTCTCGCCTTGCAACGTCGGGACCGAACCCAACAGTCCGCGGGTGTAAGGATGATGCGGTCGGTCGAGCACGTCTCGTACCGGGCCGCTCTCCATGATCCGGCCGGCATAGAGCACCGACATGCGATCGGCGATCTCGCTGACCACGCCGAGGTCATGGGTAATGAACAGCATCGACATGCCGAGCTCTGCTTGAAGGCGGCGCAGCAGCTCCAGAATCTGGGCCTGGATGGTGACGTCGAGAGC
>JAEZKB010000018.1 GCA_023415605.1 Pseudomonadota bacterium
CAGAACGGCCCTCCCGGATGCACCAGCAGCACCTCCGGTTCGCCCACGCGTGGAGTGCGGAAGAGTAGGATTCCAGCGCTGGCTCTCGGCAAGAAGGGCTCCGTGAGACTTAGGAGACCACCATGACTGTTCTGTTGGTCAGATGCAGCACCTTCTGCGTGATACTTCCCAGCAAAAACTCGACGACCGGGTTCAGTCCTCTGCGGCCCATAACCACGAGATCAGCATCGAGACTGTCAGCCACGCGCACTATTTCGTTCGCGGTGTGTCCTGAGCTGCTTATGCGTCTGAGCGCAGTAACGCCTGCTGCCTTTGCTATCTGTTCCGCTGCATCGAGAGTCCGCTCGGAAATGAGTTGATCCATCGCGTATGAATGGGTGTCCCGCAATCGCATGAATTCCAAGGCAGCGGTTCCTCCGGGTGCGACTGCCGTTGGGAGTGACGGCTCGAGGTTGGCGGGGCGCTCCGCCAGCTCTACTTCCGCAAATTCCCGGTAGGCATTTGCCCCCTCAAGGCCCACCACGTTCAGTGCGACGAGATCGGCGCCACACGTAACTGCCAGTGCCGCGGCCTCTGCAACGGCGTGCTGTGATGACCTGGATCCGTCTGTCGCAACGAGTATCGTCCTCATGGCCCCTCCTGGCGCTTTTCCAACGAGTAGGGGCGGCGATGCGGGGGAGGCATTGAGCGAGATCAATAAGGGACCACGGTCCCTCAGCCGATCTGCATTGATCTGCTTACTCGATCGAGCGGCCTCTTCTTCAGTTGATCCCGCAAGCCGGCGTTTTGATCGGGAAGGCCCGTTATGAGGCTGGGCCGAAAAACCCAATGATTTCTGCGTCTACTTGGGAAGTCGGTTATCGTTCGACAGTCCGCAACCCTTTGCGTTTCGCAACGTTTGGCAGCCACTTCCGTCGTGATGCACGGCAGGGTTTGGGACGAGGACGAGCGAACTGATGCAGGAAAAGCCCCAGCCGAAAGGCCCCAGTGACGCGACGATTGCGCGGCGCGATGCTAAGATTTTGCTGGCACCATTTGTCGCTAACCTCTCGTCCTGGCATCAACAGGCGGCGCGGCTGATGCTCGAGGTGGATCGTGCCGCACTTAAAGGCGATGGCCCGCTACCCAGCGCGGCGCTGCAGGAGCTGATCGGCACCATCGAACAGCACCGCGCCGAATTCGCCAACCGCACCGCGTCACTGAGCTCGAGCCGCGTGGTGGATGTGGAGCGCTCGTTCAGCCGGCTCCTCAGCGACCTGCAACAAGCCGAGGCGCGCTGCAGCGGCGCCCTTACTCGATGATGGCTAGGATGCCGACGGTCGCGGCGGCGGCAAGCAGCCAACGGAACAGCCGGAACAGCTGCTGATAGGGCCGCTGAATGAACAGCAGCCGGAACGAACCGGTGATGTCGGCGACAAAAGCGGACGAATAGGTCAGCGCCAACAGCGTCACGCCGAACACGACGACGCCAATCGCGATCTCGAAAGCCAGCAGCACGCCCAAATCCCTCCAACCACATTCCGACTTACCCAAGGGCTGCAATCGTGGCAATCAACCGGTGAAGATATGCTTTACGCGCTTTGCCGGATTGACCGCCGATGTTCTTTACACTTTCCAAAATCCTTTGGTTTCTGGCGCAGCCGACGACACTGGTCTTTGTCCTTCTCCTCCTCGCACTGCTGCTCAATTTCAGGCGCAAGCGGGTGTTGCAGGGACTTTGCTTAGGGCTTGCGGTACTGATACTGGGGTTCAGCGCCTATACGAGCCTGGGGTATGTCGCCATGGTGCCGCTCGAACAGCGCTTCGAGCGCCCTGCCCCGCCGGCTTCCGTCACCGGCATCATCGTCCTCGGTGGCGGCATGGACACCGAGATCAATGCGATACGGCTCGGTTACGAATTGAACCGTTCCGGCGACCGCTTCGTCGAAGCGCTGCGGCTGGCGCGGCTCTATCCGGAGGCGAAGATTCTCATCTCGGGGGGCTCCGGCGCGCTGTTCCCCGAAGGCGACACCGAGGCGGCAGCGGGCCCGCGCTTCTTCCGTGAACTGGGTGTCGATCCGTCGCGCATCATCGAAGAAGACGGCTCGCGCAACACAGACGAGAACGTGCGGTTGACCAAAGAGCTGGTGAAGCCGCGGCCGGGCGACACTTGGCTCCTCGTGACATCCGCCTACCACATGCCGCGCTCGGTCGGGATTTTCCGTAAGGCGGAGTTCCCGGTCGTGCCTTGGCCGACGGACTACTTCACGTCGGGAAAGGATACTTTCGGACTACGCCTCGACCAACCGGCCGAGGGTGTCTCCGTAACCACCCGTGCGATGCGTGAGTGGATAGGGCTCCTCGCCTATTGGGTCAGCGGCAAAACCAGCGATTTCTTCCCGGCGCCCTAGAACAGGTCGAGCTGCATCTGCGGCGGCGGGCTCTTGGCAACGACCGGCGCCTTGGGTGCGGGTACCGGATCGGCGGATGCCGGTTTCGGTTGCTTGGTCTTCTTCACCGGAGCAGGCGCCGCCTCGATGGCCCGAGCGGACGCGATCACCGGCTCGGCCCGCACAGATGGCTTCGGCCCCAGCTTTTCGAGCCAGGTGCTCATCGGTTTGAGCTTGCCGCGCTGCAGTGAATAAATGTTCTCGCGGCCCTGCTTTTCTTCCTTCACCAGACGGGCGTCCTTGAGCACGCGCAGATGGCGCGAAATGGCCGGCCGACTGATGTCGAAGGCAGCAGTGAGTTCGTGCACCGGCATCGGCCGCTCATGCAGCATTTCGATGACCCTGCAGCGGGTGGGATCGGCAAGGGCGGAGAACTGATCGACCGGCGTCATTGAAAAAGTAGTCCCGTAGCGAACGCGTTACGGGACTACTGGTGACGATCGTGTTGCGAGTCGCCTAGAGCGAAAGCTGCCGGCTGCGCAGGGCTTCCACAACCGTATGGGTACGGTTGGCGGTATTGAGTTTCCGCGCCGCGTTGAGCAGGTGGTATTCCACCGTGCGGACGGAGATGGCGAGGATCTCCGCGGTAGCGTCCGCCGTCTTGCCGGCGGCGGTCCAGCGCAGCACTTCGCGCTCGCGCGCCGTGAGGCGCGCCACCGCCTTGCCGGAGCCGGATGCCCGCAGATGATGGAGCTGCGCATGGGCGGCGAAGCTCACCGCCTGCAGGGCGAGCCTGTCCTTGTCCTCGAGCGGCACCTGGCCGCCGAGGAACGACACCAGCCCACGCCCGCCTTCGGGCAGGCGCACCGGCACGCAGTAGCCATCGGTGAGGCCGACGCGCGCGGCATCCTCCATCACCTCGTGACCCTCCGGATTGGCCGACTTGTCATAGGTGACATCGTGCCAGAAGAAGGCCTCGTCGCTCTGCCGCGCACGCCGCGAGATCGGGTTGGTCACGCCATAGTTGAGGGTGATGAATCGCTGGTCAAAACCTTCGGGCAAGCCATTGAGCAGCAGGTCGACCTGCTCGAGCCCCTCGCGAGTGACATACTGGCTGATGGCGAAGGCGGAAAAACCGAAGCGCTCTGCGATGTGCCGCATGACATCGCTCAAATCGGCGCTGGATTGGGTGGTCTGTATTCTATTCAGAAGCTCTAGAGCTTCGCCTGTAGCTGGCACACTCGGTCTCGTCGTTGATAGGATCGGATGATCGGGGTGACGCTGACTCCCCACCTAGCAGAGGCCTATCTGCTTTTGAACATGCATTCGGATGGAGTCCCAATCGCAGATTGATCTGTGCGGCTCCGGTCGCCGGCAAAAAACAACATTTGTTAGTTTTTGGGGTTCGAGTGGCCGAACGGCCTATTTCATCCGGGGATGATCGATCTTATCCCCTGGCTTAAGCCCAATTTCGACCGAGCGACCACCTGGAATCTCAAGGACGAACTGCACCGGCACCCGCGATGGAATCGATGTCGTGTCGTGCGGGATGGCGTTGACATGGATTGTCTTCACCACCCCGTCGGCGCCGATGAAGATCATGTCCAGGGGAATGAAGGTGTTCTGCATCCAGAACGCCGTCTCCTGCTCCTGTTTGAAGTCGAACAGCATGCCGGCATCCTTGGCCAGCGACTGCCGGAACATCAGCCCCTTGGCCCGCGTCGCTGGTGTATCGACCACCTCGACGGAGAAGCCGTAATCGCCGGTCGCCGTATGCGCTACCAGCCTGTCGTCGCTGCTGCACGCCGCCAAGGGCAGCATGCCGACGAACACGGCAAGCATGAGTCCCAGCGCACGGATGACGGCGACGGGGCGGCGAATGAACGAAATCATGTTGATGTCCGAAGGTATGGGCGACGCGGCAGGTGACCTGACAATTGCGGCGCGGGATAGTCAATCGTTTGCATGGCGCGCACGAGCCCCGCTCCGATGGCGCGAACGCTTCAACTGCCGATGCGTTCGCACGGACAGTGTGCGGTTCCTATGGCGGTGATGCGGCGTAGTCCGGGCATTCC
The DNA here is from genome assembly GCA_023415605.1 of Pseudomonadota bacterium. Taxonomy (GTDB): domain Bacteria; phylum Pseudomonadota; class Alphaproteobacteria; order Rhizobiales; family Devosiaceae; genus Devosia_A. The sequence goes on from JAEZKB010000018.1 coordinate 4,445, forward strand.
TCGGGGAAGACGGCGGTGTGCGGTTGACGGGTCAACCTTGCAGCAAAACAAAACCCCGCCTCACAGCGGGGTCTTCCTTTAGCGCCTCACAAGACCTTAGTGCGAGCTGGGTGCCTCGCCCCAGCCGTCGGGACGGATCTCGGCGACCATCAGGCCCTTCGGGCCGTTGCCGTACCGCACCAGCACGTACTGACCCGGCCGCAGTTCGGTGATGCCGAAGCGCCGGAGGGTCTCCATGTGCACGAAAATGTCCGGGGCGCCCTCACCGGCCGAGAGGAAACCGAAGCCGCGAATGCGGTTGAACCACTTCACTTCGAGCCGCTCGAGCTTCGAAGTCGGTTCAACCGTGACATGGGTCCGCGGCGCCGGCATCTGCGCCGGGTGACGCGCTGTGGATTCATCCATCGAGAGAATGCGGAAAGCCTGCAGCCCCCCGGGGCGGGCCAGCGCCTCGCAGACAACGCGCGCCCCTTCATAGGCAGTCTGGTAGCCATCGCGCCTGAGGCAGGTCACATGCAGCAGCACATCGGGCCGGCCATCATCGGGAACGATGAACCCGAAACCCTTGGCAACGTCGAACCATTTGATGGATCCGACGACCTCGATCACATCGAGACTGGAGTCGCCGCCTGTATCGGCGCTGACTGCTTCGTCTCCGTCGGCTGTAAACTTGGCCCCCATAGCCTAAAGCCTTTTCGTACTCTGCCCCCGCCGCTAACGAGGTACGCCACAAGACTGAGGCACATTGGCCGATTCATCGGCAAAAGTTAAGGAGTCGTTGCAATTTTGTTGCCGCTTTTGCACGGTGTTGAGGTCACGCTGTTGCATTGCGGCGACAGCATGCTTCGGGCTTCTATTCGCCCGCTAAAACCATTCCGTAGAAAGACCCCAATATGAAGTATCTCCACACCATGGTGCGCGTCACCGACATCGACGCCAGCCTTCGATTCTACCGTGACGCGCTGGGGCTGGAAGAGATTCGCCGCACCGAGAACGAGAAGGGCCGCTATACGCTCATCTTCCTCGCCCCGCCCGGCCAGCACGACACCCCCGTGGAACTGACCTACAACTGGGACCCGGAGGTCTATACTGGCGGCCGCAATTTCGGCCACCTGGCCTATGAGGTCGACGACATTTACGCCTTCTGCGAGAAGATGCAGCAGATGGGCATCGTGGTGAACCGTCCGCCGCGCGACGGCAACATGGCCTTCATCCGCTCCCCGGACAACATCTCGATCGAGATCCTGCAGAAGGGCTCCCCGCTGCCGCCGCAGGAGCCGTGGCTGTCGATGCCGAACACCGGCGTCTGGTAAGGTCACCAGGGGGTGCCATTGGCACCCCCACCCTCTCCCCGCGTAAACCCTTCGTTCACCAAGCGGCTTAGCCGCTGGTTATCCTCCCCGGCGGTATTTTCCCGGACGTTGCCGGCTGGGCATAGCCGCGTAGCGCAGGGCGTGCTCACGCGCCGGGGAAGTGACGATGAAACGACTGCTCGTGGTGCTCGCCGCCACGCTGATGCTGGCCGGCTGTTTTCCGTTCGCCTTTTTCGCCTCGTCGAGTGGCGACGGCTATCGCGGCTTGAAGCAGAGCTTTGGCACGTATGTGACATCGAGCAAGGTCAACGCCTTCTGCCTCCTGCCCAAGCTCCGCTTCGCCATCGCCGAGTTCGAAGGCCATTTCGGCAAGAAGATCGTGATGAACTCGGGCTATCGCGATCCCTTCCACAATGCGGATGTGGGCGGCGCCGACAACTCCTTCCACACCAAGTGCATGGCGGCGGACTTCTACATACCAGGCGTCGACAAGCGGAAGCTGATCGCCTTTGCCATGCGCTCGAACCTCGTCGGGGGTCTCGGCTGCTATCCCGGCCGCAGCTTCATCCATGTCGACGTGCGTGACCGCCCGCGGGGCTGGCGCAAGCCGGTGACCTTCTCGGGCTGCTAGGCCTCTTTTCCCCACTCGTAAAACGAACTTGCGCAAGGGACAAAAGGCACTTGCATCGCCCGCGAACCACCCCTATACGGTCCACGCGCTGTGCGCCCTTCGTCTATCGGTTAGGACGGCACCCTTTCACGGTGCAGAGAGGGGTTCGACTCCCCTAGGGCGCGCCACCTTCCCTCTTGTTGCAAGAGCGGCTAGGCTGGCGCAATTCTTGAGCTTGATCCGCGCCCATCGTCTAGCGGTCAGGACACCGCCCTCTCACGGCGGGAACAGGGGTTCGATTCCCCTTGGGCGCGCCAAGAGCTTCTGAAGCACGCTATAGTTGCGATTCAGCACAAGCCAGCTATCAAAGTCAGTCTCCCGCCCAATACGGTTCCTAGAGGCTTGACCCATGCAACGAACGAAATCCCGCGCCAGCGCGCTGCTGGGAGCCATGCTGATCCCCATCGGCGTCGCGGGCGCCGCACCTTTCGCGATTTCGGACAGTTACACCGCCAGCGAAAGCCTCGTTGAGGGGACCTATGCTTGTCGCAGCGGGCTCGACGTCGACAGCTTCACCTACACGTTCGATGTCGCCGGATCCGCTTACTCGGTGCGCGGTGTCGACAGTCCGGCCGGGTCACTCGAGATCGACGCGGAAGGCACGATCAGCTTCCATTCTGGCCCCTTTGCCGCTGACGAGACCGCGGCGATGTTCGGGCGCGCGACGCTGAGGAATTCGGACGACAATCCCGTCATCATTCTTGGCTACTTCTTCACGGATGGCGAGACGAGCTACGACTTCTGCGCTCGCCTCTAGGCCTGCGCATTTAACTTCCTCTGCCTGGGTCGACGATGGCAACGGCACTGATGTCCTGATCACGTGGGCAAATGCCCGAGGCACGTATGGCGCCCTACCCCACCAGCTTGCGCTCTGGCTCCGTATACGGCCGCAGCCCCAGCGCACATGCCTCGTGGGTGCAGTCGATGGGCGGGATGATCTCTAGGAAGTCTTTCGTCACCACCTGGCCGTTGAGGCGGCGGCAGCCGCGGCAGTCGCCGAACTTGCCTTCGACGCAGAACTTGCCGCCGCCGACGCGGGCGCCAGCTTGTACGACGCTCTCGCGCGCGTAGGACCACGCAGCGGCTTGCAGGGTGGTCTCGAGAGCGTGGATCGGATCCTGGCGTCCCAGATCGGTGAGGGCAGCGAGGGCCTCTTCCGTCAGCAGCGCATTGGGATGCAAGCCGAGCGCCTTGCGCGCTTCGGGCGTCAGCGGCGTACCAAAGGACCGGAAGAGCCGCGCCAAGTCGCGCGGTGTCGCTGTGCCACCGTCTTCGAGCAGAATGGCAAGCATTGTCGCGTATTCATAACGGACATAGTCCAGCCGCTCGATCGCCGACAGTATGTGCTTGAGGTACTTCACAATGCCTCCGTCCCCGACGATTAGGGCGGGCACGAAAGTGCGGCAAGAAGATCGGCCTTTTACGATGAATAGACGCGGTTAACGGCCAGAAGACAGCCGTCGATTTTGTCGCAGTCGCAACCTCGTGATAGTCCGAGGCGTTCCGGCTAGCTTCGCTGCCCCGTCTCTCGCGTCGAGTCGCCCGCCATGAGTCCGTTTCACCAGATTCTCGGCAACAACCTCGTTGCCAATATCACGAACTTCACGGTGTGGTTCGCCATCACCTTCTGGGTCTTCCTCGAGACCGAGTCGGTCTTCGCGACGGGAATGATCGCGGGCTTTTACCTCGTGCTGACGGCAGCACTGGGCATCTGGTTCGGCTCGATCGTCGACCACAACGCCAAGCGCATGGCCATGCTGGGTTCGAGCGCGGCCTCGTTCGGCTTCTATGTGGTCGCCACCATTGTTCTCCTGGCGGTACCGCAGGCCGAGTTCCGCAACCCCTATCGGCCCATGCTCTGGGTGTTCGTAAGCCTCGTTATGATCGGCGTTATCGCCGGCAACATCCGGTCGATCGCGCTGCCGACACTGGAGACCATCCTGATCCCCGCAGATCGGCGGGACAAAGCCAACGGCCTCGTCGGCATGGTGTCGGGCATTGGCTTTCTCACCACCTCCGTGATCTCGGGCATGCTCGTCGCTTTTGGCGGCATGCTGGCGGTGATGGTGTTGGCCCTGGTGCTCACCGTTGCTGCTTTCGTGCACCTGTGGTTCGTCAAGATCGACGAAGGCCGGCCCGAGCAGACGGCGGAGCAGAAGGCCGAGCCCAAGCGGGTGGATATCGCCGGCACGATACGGGTCATCGCCGGCGTGCCGGGGCTGTTCGCACTGATCTTTTTCGCCACCTTCAACAACTTCCTCGGCGGCATCTTCATGGCTCTGCTCGATGCTTACGGGCTGTCGCTGGTCTCGGTCGAAGTCTGGGGCCTGCTGTTTGGTGTGCTGTCGACCGCGTTTATCGTTTCGGGGATCATCATTGCCAAAACCGGACTGGGCAAAAATCCGCTTCGCACGCTGCTGATGGTCAACGTCATCACCTGGACGGTCTGCATCTTCTTCACCATCCAGCCCTCGATCTGGCTGCTGGCAGCCGGCTGTTTCATCTGGATGTTCCTCGGGCCCTATGCCGAGGCCGCCGAGCACACGACGCTGCAGAAGGTGGTGCCGATGGAGCGCCAAGGCCGGGTCTTCGGCTTCGCCCAGTCCGTGGAGCAGGCCGCCTCGCCGCTCACCGCCTTCATGATCGGGCCGCTGACCCAGTTCCTCGTCATCCCGTTCATGACCGATGGACTGGGCGCGCAATGGATCGGCGGCTGGTTCGGAACCGGGCCGGCACGCGGCATCGCGCTGGTCTTCACCGTAGCCGGCTTCATCGGCCTCGTGGTGACCCTTATCGCCTTCAACTCGAAATACTACCGGCAGCTCTCCGCTGCCTACGCGAAGGCGCCCGACGAACCCGAGGAGGGCCCGCCGCCGGTCCCGGCGACCTAACAAAATTTAGGTTCTTTCGTCCTATTCAAAGCCTTCTCGAAAGCCGCTATGGCAAGCCCATAACCTAACGGGAAGACGACCAGGAGGAGCCCGAATGAAGATTACCGACCTCAAGTGCGCGGTGATCGCCAACAGCCCCGTGATCCGCATCACCACAGATGAAGGCATCACCGGTTGGGCGCAGATCGAAACACCCAAGCCCTACGTCAAGCCGCAGGTGCTCGACCTCAAGGCCTGGATCATCGGGCAGGATCCGCGCGACGTCGAGCGCGTCATGCGCCGCATTCGCGTCCGCGGCGGCTTCAAGCCGTTTGGCTCAGCCGTGTCGGCGATCGAACACGCGCTGTGGGACATTGCCGGCAAGGCGCTCAACGCTCCGGTCTATCGTCTGCTCGGCGGCAAGGTGCGCGACAAGGTCCGTACCTATCGCACCCTCTACCAGGCCGAACTGCCCGGCGGCGCTGAACACACTCCGGCCGGTTACAAGCGCTGGGCCGAGTACGGCAAGTCGCTCAAGGGCGAGTTCACCCTGTTCAAGCTGCCCAGCGCCTATCACTCGTCGATGGTGCGCGACTTCCCGAACTATTATTACGGCGAAGTGCAAACCGACGCGCCGTTCCCCTACCCGCACAAGGGCACGATGACGCATGAAGGTTTCGACCACCTCGTCGCCTGCATCCGGTCGGCCAAGGAGACGCTCGGGACGGGTTACAACACGGCCGTCGACGCCGGTCCGGGCTTCATGCCGATCGACGCGCTGCGCCTCGCCAAGGCCGTCGAAGACCTGCACCTGATGTGGCTCGAGGACATGATCACCGGCGACTACGTGCCGTACGTCAATCACGACCTCTACCGCGACATCACCCACCAGACCACGACGCCGATCCACACCGGCGAGCAGATCTATCTCCGGCAAAACTACAAGCACCTGATCGAGAGCCACGCCGTCAACGTCGTCGGCCCCGACCCGTGCGACGTCGGCGGACTCGCCGAAATCAAGTGGGTGGCCGAGCATGCCGACCTGCACGGCATCGCCATGGCACCGCACGGCACCGCCAACGGCATCTTCGGTCTCGCCGCCCTGATCCAGGTCTGCGCCACCATGCCCGACAACCTGATCGCCTTCGAATACCCGGCCCGCTTCGAGCCCTTCTGGTACGACATCACCGAAGGCTTTGACGGCATGCCGGTCAAGGGCGGCCTGATCGACGTGCCGGATCGTCCGGGTCTCGGCGTCAACCTCGTGGCCAAAGAAGCCAAGAAGTACCTGACGGACGGCGACGCCGACTTCTTCGACTAAGACAGCTCTACCGGCGGCCTCACGGGGCCGCCGGTTTTTCCCTGAGGGTCACCGGGTCGACCTCGACCGGGTAGAGCCGGAGCTCGCCGAGCTGCGGCAGCACCGTTTCGGGGTCACCCACCACGACGATCAGCGACGGATCGAGCCGCGACTGCGTCTCGGCCTGGACGCGCACCGGATCGACCGTTAGGCCCGCGACAGCCAGCCGACGCGCATGATCTGCTTCTAGCGACGAGGCGATGCCGGCTTGCTCGCGCACGGCGTCGAAAAGAGTCGCCGCGGTTTCGGCCGTGCCGGCAATGCCGGTCAGCGTATCGGTTACGGTGCGGTTGACCTCGTCGGGGCGCACCTGCTCAGCAGCCAGCAAGCCATAACCGGCCAACATGTCGGCGAGCGCCTCGCCTGTATGTTCGCGCTCAACCGGCGCGGCGATCGCCATGTAGCTAGGCCCGCGGACGGTATCGATCACCTCTCCAGAGGTGCCATACGAAAATCCCTTCTGCTCACGGATCACCGTGTTGATGCGACTGATGAAATCGTCGCCGAGGAGACGTGACACCGCGATGGCCTCGGCATGGCCCGGCAGCTGGCTGCCCGGCGCCGGCGTCGCAATCAGCACGACGGACTGACTGGCGCCAGCCTTGGGCACGAAGACCACCCGTTGACCCGGCGCGAAGCTCGCGACTGGCCGTGGCCGTTGCGTCAGCGGAGCGGTGGCCGAGTGCCAGTCACCGAAACTCGCCTCGAGCGCCGCCGCGATATCGGCCACCGGCACGGCGCCGACGCTGTAGAAGCTCAGCCCCTGCGGCGCGAACAGCGAGTGAAAGAACGCCCGCGTCTCCTCCCGCGTGATGCCGCGCACGCTGGCGATGGTCCGATCGTTGGCCGGCGCACCGGCCTCCGGAATCAGCAGCTGTGCCTCGGCAACGCGTTGCGCCAGATCATCGAGGTCTTCATCGCGGCGGCCGAGATCGTAGAGCGTCTCGTCGACCAGCGACTCCCACGCCGGCTCGTCGAAGCGGGGCTCGCGCAGGGCTGACGCCAGCAGCGGCACGGCGGCGGCGAGATTTTCCGACGGCACAGACAGCGTGACGAAAGCCGCTAGATAATCGGCGCTTCCACTGACATCGGCATCGAGGTCTTTCGCCGCCTTGGCAAAGGTCTGGAAATCCTTGTCGCCGGCGCCACGCGACGCCATTACGGCAGCCAGCTCGACCATGCCCTCCTTGCCAGGCGGCACCGACGTCGTCCCCGCTGACGACGCGGCGGCTACATAGGCCATGGCAGCACCGGGCACCTGATAGTGCACTAGTTGCATGCCGTTGCTCAGCGTTGCCGTCTGCCGCGCCGGGAGCTCGGCAGGAATGGCCTGCCGGACCGGCTGCGGCGGGATGGTGAGAAAATCCCGAGAGGCCAGCGCATAGGGCCGCGGCTCGCCGGACGATTTGACCAGCACATCCGGATAGTCGCCGCGCTTGCCCGGCGTGATCACCATCGCCGTCGCGTCGTCCACGCCCAGATACTGCCGCACAGCCGCGCTGACCTCTTCAGCTGTGGCATTGGCAATGCCCGGATCGGGCTCCATGGCCGCTTCCGGCCGGCCGAGCATGTCGGTAGTGACCGCCATCTCCTCGGCCCGAGCCTTGAACGGCTCGACGAGCAACCGGTCCGCCTGCAGCAGTTTCCGCCGCGCCCGTTCAAGGTCGGCGGCATCGATCGGCTTCGCCGCGAAATCGCTCAGCGCCGAGCGCAGCTCGGCCTCAATGGTCTTGGCCTCGACGCCCTCAGCGCCGGCAACCTCGATGAAGAACCGGCCGCCCAGCGCGCCGCGTTCCAGCCAGGCCCAGGCGTTGGCCGCCAGCCCCTTATTGGTCAGCCGCTCGCGCAGCACACCGTATTCGAAGTTGCCAATCAGCTCCGCCGCCAAGTCCAGCGCGCCGTTGACCGGCGACTGGTAAGCCGGCGTGCTCCAACCGTTCATTACCGCCAGCGCTGCGACCGCATCTTCGAGTTCGATCCGCGCCTTCTGTGGCGCGACGTCCACCGGCGACGGGCGCGGCACATCGGCGCCGCGCGGTACCAGCGCAAACGTGGCCTCGATCAGTGCCTTGGCGTCGGCGACATCGAAATCCCCCACCAACGTGAGAATAGCATTGTTGGGCACGTAGTAGGTGGCAAAGAACCCGCGCACATCGTCGAGCGTCGCGGCCTCAAGATCGGCCATCGAGCCCAACACCTGCCGGTGATAGGGGTGACCTTCCGGATAGAGCGCCGAACGGATCGCTTCCCAGCCGGCGCCGGCAGGCGAATCCAGTACGTTCTGCCGCATTTCGTTGAGGACGACGTCGCGCTGGATGTCGAGGTCGGACTGCTCGATCGCGAGGCCCTGGTTGGCCATGCGATCGGCCTCCAGCGCCAGCATATAGGGCAGCGCGACCGACAGGCCCTCGGCGTAGTACAGCGTCTTGTCCTGATAGGTCCAGGCATTGATGCCCACGCCCACTGCGCCATAGGCCTCATCGATATTGGGGTAAGCCGGTGTGCCGGCGAACATCAGGTGCTCGAAAAGGTGCGCAAATCCCGAGCGGCCTGGCGGCTCGTTGAGCGAGCCGACGCGGTACGCGATGTCGAGCACCACCTTAGGCACCCGGCGATCCTGCGCCAGCACGACCTCAAGGCCGTTGTTGAGACGATAATGGTCGATGATGGTGGCCTTGTTCGAACTGGCTTCCTGAGCCGAGACCGGGTGCAGCAGCGCGCCAAGCGCCAGCACCGCGGCGAGCAGTGATCTCATCGTCATCCCCCGTAAACGCGGGATGCGCGACGCCTCTGCCTCCCGCGCCAATGTGGACAAGCGGCGGCCCCGCCGCAAGAGGATGATCTGCCCCTTTTCAACACCGCGTGATTTGTCGCAAACTCGTCACATCCGGCGCGTTCCTGCCGGAGCGATGGTACATGACCCGGTGGCTTGATGGGCGCCTATATTCTCAGACGCCTGCTGCTCATGATCCCGACTCTGCTCGGCATCATGACGGTGTCGTTTGTCATCGTGCAGTTCGCCCCAGGCGGCCCCGTCGAGCAGTTCATCTCGGAACTCGAGAACGGCCGCGGCAACCTCACCACCGCCATCACGGGTAGCCAGTCCGGTGACCTCGCCGGCCAGCAGGCTTCCAGTTCCCAGCCCGGACAAGACCAGGCCGGCGGTACCGGCTATCGTGGCTCGCGCGGCCTGCCGCCCGAATTCATCGCCCAGATCGAGCAGCAGTTCGGCTTCGACAAGCCACCGCTCGAGCGCTTCTTCACCATGCTCTGGAACTACCTGCGCTTCGATTTTGGCGAGAGTTATTTCCGCGACATTTCGGTCGTCGACCTGGTGCTCGAAAAGATGCCGGTCTCGATCACGCTCGGGCTCTGGATGACGCTTCTGAGCTACGGCATCTCGGTGCCCCTCGGCATCGCCAAGGCCGTGCGGGATGGGTCGAAGTTCGACGTCTGGACCTCCTCGGTCATCATCGTCGGCTACGCCCTGCCCGGCTTCCTGTTCGCGATCCTGCTTATCGTCCTGTTTGCCGGCGGCAGTTTCTGGCACCTGTTTCCCCTGCGCGGGCTGACCTCCGAGAACTTCGCCAGCCTGCCCTGGCACCAGCAGGTCCTCGACTATCTCTGGCACATCACGCTGCCGATCGTCGCCATGGCGGTGGGCGCCTTCGCCACCACGACGCTGCTCACCAAGAACTCGTTCCTCGACGAGATCCGCAAGCAGTACGTCGTCACCGCCCGCGCCAAAGGCCTGAGCGAGCGTCAAGTCCTCTACAAGCACGTCTTCCGCAACGCCATGCTGCTGCTGATCGCAAGCTTCCCAGCCGCCTTCATCGGAGCCTTCTTCGGCGGCTCGCTGCTGATCGAGACCATCTTCTCGCTCGATGGGCTCGGTTTGCTCGGATTCGAATCCGTTCTCCGCCGCGACTATCCGGTGGTCTTTGCCACGCTCTACATCTTCTCGCTGATGGGACTCGTCATCGGGCTCGTCTCCGACCTGCTCTACATGTGGATCGATCCCCGCATCGACTTCGAAAGCCGGGAGGTCTGATGCACGGGGCGACGCTCTTCGGCAGTCCATACGTCGCCTTTGCGCCGGCCGACGCGCCCCGCTCGACCGTGATCTCGCCGATCAACCAGCGGCGGCTCGCCGCCTTCAGGGCCAAC
>JAEZKB010000021.1 GCA_023415605.1 Pseudomonadota bacterium
AATGGCTAACATCGCCGCATCCGGCGGCGCCGCCGCCGCATAGGTCGTCGGCAGCCACATGCTCAGCGGCCACATGCCGGCCTTGACCAGGAACGCGACCCCGAGCACCGCGGCGCCGGTCTGCAGCAGCGTCAGGTCCGATGGCGATAGCAGCGGAATGCGCGTGGCGAGATCCGCCATGTTGAGCGTACCCGTCACGCCGTAGATCGCCGTCGCGCCGATGAGGAACAACGACGAACTGGCGAGGTTCACCGCAATATAGTGCAGGCTCGCCTTGACCCGCGTCTTGCCCGACCCATGCAAGGCAAGACCGTAGGACGCGGCGAGCAGCACTTCGAAGAAGACGAAGAGGTTGAAGAGATCGCCGGTGAGGAAGGCGCCGTTGAGCCCCATCAACAGGAACTGGAAGAGGCTGTTGAAATGCTGCCCCGCGCGGTGCCAGCGCGCGGCCGAAAACAGCACCGCACAAAGCCCCAGCGTCGCCGTCAGCGCCACCATCAGCGCCGAGAGCGGATCGACCACGAGCACAATGCCATAGGGCACCGGCCAATTGCCGAGCGCGTAGGTGGTGGTACGGGCAGCGCCGCTCTCCACCGCCCCCAGCAGCCACAGGCTGATGCCGGTGAGCAGCAGCGTCGCGACGATGTTGATCGCGAGCTTGACCGTGTGGTGCCGGTCGTCGATCAGCGCCAGCAGCGCACCGGCGAAAAGCGGCAGGACGATGGGCAGGATCGGCAGGTGCTCCATCATCAGCGCTCCTGCCCGTCGACATGGTCTGTGCCGGTCAAGCCGCGTGCGGCGAGAAGGACGACGAGGAACAATGCCGTCATGGCGAAGCTGATGACGATAGCCGTGAGCACCAGAGCCTGAGGTACCGGATCGGCATAGACGCCGACATCACTCGCTCCATCGAGCACCGGTGCCGCATTGCCGCGCAAGCGGCCCATCGAGAAGATGAAGAGGTTGACCGCATAGGAGATCAGCGACAGGCCGATGATCACCTGGAAAGTGCGCGAGCGGAGGATCAGCCAGACACCCGAGGCGGCGAGAATGCCGATGCTGGTGGCGATGACGAGTTCCATCAGCGCACTCCCCGCCCGCTGCTGGCCCGAGTGGACGGCCTGGCACTGCGGATCGATTGGTGCGCGAGCGCGATGAGGATCAGCACCGTGGCGCCGACCACGAGGACGAAGACGCCTAGGTCGAAGACCAATGCGGTGGCCAACGGCACTTTGCCCAGCACCGGCAGCTCCAGATACTGGAAGCTGGTGGTGAGGAACGGCATGCCGAACAGCCATGCCCCGGCCCCGGTGAGCAGGGCCAACAGCAGCCCGATGCCGATCCAGAGCGTCGGCCGGATGCGCAGCCGATCCTCTACCCAGCGGGTGCCGCCGGCGAGGTATTGCAGCACGAACCCGCTCGAGAGCGTGATACCGGCGATGAAGCCGCCGCCCGGCTGGTCGTGTCCACGCAGGAACAGATAGATCGAGAGCACGACGATCACCGGGAACAGCCAGCGCATCGCGACCGCCGGCACATGCAGGAAGTCCGACGCAATGCTGCCTTCCCGGTCGGCATTGGAGAGCTCGAACTGGCTCTGCAGCCGCTGCTGCTCGGGCCGCTCGATCGAGTCGGCGGCGGGGCGGAAGCGGCGCAGCAGCGCAAAGGTCGTCAACGCGACGATGGCCAGCACGGTGATCTCGCCCAGCGTGTCGAAGCCGCGGAAATCAACGAGAAGCACATTGACCACGTTATGGCCGCCACCCAGCGCATAGGCATTCTCGAGGAAGAACTTGGCGATGCTGTCCGGCGCTTCGCTGGTAAGGATGGCGTAGGAAAACACCGCCATGCCTAAGCCAACCGCGGCAGCAGTGACGAAGTCTCGGGTGCCGCGGAGATTGCCGCGGCCTGGCGCCGCCGCTTCCGCAGCAATGACCTCGGTGCGCTTGGGCAGCCAGCGCAGGCCGAGCAGAATAAGAATGGTAGTCACCACTTCGACCAGCAACTGCGTCAGTGCCAGGTCCGGCGCCGAGTACCAGGCGAAGGTGATGGCAGTTGCCAGCCCCGCGCCCCCCATCAGGATAAGCGCCATCAAGCGGTGGTACTTCGCCTGGAACGCCGCGCTGACGGCGCAGACATTGCCGATCAGCCAGACGATCACCAAAGCCGGGTCGAGCGGCGTCTGGGCCGGCGAAAGGGCAACCGGATTGGCGAGCAGCGGGATCGCTCCGGCGAGCAGCGCCACGCCGACCAGCAACGCCAGCTGCGGCTGCAGGCGGCGCGTACCGAACAGCCGTTCGGCCGAGCGAGCCCATTTGACCGACAGCAGCAGCAGAATACGCTCGAAGATACGCGGCCCCACGAGGTGCCGGATCAGCGGCGGTCCATCCGCCGTAGCCAAATAGCGGTGGATCAGGAAGTAGAGCAGCGTGCCCCCAGCCAGCGCCACCAAGCTCATGAGCAGGGGCACGTCGAAACCGTGCCACACGGAGAGGCTGTAGTAGGGCGTCTCGGGCCCGAGCACCGAGCGCACTGCCGCCCCCAGATAGGGTCCGATAGTGAGGCCCGGGATGATTCCGACGAGGAGGCAGAGCAGCACCAGGATTTCGATCGGGCGCCGCATCAATGGCGGTGGCTCGTGCGGCACGCGTTCGAGTTCGGTCGGCGGACCGAAGAACACGTCGTGGATGAAGCGGATCGAATAGGTCACTGCAAAGAGGCTGGCGATCACGGCCCCGAGCGGCAGCGAGATGTCGACGAACGGATTGGCGTTCTTGATCGCCGTCTCTGCAAAGAACATTTCCTTGGAGAGGAAGCCGTTGAGCAGCGGCACACCCGCCATCGCGGCCGCCGCGACGATCGCCAGCGTGCCGGTAAAGGGCATGAAGCGGAAGAGCCCGCTGAGCTTGCGGAATTCGCGCGTGCCAGTCTCGTGGTCGATGATGCCGGCCGCCATGAACAGCGACGCCTTGAAGGTCGCATGGTTGGCGACGTGGAAGATCGCCGCCACTGTTGCCAGCGGCGAACTCATGCCGATGAGCGTAACGATGAGCCCCAGGTGACTGATGGTCGAATAGGCGAGGAGGCCTTTGAGATCGCGCTGGAAGATCGCCGAATAGGCGCCGATCAGCAGCGTCGCCAGGCCCGTATAGGTGACGATCCAGAGCCACGGCCCGGTGCCCGACATCACCGGCGAGAGGAGCAGCAGCACATAGACGCCGGCCTTCACCATGGTGGCCGAGTGCAGATAGGCCGAGACCGGCGTCGGCGCCGCCATGGCGCGCGGCAGCCAGAACTGAAACGGAAACTGCGCGCTCTTGGTGAAGGCACCGACCAGCACCAGCAGCAGCGCGGTGAGATAGAGCGGGTGGTTGCGGATCAACTCGCCCGAGCCGAGCACGATATCCACATCGAAGCTGCCCACGATGTGTCCGATCACCAGCATGCCCAGGAACAGCGCCAAGCCGCCCGTCCCGGTGATGATCAGGGCCATTCGGGCACCGTCGCGAGCGTTCGACGAGGCGTGCCAATAGCCGATCAACAGGAATGAGAAGACGCTCGTAAGCTCCCAGAACAGCACCAGCTGCACCAGGTTGCCAGAGAGCACGATGCCCAGCATCGACCCCATGAACCCCAGGAACAGCGCGAAGAAGCGCGCCACCGGCTCGTCGGGCTGCATGTAGTAGCGCGCATAGAGCACCACGAGGAACCCGATGCCGGTGATCATGACTGCGAAGAGCCACGAGAGGCCGTTGAGGCGGAATACCAGGTTGAGGCCGAGGTCGGGTAGCCAGGCAATCTCGTGCCGAAACGCGCCGCCGGCCGCGATCTCCGGGAAAAGCCAGATGACGATCGCCAGACCGATCAATGCGACCAGGCCCGCCAATGCTGCCGCCGCGTTGCGGGCGTGCTGCTGCGGCAGGAAGGGAGCAGCAAACATGCCCAGGAAGGGCAGGGCGGCAAGTATGGTCAGCAATAGTCCGTCTGGCATCAATCCTCCCGCTGGTGCCGCTAGCGATAGCATCCTCCGGCAAGCATCGGGTAGGGCAAGTTCACCGTCGCGGCAATCTGCCTCCGTGTGCGAACGTCAGAGCAGGAGCTCAGCCCGCTGGCTTGAGGTCGAGCAGCACCGTCGGGATCAACTCCGAGACGGTGGGGTGGATCGGCACCGCCCAGCGCAGCACGTCGATGGGCTGATCGGCATTCATCATGTCGAGAATGCCATGAATCACTTCGTCGCCGCCGGTGCCCAGGATTGCCGCGCCAAGAATGCGCTTGGTCTCCGCATCGGCGATGATCTTCATGAAGCCCTGCGTCTCGCCCTTTTCCACGGCACGGCCGACTCGCGTCATCGACCGGGTGGAGTGGAGCAGCGCACGGCCGGTCTTGGCCGCCTCCACCTCGGTCATGCCGACGCGGCCCAGCGGCGGGTCGATGTAAAGTGCATAGCCGGTGATCCGATCGCTCACCTTGCGGTCCTCGCCATCGAGCAGGTTCGCCGTGACGATCTCGAAGTCATTGTACGCCGTGTGCGTAAAGGCGCCGCGGCCGTTGCAGTCGCCCAGCGCCCAGATACCCGGCGTGGTGGTCTGCAACTGGTCGTCGACCACGATATAGCCGCGCTTATCGACTTCCACGCCGGCTGCCTCGAGCCCAAGGTCGTCGGTATTCGGCCGCCGTCCGGTGGCGACCAGCACGTGGCTGCCGATGACCGGCGACGGGTCGGTCTTGCACTCAACCGACACCGAAACGCCCTCCTCGTGCTTGGCAAAGCCGATGCAGTCCGCGCCCGTCCGCACGGTGATTCCCTCGGCTTCGAGGATCTCGCGTACCGCCTGCGAGATATCCGGGTCCTCCCGCGCGATCAGCCGGTCCGAGCGCTCGACGATGGTGACCTCGGCGCCGAAGCGCCGGTACATCTGCGCGAATTCGAGCCCGATATAGCTGCCGCCGATGACGACGAGATGTCTCGGCACCTCTTCGAGCCCGACAATGCCGCTATTGGTGAGGAACGGCACCTCGTCGATCCCCGAAAAGTCCGGCACCGTGGCGCGGCCGCCCACATTAATGAAGATGCGCGGCGCGGTCAGCACCTCGCCATTCACAGCGACAGTATCGGGACCGGTGAAGCGGGCATGGCCCCGGATCAGCTCGACCTTGTCCATGCCGCCCAGCCAGTCCTCGTTGCCCTTGCGCGAGTCCATGATCACCTTGCGCGCCCGCGCCGCCACCTTCGGCATGTCGATGGTCACTGCGCCGCGCGAGAACCCGTAGTCGGCGCCGCGGCGGGCCGTGTGCGCCGCATAGGCGCTGGCCACCAGCGTCTTGGTCGGCTTGCAGCCGGTGTTGACGCAGGTGCCGCCCACGAGGTGTCGCTCGATGATGGCGACACGCATCCCTGCCTCGTGCAGCCGCCCCGCCATCGGCGGTCCCGCCTGTCCGGCTCCGATGATGATGGCGTCGAACCGGCGGGTCGTCACGGCTGCAATATCGGTCATGCGTTCGTCCTCGGTGGCTTGTGCGTCAGGTTGTAGCGGCGGCGCGCTGGCGTGCCAACTTCACCGTCAGCCAGATGGCCGAGACGAGGAAGTAGAAGGCGCCGAACCCGGCGTAACCAGCAATCGCCGCGATATCGGGCGCAGTCGGCCCGAGCGCCATTACTACGAAAAACGCGCCGGCCAGCGCCGACTGCGCACCGCTGAGCACCATCACCCACTGCGCGCCCGCCGTCCGCCAGCGGCGTACCGCCGTGACCAACTGGAACAGACCCGACAGGATCGCCCAGGCGCCGAACACCACGAACACCGCATTGAGGCTGATGCCCAGCGCGATGCCGACCGCCACCGCGGTGATGACACTGACCACGAGGTTCAGCATCTGGCTGACATTAACGCGCAGTCCGCCATTGCGCTGCGCATCGAGATAGTTCGCCAGTGCGTCCCAGGCCGGATAGGCGACCAGCAGGATAGCCGCCACGCCGGCATTGCTGCGCCCGACGAGGAAAACGAGCGCGATCCAGGCGATCGAAACCGCCGCTCGCAGGAAATAGTAGGTTCTGAGCCAGTCGTCGCCAGAGCTAAGATCAGGTTGGGTTGAGGTCGAGTTCGTCATTGTCTGTCTCCACAAGATCGTCTATCTACTAGTAGGTAGACAAACCGGAGTCAACGAGGTTGATGGAGGCCCAAGCTGCTGACTTCCTACGGTTGACCCCAACCCTACTAGAAGGTAGGCAACTCGCATGAGTAACCCGGCCACCACCTCCGACCAGATCCTCGCCTCGGCGCGGCAGTTCGTCATTGCCGGCGGCTACAATGGCTTCAGCTATGCCGACATTTCCGCTGTCGTGGGCATCCGCAAGGCCAGCATCCACCACCACTTCCCCGGCAAGGTGGATCTCGTCCGCACCCTCGTGTCGCAATACCGCGCCGAAGCCGAAGCGGGCCTGGCCGGCCTCTCGGCATCTGCGCCCAATGCGCGCGCGATGCTGGAAGCCTATGCCGGCATGTGGGCCCGCTGCATTGCCGACGCCAGCCTCCCCTTTTGCGTCTGCGCCCAGTTGGCGAGCGAACTTCCGGTCCTGCCCCGCGAGGTCGCCGCGGAGGTCACCGCCTTCTTCCGCTCGCTTTCGTCCTGGCTGGCGTCTGCGATGACCCGGGGCACAGCGGACGGCACACTCGTGCTCTCCGCCGCTGTCGAAGCGGAAGCCGAAATCTTCATGGCCACCGTTCACGGCGCCATGCTCTCCGCCCGCGCCCAGAATAACCCCGCTCTCTTCGCCGCTATCCTCGAGCCAACCTTGGCGCGGATTACGGCCTAGGTGGGCCCCTACCGCCCACCCGCGCGGGCATCGCTCGGCGTCATGCCGTAGCGTTGGCGAAAGCGGCGGTTGAAATAGGAGAGATCGCCGAAGCCGACATCGTAGGCGATGGCGCTTATGGTGCGGTGCGACTGCGCAGCGTCGGTCAGATGCCGGTATGCCAGCAGTAGCCGCTGTTCCAGCACGAAATCGGCGAAGGACGTGCCCGCCTCGGCAAACAGCCGGCGCGCATAGCTGCCCGAAATGCCGTGCCGCTTGGCCAGCTCGGTGATGGAGAGATCGTGCTGCCCCAACCGCCGGTGGATGTCGGCCTTGAGCGCGTGCAGCCGCGCCGCCCGCACACCTCGCAGATGCGCCCGCGCGTCATGCACCCCGCCGATGGCCAGCGCCACGAGGTCGTAGATGTTCTCGGTGATCACCCGCCGGCCCTCAAGCGTCATGGTCACGCCCGCATCGCCGAGCACATCGGCATAGCCCATCAGGAGACGCAGCGCATAATTGCTGGTCGAGAGCCCGACGGCGGCATAGGGGTCGACAACATGCGTCGCCAGCCGCTGCCGCTTGAGCCGGATATTGGCGAGGCGCGTCGCCGTGAACCCGGTGAAGGTGCCGGCATCCTCGCCGGCGGTCAGCACCGCCTCGCCAGCACCGACCTGCGCAACGCTGCCGCGACGACGGAACTCGGCATGACCCTGCTGCAGCACTGCGAGCACCAGGCTGTCATCGCCCAGCGTCTCCGGATGGTGGTTGCGCATCGGCGACAGCCGCCCGGTGGCGACGGCCACTTCAGGCAAGGCGCGGATCGCCACATCGCATTCGAGCGCATGGCCTTCGATCGGCATCATCTCGAGCTTGAGAATGGTGCGGCCGAAATGCTCACGGAATCCATCCAGCGCCGTCCGGCCCGAAAGCCCCGATGTCGTGGCGCGAAAGATCGCTACGTCGCTGTCCATTGTGCCCGGCTCCGAGGCCCCTGATCAGCACTGTGCCACAGCCCTCCGTGCCGCGAAATCGGCCAAGGCGCGCTCCGTCCGCGCCCGTGTGGCGCTGCGCCCAAGACTGACCATGTGGGCTGCGCCAGCCTTGGTCGCCGGGGGCAACTGGAGGATTTGCCGTGACAGGACTTTGTTTCCGCGCGCCGCTGGGCGCTATTCTGCTGCTCGCACTTGCGGCCACGCCGGCTCTCGCCGGCAAGGCCGTGACATCCGCCGCCATGAGTCTCCGCGAGGGGCCGGGCGACAGTTTCACCGAACTGGCGCACATCTCGGCGGGCAGTCTCGTCGATCTGCGCGAGTGCAACACCAAACAATGGTGCCATGTCTATTACGGCCAGCTCGACGGCTGGGTCCATGTGCGCGGTGTGGAACAAGCCAACCGCCGCGGCAGCGGCGGCGGCGACGGGCTGCCCTCCGGCAGCGGACCTGGTTCGGGCGGCAACACCGCGCTCACCGACGACAGCGCCATCCCGGGCGACGGCGGACCCAAGGGAAGTCACACGCGTCCCTCCGGCGGCAGCAGTAGCAATGGCGACAGCGGGATCAGCGCCATCGATGGCGCCTCGCTACCGGGCAACGACAACGGCGGTGGCACCGCTGGCGATCGCGCCAGCTGGACCAGTTCGAACAGTAGTTCGGGCGGGTCAGGCAGTTCAGGCGGCAGCGGCCAGGAAGATCCATCCAGCAAGACAGCGATGGCGCCGGCTCCTTGCGACTCGCGCTGCTAGCCGTTCAGGTCCGCACGATCTTCTCGATCTCGGCCCGCAGCGTGTCGATGCCGAACTTGGTCTCGCTCGAGGTGACGATCAGGTCGGGATGCGCGGCGGGCCGCTTGGCGATCGCGGCCTTGGTGGCGGCGATCACCTTGTCGAGGTCGCGCTGCAGGAGCTTGTCGCCCTTGGTCAGCACCACCTGGTTGCTCACCGCGGCGCGGTCGAGTTCGTTAATCACCGTGAGGTAATTGGCTTTGGGCCCGTGCCGCCCATCGACCAGCACATAGACGCGCCTCAGGTTTGGGCGGCCGGTCAGATAGGAATGGATCAGCCGCGTCCAGGCTTCGACCTTCGGCTTGGGCGCCTGCGCAAAGCCGTAGCCGGGCATGTCGACGATCCGCAGTGGCGCGTCATCGGCCTCGAAGACGTTGAGTTCCTGCGTGCGTCCTGGCGTGTTCGAGGTGCGCGCCAGGTTCACCCGCCCGGTCAGGGCATTGATGAGCGACGACTTGCCCACATTCGAGCGGCCCGCAAACGCCACCTCGTGCCGGTCGGCCGGTGGCAAGTCGGCGATGCGAACGCAGCCCTTCACGAAGTTGAAGGGCCGCGCAAACATCAGCCGTCCGGCTTCGAGATCGAGGTCTGGATTGGGCAGGTCGTCGGTCATGGGGCACTCTTTAGCCGGGCAGGGCGGGTGTGGCTAGTGGTGCCCAGCGCCCCCTCCACCAGCCTTCGGC
>JAEZKB010000071.1 GCA_023415605.1 Pseudomonadota bacterium
TCCACCTGCGGCGTCTCCGCCCCTTGCTTATCCTCAGTCATCTGCCCTGCCCCGAGCCCCGCGCTAGCTTAGCGGAGTTGCAGGCTGCGGCAATCCCGTCCGCTCAGGCGACGATCCGCACCGGTACCGATTTGAACGCTGGAGTCTTCGAGCGAGGATCGACGGCAGTGCCGACCAGCACATTGGCCTCTGGAAAGTAAGCGAGCGCCGAGCCTTGCGGCAGGTCGAAGCTCGTCGCCCTGCCCTCGTAGCGGCCGGTCTCCGACGCGATGGCGATGCGCTGGCCCTCGCTGACGCCGAAAGCGCGCATGTCGTCGCGGTTGAGGAAGATTGCGTCACGCCCGGCGCCGTTGCGGTAGGTATCGTGCTCTTCGTAGATGATGGTGTTGAACTGCCCCTCGCTGCGCACGGTCGCCAACATGAGTTCGCGGGTGGGCTGAGGTGTCGGGGTCACTACGAAGTGCGCCTTGCCGTCGGGCGTGCCGAACTCCGGCGTATGCAGCACGCGATGCTTGATGTGGAACTCGCGCTTGGCCACGTCGATATCCGCCAGCTCTTCCATGCCGGGGACGATTTTCGCAATCGCTTCGCGCACTTGGCTGTGTTGCTTGAATCCCTCGAACGGGATCTTCGAGCCCGGCAGCAGGCGCTGTGCCAGATCGGAAAGTATGACCGTTTCGGGCCGCACATTGTCGAGCCGCTCGATTCCGCCATCGGAGAGGCGAACGAAGTTGAACATCGATTCCTGCGTGGTCGGCGACCATTCCTCGTCGCGGGCCGTCACCGGCAGGATCATGCTCTCGCCCTCGCCCAGCCCATGCACATGGCCGCGGTTGAGCGTGGTGGTGAGGAAGAGCTTGAAACCGATCGCGCCCATCGCCCGAGAGGCGAACTCGGTGTCGGGCGTCGCGCCCCAGAGATTGCCGCCCATGATCACCGCGGCATCGACCTCGCCACGTTCGGCCGCTTCGAGGGCCGCCATGGTATCGAAGCCTTTTTCGCGCGGCAGGGTGATTCCAAACGCCGCTTCCATCGCGGCAAACACCTGCTCGGACACGACGGGTTTGACGCCGATCGTACCGATGCCCTGGACGTTGGAATGGCCGCGCAGCGGAAGGAGTCCGGCAAAGCGCTTGCCGGCCATGCCCCGCAGCAACGCCAAGTTGGCGATGGCCTCGACATTGGCGACGCCGTGCAGGTGATGGGTCATGCCCATGCCCCAGGCAAAGACGACGTTCTGCCGCTCGGCATAGCGCCCGGCGACGCGCTCGATATCGGCGCGCGACACCCCGCAGGCAGCGGTGATCTCGTCCCAGCTCAGCGCCTCGATGTCGGCGCGGAAAGCGTCATAGTCTGAGCAATGCGCGGCGATAAACGCCTTGTCCTCGGCACCGAGCGCCAGCACCGCCTTCATCAGACCTTTGAAGAGCGCGATATCCGAGCCGATCTTCGGCTGCAGATAGTCTGATGCGATCTCGGTGCCGCCCGAGAGCAGCGAGCCGGGGCTTTTCGGCACCGCGAACTTCACCAGCCCCGGCTCCTTCGCCGGGTTGATGACGATGACGTCGCCGCCGCGATCGCGGCAGCCTTTGAGCATGTGGATGAAGCGCGGGTGGTTCGACGAGGGGTTGGCGCCGATCACGAAGATGCAGTCCGCTCCGGTGAGATCGGCCAGCTCGACGCTCGACGTGCCTTTGCCGATGGTGGTTGCGAGGCCTTCGCTGGTCGCCTGGTGGCAATAGTAGGAGCAGTTATTGACGTTGTTCGTGCCGAAGGCGCGCGCCAGCAGCTGGAACACGAAGCCGGCCTCGTTCGACGAGCGGCCGGAAGAATAGAAGAAAGTGCGGTTGGGTGATGCGGCGCCGATCTTCTCGGCCGCATGCGCCAAGGCGAAATCCCATGAGATCGGCATGTAGCGGTCGGCGCCGGCGGGCTTGAAGAGCGGCGTGTTGAGCCGCCCGAGTTTTTCCATCTCGCGGCCGGTCAACTGCTGCAGGTCGCTCAGGGGATGCTCGAAGGCCTCGTGCGGAATGCCCGGCTGGATATCGGTCGACTGCGCCTGCACCGACTTGTTGCAGACCGAGGGGAATTCACCCAGCTCGTTGGTCATCCCGCCCTTCTGCCCGCCCATGCCGTAGGCACAGGCCTTGCAGGTGTTCTTGGCGGTAAGGGCTTTGGCGGCTTTGCCGACTCCGATCTTGCGGATCGTCTCGACCGTATAGAGCAGTTTCTTGGCGCCGCCGCCGACAATGCGGGGCTTTTCGTCGATGGTCATGGGTATCCTCTTGCCGGGAGGATAGCATATCTCGACGGACGGTCACGCGGTGGCGAGTTCTTTGGCCTTGTAGCGCCGCAGCCCCTCCGCGATGGACACCCCGCCGACATAGCCCAGCTCGCGCCGCGCCGCGGCATCGCTGGTGGTAAACTCGCGGCCGATCATCCTGACCATGGATCGCGACAGCGGCGGATCGCCTGGGCGACGCAGCGGCGCCCACACGCCTTCCAGCATCCGCCCGACGAAAAACGCGGCGCCGTAAGGCATCGACGGGAGCTTGTCGATCGAAAGGTTTTCGAGCCCGGCGATCATACGGACGAAGTCGCGGAAGGTCAGTGTTTCCTGGTCGTTGACGAAATAGGCGCGACCGCCAGTGCCGCTTTCCAACGCGCACCCGATGGCTTCGATCAGATTGTCGACATGGCAGGTGGAATAAGCGTACTCGCCACGTTCGATGAAGCCGAACTGACGGGAAGCGATGGCCTTGGGCAGTTCGCGACTCCACATGTCGCCCGGTCCCCAGATGCCCGGCGGCCGCAACGCAATGGTGCGGAAGCCCGGTCGGTTTGCGGCCAGTACCGCTGCCTCGGCCTGCGCCTTGCTGGCGAGATAAGGCGAAAAGCTCCGTGGTTGCGTCGGCGCACTTTCGTCGGCCCGGCGTACCGGCGAGCCACGGTCATCCATGACGATCCCGGCCGCGCTGACATAGACGAACGTCTTCGCCCCTGCTTTGTCCGCGGCATCAAGCAGCGCCTTGGTGCCATCGACATTGATCCGGAAGTACGGCGCTCGTGGCCCCGCGAAGTGGAAGTGGGCCGCCGCGTGCACAACGGCATCGACCGCCGGCAGGCTGAGCCGCTCGCCGTTGAGGTCGCCGGGGACGGGTAATGCGCCCATGGCGGAAAGCTTGCGCTGAGCGGCGGAAGAGCGCGCCAGTGCCAGCACGTCGTGTCCACTCGCCAGCAATTGGGCAACAAGGCGCGTGCCGAGGAAGCCGGAGCCCCCGGTAACAAGAATTCTCATGGCTGTGGGTCCTGTTTAGGGGTTCAGGATGGACTGCATGGTCCGCTCGCCTATGTCGGCGATGACGGATGGATCGGGCGGCTGAACGCCACGCTGCGCCGCCGTCACATAGAGGAGCGAGGCTGCGTTCACGGCGGCCCAGACATGGTCAGCGGCGGCTTCGACGCCGACTGCCAAGCGCCCTGCTGCCGCTATGGCGCGGACCCGTTCGAGCAGCAATTCGGATGCCTGCTTCGCCGCAGGAATTTCCGCGCCCTGCAAGAACCGGCTCATCATTGCCACGTAGAGACGCGGACGCGCCGCGGCGAACCGCACGTAGTCGTCCCAGCCTTCGCGGAGCGCCACCACCGGGTCGGGCGACGTCTGCGCGGCGATCTTGCTCCTGAGGAAGTCGGCGAACGCCTCGGCAATGGCGGCGCTGAGCAACCCGTCGGCATTGCCGAAGTGATGGTAGAGCGTCGGCGCGGTCACCTCGGCGATGGCGCAGACGGCACGGGTGGAGAACTGTGCTTCCCCTCCTTGCTCGAGAACTTTCAGAGCCGCAGCCACAAGTGCATCACGTGTATCCATGCCGATTGTATAGCACTGCTATAAGATGGAGTCTATAGCGGTGATATATAGCGTAAGCGGCGTGTCCTTTTCTGTCCGCTCCCCGTCCACTATCGGCCTCGACCGCATCGACAGGACGGGTAGTTTCGGGACACAATCAATTCACGGAGTGACCGAAAATGTCCGATACCGCCTTGCTCGTCATCGACGCCCAGGAAAGTTTTCGCCAGCGGGCGAACTGGCAGGAGGTCGAGAGCCCGACGTACCTGCGCAATCAGCAGGCGCTGATCGATGGCGCCAAGGCGAAGGGCTGGAAGATCGTCCGGGTTCTGCACGCGGAGCCCGAGGGCATCTTCTCGCTCGCCTCCGGCTTCGTGAAGCCATTGGCCGAACTCGAGCTCGACAACCCCGACCTGGAGTTTATCAAGTTCCGGCACTCGGCCTTTGTCGGCACGCCGCTCGAAGTCTTCCTCGTCGAGAACGGCATCCGCCGGCTGGTGGTGTCGGGCATCCGAACCGAGCAGTGCTGCGAGACGACCACCCGGCACGGCTCCGATCTGGGCTGGCAGGTGGACTATGTCACCGAAGCCACCCACACCATGCCGCTGACCGACGCGACCGGGAAAACCTGGACGGTCGACGAGCTCAAGGCCCGCACCGCCGCGGTGTTGGATGGCCGCTTCGCGCGTGTCTGCACCATTGCCGAAGCCCTGGCCGGTGCGCCGAAGGCCGCCGCCGCATGAGTACGCTGCCGCGCAGGATCCCCACTTATGTCGTGCTGCCGGCACGCACCCTGCTGCTCGACGTGGCGGGGCCGGTGGAAGCACTGCGCGGCGCCAACCAGTTGCAGGACGAGATTCGCTTCGACGTCCGCTATGTCGGCGCCCTGCCCGAGGTCACCACCTCGATCGGGCTGTGTGTCACGGGTATCGAGTCGCTGCCCGAAGCCATCGAGCCGGACGCGATGATCGTGCTCTCGGGTCATGCCGAACAGCCGACGCAGGCGGGCCACCCGCTCGACCCGGAGGGCGCCGGCGCGGACGAGGTCGTCGATTGGCTCAATCGGGTCGTGATGCCGGGCGTGCGGCTCGTCTCCATCTGCTCGGGCGCACTGCTGGCGGCGCGGGCCGGGCTGCTCGACGGCGTCGCCTGCACCACGCACCACACCGACTGCGACCTGCTGCAGCAAACCGCACCAACCGCAAAGGTGCTGGAGAACCGGCTCTATGTCGAAGACGGCGAACGCTATACCAGTGCCGGCATCACCGCCGGCATCGACCTGATGCTCCATATCGTCGGGCAGTTGACCAGCCCGGCGACCGCCGCGGCCGTGGCGCGCTACCTCGTCGTCTATCACCGCCGCGCCGGCACCGATCCGCAGCTATCGCCCTGGCTCGAAGGCCGCAATCACATCCACCCTGCCATCCACCGCGTGCAGGACGCCATTACCGCCGACCCGGCGCGCGACTGGTCGCTGGAGAGTCTCGCCCGCATCGCCATCGCCAGCCCGCGGCACCTGTCGCGCCTGTTCAACGACCACACCGGCATGAGCATCCCGGACTATCTCAACAAGCTCCGCGTCGCGCTGGCGCAGCAATTGCTGACCGAGACCCGGCTCGACATGGAGCACGTCGCCGAACGCGCAGGCTTCGGCTCCAGCCGGCAGTTGCGGCGCGCCTGGGGTCGCTTTAACGACAGCCCTCCCAGTGCCGTGCGCCGGGCGTGACGGAACACACGCCCTGCCCCCACGTTGCCTCCACAACCAAGGAGGACCTCAATGTCGAAACTTGCTCTGATCACCGCGGCGCTGGCGCTGCTCGCATTTCCAGCAACGGCACAGGACGGCGCAGCCACGGCGACGCTATTGGACCAGTCAGGAACCAATCTCGGCACCCTTCAAGTGATGGATGCCGATGGCGGCGTGCACGTCTCCGGCGAGCTGACTGGCGTGCCCAATGGCGAGCACGGCTTCCACATCCATGAGACCGGCACCTGCGACGCGGCGGCAAAGTTCGAAAGCGCCGGCGCGCACTTCGAGCCGGGCGACAACAAGCACGGCACCGAGAACCCCGAAGGTCCGCATGCCGGCGACCTGATGAACGTCACGGCCGATGATGACGGCAAGGTCGCGGTGGACCTGCACAACCCCAACGTCACGCTGGCGCAGCTGATGGATACGGATGGCGCAGCGCTGGTCTTGCATGCCGATCCGGACGACTACAAGACCGATCCGTCCGGCAATTCCGGCGACCGCTTCGCCTGTGGCGTCATCGAAGGCTCCTCGTAAGCACCTCCCGGCCCCTCGCGCCACGTGCTAGTCTCGTGCGCGAGGGAGGGACCGATGGACGTTTTCGATCTTCTCGCCCAAGGCAAACTCGATGAACTGGCCGGCGCCCTCGATGCCGATCCGGCGCTCGCCGGATCGCGCAACAATTCGGGCGCATCGCTGCTCGCCTGGTCCTTTTATGTCGGCAGGCCCGAGACGGCTGAGCTGATCCGGGCACGCCTTGCCGAGCTCGATCCGCACGACGCCATCATTATCGGCGATACCGACAGGGTCCGAGAGGCACTGACCGCTGGTTGGGACGCGAACGCGCTGTCCGCCGACGGCTTTGCCCCTCTCGCGCTCAGCGCCTTTTTCGGCCGCGATGACATCTTCGAGCTGTTGCTGCCCGTAACCTCCGACGTCAACGCGCCGGCGCAGAATGCCCAGAAGGTCGCCGCCATCCATGCAGCGACGGCCCGGCGCAACGTCGCCATGGTCGAAAAGCTTCTGCGCGCCGGCGCCGATGCCGACCAACAACAGGCCGACGGTTTCACCCCGCTCCACGTCGCCGCCCAGCATGGCGATGGTGCCATAGCGGCACTCCTCGTGCTGTTCGGCGCCAATCCGCGCAAGCACAACGTCCAGGGCAACGACGCCATCACCCACGCCCGAATGGGCGGCCACGACTGGCTGGCCGAGCGGCTCGAGGCGGTGGAGCAGCCGACCTAGTTCGACATCGTCGAGCGATGGGCCCACTTGGTCGAGCGTTTCTCGATCCAGGCCATGATCGCGTACATGGCAATGCCCTCGACGGCGAGCATGATGAGGCCGGCAAAGACCAGCGGTACGTTGAACTGGCTCTGCGCCTGGCTCATCATCTGCCCCAGCCCATTGTTGGAGGCGACGGTCTCGCTAACCACCGACCCAACGAATGCGAGCGTGATCGCCACCTTGAGCGAGCCAAAGAAATACGGCATCGAGCGCGGGATGCCGACCTTGAGCATGATGTCGAGCTTCTTCGCCCCCAGGGCGCGCAGCACGTCCTCAGTCTCGGGCTCGATGGTCGCGAGCCCGGTGGCGACGTTGACGACGATGGGGAAGAACGAGATCAGGAACGCGGTCAGCACCGCCGGCACCGTGCCGATGCCGAACCAAATGACAAGGATCGGCACCAGCGCCACTTTGGGGATGGCGTTAAAGCCGATCATCAGCGGATAGAGCCCGGCATAGATCGTCTTCGACCAGCCGATGAAGAGCCCGATGGCGAGGCCCGCCACCACCGCGATGCCGAAACCCACCAGAGTGGTGAACAGCGTCTGCAGCGAGTTGCGCTGGATTGGGCCCCAATACTGGACGATGGCCTCGAAGATGCGGCTCGGTGCCGGCAGGATGGTGTGCGAGATACCCGAAACACGGACCGCGATCTCCCACACGGCGAAGAGCGCGACAGTGTAGAGCCACGGCGCCAGCCGGATCCATGGGATGCGAATTTCGGTGCGGGGCTGGCTGCGGACGGTAATGTCGCTCATGCAATCACCCGGGCTTCGGCGATCTGGTTGCGCAATTCCTGCACCTTGTCGTTGAAGGCCGGCTCGTACATGACCTTGAGGTCGCGCGGGCGGGCGAAGTCCACGCGGTGCTCGGCGATGACACGGCCAGGACGCGCGCTCATCACAAAGATGCGGTCGGCAAGGAACACCGCTTCTCGGAGGTCGTGCGTCACCAGCATGATGGTGACGTCCTGTGCCGCGTGCAGGTCGCGGATCACGCACCAGAGTTCCTCGCGGGTGAAGGCATCGAGCGCTCCGAACGGCTCGTCGAGCATCAGCAGCTCCGGCTCGTGGATCAGCGCCCGGCAGAGATTGGCCCGCTGCTGCATGCCGCCCGAGAGCTGCCATGGAAACTTGTCGCCAAACCCCTTGAGGCCGACGGTCGCCAAGAGCGCCTCGGCCTTGCGGACGTAGTCGAAGCGCTCGCGCCGCAACCGCTTGCGATGGCGTTCGACGATCTCCAGCGGCAGCAGCACATTGTCGAGAGTGGTGCGCCAGGGCAGCATGGTGGGGTTCTGGAACGCCATGCCGACGATGGAAACCGGCTTGGTCACATGGTTTCCGGCGACCGTGACGACTCCCTGCTGCGGAATGTGCAGCCCGGTGACAAGCTTCATCAGCGTAGACTTGCCGCAGCCCGACGGCCCGACCACGGCGACAAACTCGCCGCGCTCGACCTTGATGTCGAGCCCCTGCACCGCCAGCGTGCCCCCGGCCCCGCCATAGCGCATGTCGACATTTTCGATGGTGACGAGGGACATCGTGTCTCCGTGCCACGCCTCATAATTCAATAAGCTCACCAGGGGCCAGCAAGCTGATGCCACTCGTGGTGAGCGTGCCGAACCACGAGGTGGCGGATCCTCAAGAAATGGTCGGGCGGCAGGGATGCACCATCCGCCACCCGACCGCTGCCCCCTGTTACGGCAGCCTCCGCTCTTCCTTGGCCGGCAGGTATTGCGGGTCAAAGACGTCTTCCGCCGTCACCGTGCCTTTGAGGCCCATCGAAACTTTCAGCGTCTCGATCGACGCGGCCAGCTTGGCCATATCAACACCGCCCATCCCGTTCTCCACCACGTAGGGCGTCTTGATGTTCATATCGATCGCCATCTGCAGGCGCTCCTGCTCGAGAGCGGGGTCGAGTGTCTCGTTGACGGCGATCACCGCGGCGGCACCGGCAGCCGGATCGGCGACGGCATCCGCAAAACCCTTGGCCAGTGCCTTGAGGAAGCCTTTGACCGCAGCCGGATTGGCCTCGGCAAAATCCTCGTTGACCAGCACCGAGTTGCCGTAGAGCTCGAGCCCGTGGTCGGCGAAGAGGATCGGAACGATATCGTCGGCCGGCGTCCCTTGTGCCTTGAGGTTGAGGATCACCGAGAAGGCAAAGCCGAAGACGGCATCGACCTCGCCCTTGGCGAGCATCGGCTCGCGCACCGGAAAGCCGATATTCTCGATGGTGATGGCGCTGTCGTCGATGCCGGCGACGGACTTGAATGCCGCCCATTGTGCGAAAGCGCCATCCGGCGGCGGAGCCCCCAACTTCTTGCCCTCGACCGACTTAGGGTCCTCGGTGATGCCGAGCGACTTGCGGCCGACGATCGAGAACACCGGCTTGTCATAGACCATCATCACGGCCTTGACCTTCTGCGCCGGATCTTCATCGAGGAACTTGATGACCGAATTGATGTCGCCAAAGCCCATCTGATATGCGCCAGTGGCAACGCGCGGGATGGCTTCGACCGAACCGTTGCCGGTATCGATCGTGACGTCCAGCCCCTCGTCCTTGAAGTAGCCCTTCTGCAGGGCGAGGAAGAAGCCGGCGGCCGGCCCTTCGAACTTCCAGTCGAGCGTGAATTTGATCGCCGTCTGCGCCGAGGCAGCTGATGTCATGAAGAACCCGGTGGCGAGCATGGCCGCCCCGGCCGCGAACAGTCTGCGGTTGAGCATTGGAATAGTCCCGATTGTTTGCACCGCGACCATTCCAAGCCCGATTATCACGGCCGCGCAAGCGTCTTTTGCCTAGAATGGGTGCAAATGTCGCAGATGCCTATATTCTGATCACGATGCTTCGGCCGAGTGCCTAACGGCCGCGCAATCGTCTGGCGCCACGCGTAAAAATCTCCGTGATGCTTACGGCATTGTAACGTGCGAAGGGGCGGACGAATGCTACATTTGCGTTGCCGAAGCACCTCGCGCGACTTCGGTCCTCTGATTTCCATATGGGTGCATCGCCGGTGCTGAAGCAGCTCCTGATCTCCGTCATCGTTGTCGTGGCTGCTGCCGCTGCCTATGTCTTCTTTGTCCCAGGTGCCCCCGAGATGCTTGCCCGTGTCGGGATCACCCTCCCCGTCACCGCAGCGCCCACCCAGGAGGCATCAACGCCGGCTGCCGGCGGACAGCGTCAGGGCGGGCCGGGCGGCGGACCGCAGGCTGGTCAGCGTCCCGGCGGTCAGGGCGGCGGACGCGGCGGTTTCGGCGGACGCAACCAGACCATGGTGGTCGTCACTGCCGCCGTCACCACAGGCACCATCAACGACAAGCTCACCGCCATCGGTGAAGGCGCTGCCGCCCAGTCGGTAACGGTGATGGCGCCGGCCAGCGGCACGCTGACCGAACTGCTCGTCGATCCCGGCCAGGTCATCGAGGCCGGCACCACCATCGGCAAGCTGGACGCCGAGGCCGAGGGTATCGCCTTCGAGCGCGCCACCATTGCCCAGCAGGACGCCGACGCCGCGCTCCAGCGCACGCAGGAACTAGCCAAGGCCAGCTCCGCCACCACGGTGCAACTCAATGCCGCGCAACTCGCCGCCACCAATGCAGCGCTGGAAACCCGCAATGCTGCATTGGCGCTCGAACGCCGCACCATCACCTCGCCCATTGGCGGTACAGTCGGCCTGTTCCAGGTCAGCGCCGGCAACCAGGTCGGCGCGCAGAGCGTGGTGACCACCATCGAGGACACCTCGCACATCATCGTCAGCTTCTGGGTGCCTGAGCGCTACGCCTCGATGATAACGACCGGGATGCCGGTGACGGCCAGCGCCGTCGCTCTGCCCGGCGAGCAGATCACCGGCGAAGTCAGCGCGGTCGATAACCGCATCGATCCGGCAAGCCGCACGCTGAAGGTGCAGGCGCGGATCGAGAACGCCAATGGCAAGCTCCGCCCCGGCATGAGCTTTTCGGTGTCGATGAGTTTCCCTGGCGAGGAGTTCCCCACCGTCGATCCGCTCTCGGTGCAGTGGTCCTCCGACGGTGCCTATCTCTGGAAGTATGCCGAGGGCAAGGTGCAGCGCGTCGCCGTTACCATCATCCAGCGCAATTCCGACGGCGTGCTGGTCGAGGGTGACCTTGCGGCAGGCGACCAGGTCGTGGTGCAGGGCGTACAGCAGTTGAGTGAAGGGGCCACCGTGCGCCTACTCGACGAACCGGTTGCTGACGCGGGCTGGACCGGCGACGCCGGCCGCCGCCCGGCCCAGACTCAGCCGGGGAGTGCGCTCTGATGTCCATCCAGTCGCAGAACGAACGGGGCGGCCAGATCGCGTCGCTCTTCGTCCGCCGGCCAGTGCTCGCTGTGGTGATCAATGCGCTGATCATCGTCGCCGGTCTTGCCGCCTTCTTCGGCGTCGAGGTGCGCGAACTGCCCAGCGTCGAGCGCCCCACCCTCTCGGTCAACACCAGCTTCCCCGGCGCCTCGGCCGAGACCGTCGATCGTGAAATCACCGCCGAAGTCGAGGGCGTCGTCGCCCGCGTACAGGGCGTCGCTTCGATCTCTTCGAGCTCTTCCTATGGCCAGAGTCGCGTGTCGCTGAGCTTTGCTGACGGCACCAATCTCGACAACGCCACCTCCGACGTTCGGGACGCGCTGAGCCGCATCGCCAATCGCCTGCCCGACGGCGCCGAGACACCCACCATCATCAAGGCCGATTCCAACGCCTCGGCCATCATGCAGCTCTCGGTCACGTCCGATAGCATGTCCAAGGGCGACCTTTCCGCTTTAGCCGAAGACGTGATCGCCGAGCGCCTCGCCGCCGTGCCGGGGGTCGCCGACGTGCAGATCAACGGCCAGCAGCAGAACGTCTTCCAGGTCGACGTCGATCAGGTGAAGCTCGCGAGCCTGGGGCTCACCGTCGCCGATGTGCGCAACGCGCTCTCCACCATCGGCTTTGATAGCCCCGCCGGCTCGCTCAACGGCACCAACCAGAACATCGCCATCCGCGCCGTCGCCGAGGTCAATACGCCCGAGGAGATGCAGGAACTTGTGATCCGCGACAGGATCAAGCTTGGCGACGTCGCCTCGGTGGTATTCGGCGCCGGCTCGTCGAACTCCGGCCTGCGCACCAACGGCCAATCGGGCATCGGCCTGGGTATCGTGCCGCAGGCGCAGTCGAACGCGGTGCAGATCTCCGAGAACGTGCATCAAGCCATCGAAGGTCTCAAGGGTTCGATCCCGCCTGGCGTCGATGTCCGCGTCTCCTCGGACGATTCAGTCTTCATCTCCGGCGCCATCCACGAGGTGGAGATCTCGCTGATGATCGCGGTGGCCAGCGTCATCGCCATCATCTTCCTGTTCCTGCTCGACTGGCGGGCGACACTGATCCCGGCGCTGACCCTGCCGGTGGCGCTGATCGGCACCGTCGCCGGCATCTATTCCATGGGCTTTTCGCTCAATATCCTGACCCTGCTCGCCATCGTGCTGGCGACCGGCCTGGTCGTGGACGACGCCATCGTGGTGCTAGAGAACATCATGCGGCGGCGTTCCATGGGTCTGGGACCGCGCGCTGCTGCCGTGCTGGGCACGCAGGAAGTGTTCTTCGCGGTGATCGCTACCACGGTGACGCTCGCCGCCGTGTTCGTGCCGATCTCGTTCCTCCCCGGCCAGACCGGGCGCCTGTTCCGCGAGTTCGGCTTCACCCTCGCTATCTCGGTCGGCCTCTCGGCCGTGGTGGCACTCTCGCTGGCGCCGATGCTGGCCTCGCGCCTGCTGAAACCACACACCGAGAGCAAACCCAACCTCATCCAGCGCTTTGGCGGTCTGCTCGCCGGGGTCTACGCCAGGCTGCTGCGGGTCACGCTCAACTACCCGCTCGTCGTGGTCGTCATCGCCCTGCTCTTTGCCGCTTCGGCCTGGCTCGTCTTCGGCACCATCCGTCAGGAACTGACGCCAGCAGAGGACCGCGCCGCCGTCTCCATCCGCGTCTCGGCGCCGAACACTGTGAGCCTCGATTTCACCCGCACGCAAATGCAGAAGATCGAGGATATGCTGCAGCCCTACCGAGCCAGCGGCGAGGCCACGAGCATCTTCTCGATCTCGGGCTTCGGCTCCAACACGTCCTCCGGCTTCATCGTGCTGACGCTGGCACCCTGGCAGGAGCGCGAACGGACCCAGCAACAGATTGCCGCCGAAATCCAGCAGATGCTGGTCAACGTGCCGGGCGTCCGGGCCAACATCAATCAGGGCAATTCGCTGGGCATCCGCGGCGGCGGCTCGGGCCTGCAGTTCGCGCTGGTCGGCAACGACTACCAGCGGCTGGCCGGCATCGCCAACCAGGTCAAGGCGGTGATGGACGGAGACCCCAAATGGGGCCGTGTCTCGGTCAACTACGAGACCACCCAGCCGCAGATGACGCTGACTGTCGATCGCGAGAAGGCGGCAAGCCTGGGCATCGACATCAACGGCCTGGGCACCACCATGCAGGCGATGATCGATGGCTCGGATGTCGGCACCGTCTTCATCAACGACGAGAGCTATTCGGTGCGCATGCTCTCGACCTCCAGTCCGGTCAACGACCCCGGCGACCTCGAGTCCATATTCATCAAGACCAGCGACGGCCGCTATGTGCCGATGTCGACCATTGCCACGCTGACAGAAGCGCCAATCGCCCCCTCGCTCGGCCGCGAAGGCCAGCGCCGCGCCGTCACGGTGACAGCCGCGCTCAGCGACGGCTTTGCCATCGGCGACGCCTATAGCCAGGCGGTCCAGATCGCCCAGCCGCTGCTGCCCGAAGGCACCGGTATCATCCCGCTGGCGGAAGCTCAGACCATCGGTGACTCCAACCAGGGCCTGATCATCACCTTCGGCTTTGCATTGGTGGTGATCCTCCTGGTATTGGCGGCCCAGTTCGAGAGCGTCTGGAGCGCCATCATCGTGATGGCCACGGTGCCCTTCGGCCTGGCCTGCGCCATTTATGCGCTGGTAGTCACCGGCGTGTCGCTCAATGTCTACAGCCAGATCGGGCTGATCCTGGTGGTCGGCATCATGGCGAAGAATGGCATTCTGATCGTCGAGTTTGCCAACCAGTTACGCGACCGCGGCCAGAGCGTCCGCGAGGCGATCGAGAACTCGGCCAATGTCCGCCTGCGGCCGGTGATGATGACCATGATCGCCACCATCATCGGTGGCATGCCGCTGATCCTCGGCTCCGGCGCCGGGGCCGAATCCCGTGCGGCGCTCGGCTGGGTCATGGTCGGCGGCCTCGCCTTCGCGGCAATCGCGACCCTGTTCCTGACCCCTGTCGCCTATCTCTTCCTTGCCCGGTTCTCCAAACCAAAGCACGAAGAAGAAGCCCGACTGCAGCGCGAGCTGGCGGAAGCGGATCGGGTCGAAGAGGCGGCGCCGGTACCGGCGGAGTAGCCCCTACCCCGCATCATGTGCAGCATTGAGCGCGATGCGCACGACATCGAGCGTGCGCGTCGTACCGAATTTGAGATGTAGCCGGGCGATATGCGTGCGCACGGTCGTCAGCGAAACACCCTTGCGCGTCGCGATCTCGGCAGGCGTGAGGCCTTCGACCAATGCCGCCAGCACGGCGGCCTCGGCCTCCGTCAGGCCGAAGCGGGACGACAGCCCGTCAGGCGCCGGACTCTTGGACATGAGACGTCCTGACGACATCACTGACAAGAGCATGCAGATGCCCGGTAGTGACTTGATGATCGGCGCCCATGCGAGCGCTACGGCTGGCTTTGACATGCACCGATACCGCGCGACGGCTTCGGTCGGCGGCGCCGGAGTAACAGCCAGCACCAACACCTACGACGTCAGTGATTGGGTGCCCACACTCAAAATCGGTGGCGGCCTCAGCGTCGGCAAGGATGGCTGGCTCGCCGGCATCGATGCCAACGTCTCCTCCGGCTACTACCCCACGCTCAAGACCCAGCACTCCGTCTCCAACGTCCACACCGCCCCGACCCTCGACGTCTTCGGCCCGGCAACAGCCGAGGTCAGCGGCTACCTCCGCTTCCGTTTCTGACCCCGTTCAAGACAAGACGAAGGCGCAGCCCATCCCTAGGCCGCGCCCTCGAGTGTGCTGAGACCGGATCAGGCCTCAGTAGACATAGACCGTCAGGTCTTCGCCCGACTGGTCGGCAGCCAGAACATCCTCCGGCGAGTAGCTCGGCTCCAATGCCGCGGTGATCTCGGCATCGGCCGCGATGGCCGAATGCAGGGCGCCGATATTGGCATCCGAAGCCAATGCCGCCTCGACCCGCGCCTTTGCATCGGCGCAGAGATTGATCGGCACCAGCTTGAAGGTATCGGCTTCTTCGAACTTTGCGGTCACTTCGGCGCTGTAGCTGTTGCGGCCGAGGAGGTGGGCGATTTGCCCCTGGTCGGGCGAGAAGCAGCTCGTGGCGCCGGTTGTCGTCACACTGGCGACACGGCCGGAGGCGGCAGGACGCACAGGCTGGGGCCGGACGGTGCCGTTGCCGCCCGGGGCAGGTGTCACCGTTCCGGGACCGGCTGTGCCGGGGCCGCCCGTGCCGGCGTCGCCATCGCCGTCACCTGTATCGGCCACGTCGCCGGAGCCACCGGCTCCACCACTGCCGCCTGCGCCGCCGGTGCCACCATTGCCGGGCGTGACCGATCCAGTCTCGGTCTCATCGACATCCGGGCCGAAGAGGTCGATTGCCACGTTCGTGTCGCCCAGCGCCACGCTGGCGTCCGGCCCATCAGTGCTGCCGTCGAGCAGATTGACGTTAACATCGGCACCGCCGTCGCCATTGACGGCCAGGACCTCGTCGTCGCCGACCCCGGCCGCAGCACCGCGCTGCAACAGGCCGGCGTCGCCATCGAGGCCGAGCTCGACATCGGCAATCGGAGCATCTTCGCCGAGAAGATCGACGTTGATGCCGTCGGTACCGCCGGTGTCGACATCGGCCAGGCCTTCGCCACCGCCCAGGTCGTCCCCATCGCCGCCGAGCGGCAGTTCCACATCAGCAACGGTGCCGCTCTCTCCGAAGAGATCGAGAATGATGCCGTCCTGTCCGTCGGTATCGATCGTGGCGATGCCATTCTCGCCACCGAGATCGAGGCCACCCTCGCCTTCACCGGTGACGCCGAGTTCCACATCAGCGATGGCACCTTCCTCGCCGAAGAGATCGACGATTACGCCGTCGTCGCCCCCGGTATCCAGATCCACGACGCCGTCACTTCCGAGGACACTGCCGCCCTCGTCACTGCCGCTGCCGATCCCCAGATCGACCTCGACTGCGGCGTCTGCATCGGCATCACCGGATAGGTCCAGTAGCGGACGATTGAGATTGAGCAAGCGGCCGCCGGTCGAGGTGTTGTCAGTGGATCCGCCCGAACTGCCGCCCGAACTGTCGCCGCTCGAGCCACCGCTTGCGTCACCGGAGCCCGAACTGCCGCTGTCGATCGAGACGAGACCGCCGTCACCACCAATATTGAGGGATATTGCACCGGCCGGCGCCATGCCCAGCATCAGCGCCGAGAGCGCCACGCCAGAAAGAACAATGCTCTTCCGCATTTGCATCTCCTGATTGCTGCCCCGACGATCGGGGCGGTCGTGGAGCAAATGATGCTTAGCGGAGAGTGTTTCCGACCTGTGGAATCTCTGGTTTGCAGACTCTCTATATGAACAGACTAATTTTTATTTGACTGTCACGAACCGTCACTGAAACAAAGGACCCAGCTATTTGACCACAAGTCAAAAAAAGACGCGAGGCCGAGGCCCCGCGTCCCTTCGGGTTCACCCACAAGGGAGCGTCAGCCCTTGCAAGCGTCCACCGATCGTTTGGCTTCGCGCCACGAGCGCGGGCCAAATTCCTGACGGTTAGTCTTCGCTGTTGGTGTAGATGATCAGCGATCCGTCCTGATTGTTATCGATGCCAACAACGTCGCTGACCGAGACATTGTTCCCGTTCAGCAGGTCGTTAAGAGCGGAATTTCCGCTGATGGCATCCTGCAGTGCGGCGATGTCGGTGGAGTTGCCGGAGAGGGCGTCGTTAAAGGCGTTGGTGTCGAAATCCGAGAACGCATCCTGGACATCAACGACCTGGACGTCGCCAAGATCGGCCACATCGCTCACGTCGCCGACGTTATCGAGATTGCCAGCATTGAGCTCGTTGAGGAAGTCGCCGAACGAGCCGATGTCGCCGACCGAGCCGACGTCGCCGACATTGTTCGTCGCGTCACCGATCGAGCCGGTCACGTCGCCGGTATCGACGTCCGACGAGGCATCGCCGGTCGTCCCACTGACGGAGTTTTCCACGCCGCCTACGACATCGCCGACCGTGCCTTGGACGCTGTCGACGGTGTTGTTGAGAGTGCCGCTCAGCGAGGTGCTGTCTTCAGCAAAAGCCGGGGTGGCAATGGCAGCCACGAGGGCAATGATCGAAAGACCATGGGTCGGTTTCATTATTCTTCTCCGAAGGATTCTTGGGGTTCGACGCTGGTGGGTTTCGACGCTGGTTATGGTGAACCTGCGTTTGCCGGTTCGTATGGTTAACCCGCCGTTACACACTCAGTTCCTCGCCCAACCCACTTAATTCTCGATCTAAACACTTCGTGATAAGCAGCTGATTCGGCGTCATGTCTCGGAAAAATGACGACAGAGGCGCCGAGCAGCGTTGGACGCGGCGGTAATGGGTATAAGTCCTGGGAGGAAGCTGGCTTAGCTGGCCGAGAGGTAGAGCGTGCCGCGGCCTTCAGCATCGAGCACAATGCCGGCGACGTCGCCCAGGCCATAGCCCGCAGCGGCTAGCCGATCCATCAGCGCGGAGTTGGCCGCGATCGCCGCGCGCTGCGCCGAGGTCAGGCCGCTCGGATCGGCGCAAACCATAGAGAGTGAAATCTGCGAGCCCGCATCCACCGCTGCGATTTGCTCGGCGCTGCTGGCGGTGACGATAAGGCCATCGCATTCGCCTGACCCGTTCACGGCGCCGGCTGCAAACGCCTGGGCTGCAACGCGCTCGTTCTCGCTGATCAGACCGTTGCCATCAGGATCAAGGTTGAAGACCGGGAGTTGTGTGCCGCTGGAACCGCCGACGGAGAACAGTTCGGTGTCGCCGATGCTGGCGCCGATGGTCCCATCGGTCTGAACCGAGCCGCTGTTGGTATAGACGCCTGTCGAGCCTTCTCCACCCAACGTAACCGACACAGAGTCACCCAGCCCCGAGATCGTGGTGCTCGAATCGCCGCTGCCTTCGATCGCCGGCGAGCCACTGTCATTGGTCAGCGATAGTCCCTGCCCCATTACTGGCGCAGTGGAGAACAGAGCGAGAGCCAGGATCAATGTGCGGCGCATGTCTTCCCCTGATAGGTCAGGGGCGAGAACGGAGGCCATGCGCTATGGTTGCATCACTTGATTGGCCACAAATGCTGAGCCCCGCGCCATGTTTCAGGCACGGGGCCGAGGTGTTGGTGCAAACAACCTCTGCCGAAGCGAACTCCGGTAGCCCGATGGTAGCGTAAGCTTTCGCGCGCGTCACGCGCGCGAAGAACTGTATGCCGAGCCCGCAAATCGTGCTGCCTTTCGGGGCATACGAGGCGACTGCTCAAATCTTAAGCAAACCCTAATGCCTCTGCCCAGAGAACTGGCACCCTTCTGCCACATTTACTAATCGGCACTTGGTTCCAGTGGCGCCACTGCCCGCCCATACTGCAGCGGGATCAAGGGCTTGAGGCACGCTCAAAGGGGCTGGCACGGGCTTTGCAATTACCTCGGCGGTGCAAACAACCAAACTGTCGGAGGTAAATATGACAGGGCTAAATCGCATGATGGCCGGCATCGGCCTCGGGGTGGCGATGACTCTGGGCGCAGTCGTGCCCGCTATGTCTCAGGAAACGATCAAGGGCGGCATTCTCCACTCGCTGTCGGGCACGATGGCGATCTCGGAAACGACCCTGAAAGACACCATGCTGTTCCTGATCGACCAGCAGAACAAGAAGGGCGGTCTCCTCGGCAAGCAGCTCGAAGCCGTGGTCGTCGACCCCGCCTCCGACTGGCCGCTGTTCGCCGAAAAGGCGCGCGAGCTCATCGACGTCAACAAGGTCGCGGCTGTGTTCGGCTGCTGGACCTCGGTGTCCCGCAAGTCGGTGCTGCCGGTCTTTAAGGAACTCAACTCGATCCTCTTCTACCCCGTGCAGTACGAAGGCGAGGAGTCCGAGCGCAACGTGTTCTACACCGGCGCCGCTCCGAACCAGCAGGCCATCCCGGCCGTCGACTACCTGATGAACGAAGAAGGCGTCGAGCGCTGGGTCCTCGCCGGCACCGACTACGTCTATCCGCAGACCACCAACAAGATCCTCGAGCAGTACCTCAAGGACAAGGGCGTGGCCGCTGAAGACATCATGATCAACTACACGCCCTTCGGTCACTCCGACTGGCAGACCATCGTCTCCGACATCAAGGCCTTTGGCTCGGCCGGCAAGAAGACCGCCGTGGTCTCGACCATCAACGGCGACGCCAATGTGCCGTTCTACAAGGAACTCGCCAACCAGGGCATCAAGGCCGAGGACATCCCGGTCGTCGCCTTCTCCGTGGGTGAAGAAGAACTCGCCGGCTTCGACACCGCGCCGCTCGTGGGTCACCTCGCTGCCTGGAACTACTTCCAGTCCGTCGATACCCCCGAAAACGCCGAGTTCATCAAGTCGTGGCGCGAATTCATCGGCAACCCCGAGCGCGTGACCAACGACCCGATGGAAGCACACGTCATCGGCTTCAACCTCTGGGTCCAGGCGGTCGAAAAGGCCGGCACCACCGACACCGACAAGGTACTCGACGCCATCATCGGCCTCGAAACCCCGAACCTGACCGGCGGCATCGCCAAGATGCTCCCCAACCACCACATCACCAAGCCGGTGCTGATTGGTGAAATTCAGGCCGACGGCCAGTTCGAAGTCGTGTCTGAATCCGACCTCGTCCCGGGCGATGCCTGGTCCGACTTCCTGCCGGAATCCAAGATGATCGAGGCGGATTGGACCGCCCCCATCAACTGCGGCAACTACAACACCGAGACCAAGGTCTGCGGCGCCGGCGCCATGTAAGCCACGCTTTCACGCACCTTCAGCGAAGGCGGTCCGCCGCCTTCGCTTCTACCCCCGACGAACCTGCCGAGGCCAACGATGAACGCGAAGCCCCTCCTCCAGCTCCTTGCGCTCCTCCTTGCCCTCCTCGCGACCCCGCTGCTGTCGCAGCCCGCTTTCGCCCAGACCGACGACGCGGCTTTGAGCGCGCTGGTCGATGCGCTCGTGCCGGGCAGCTTCAAGGACCGCGAGGCAGCCGCCAAGGCACTCGCCGCCACCGGCGATCCGCGCGCCGTGCCGGTGATCCAGACCCTGCTCGACGGCAACCTCTATGCGCTCAAGGCCACCGGCAAAGTGGTCTTCCTCTCGGGCCAGGCCGCAACCGATCCCGTGACCGGCGCAGCAGTGGGCGAGTTCGCCTCGAGCGACCTCGACAAGGTCAAGGTCAACAACGGCCTCCGCCGCGGCCTGCGCACCATCATCGGTCAGATGACCCTGCTGTCGGACGATCGCGCCACTCGGCTGAGCGCCGCCCAGTCGGTGCTGCGCGACGCCAACCCGGATAATCTCGAACTCCTCGACGGCGCGATTGCAGCCGAGACCGATCCATCCGTGAAGACCGTGATGGAGACCGCCCGCGCCGCCATCATCCTCAAGACCGATGCCCCCGTCGCCGAGAAGATCGCCGCCGTTGAAAACCTCAAGGCCCGCGGGGGACGCGACTCGATTACCGTGCTGACAGCCGCGCTGGCCGGCGCGCCCGATGACCTCAAGGCCAGTATCCAGTCGGCCATCGACGCCCTCAACCAGACGCAGGCGGTCTGGGGCGTAGCGCAGAATGTCTGGTACGGCATCTCGCTGGGCTCCGTGCTGCTGCTTGCCGCCATCGGCCTTGCCATCACCTTCGGCGTGATGGGCGTCATCAACATGGCGCATGGCGAGATGGTGATGATCGGCGCCTACACCACTTTTGTGGTGCAGGAAGTCATCCGCCAGAACTTTCCCGGGCTTTTCGATTGGTCGCTGGCCTTCGCCCTGCCCCTCGCCTTCCTCATCACCGCCCTAGTCGGCATCGCCATCGAGCGCGGAGTGATCCGCTGGCTCTATGGCCGCGCCCTCGAAACCCTGCTTGCCACCTGGGGCATCTCGCTCATCCTACAGCAGGCGGTGCGCACGATTTTCGGACCCACCAATCGCGAGGTCGGCAATCCCACCTGGATGTCGGGCTCGTTCGAACTGGGCGGGCTGCAGATCACCTGGAACCGTTTCTGGATCGTGCTTTTCGCCATCGCGGTCTTCCTCGCCTTGCTGGCGGTCTTGAAGCGCACGCCGCTGGGCCTGCAGATGCGCGCCGTTACGCAAAATCGCCGCATGGCGAGTTCGATGGGTATCCGCACCCCCTTCGTCGACGCCATGACCTTTGGCCTGGGGTCGGGCATCGCGGGCCTCGCCGGCGTGGCGCTGAGCCAGATCGACAATGTGTCCCCGAACCTCGGGCAGAACTACATCATCGACAGTTTCATGGTCGTGGTCTTCGGCGGCGTCGGTAATCTCTGGGGCACGCTGGTGGGCGCACTCTCGATCGGCGTCGCCAACAAGTTCCTCGAACCCTATGCGGGCGCCGTGGTCGCCAAGATCCTCATCCTCGTCCTCATCATCCTCTTCATCCAGCGCCGCCCGCGCGGCCTCTTCGCACTCAAGGGTCGGGCCGTCGAACAATGATCACCCAGATGCTGTTTCGCGCCCTCGACAGGAAGGCCATCTGGATCGTCGCGATCCTGGTCCTTGTCGCCATTGCCGTACCGGTCGGCAATCTGCTGATCCCGCCCGGCCAGTTCGGGCACGTGCCGACCTATGTCGTCACCCTCTTTGGCAAATATCTCTGCTACGCCATCCTGGCGCTGAGCCTCGACCTGGTCTGGGGCTACTGCGGCATCCTCTCGCTGGGCCACGGCGCCTTCTTCGCGCTCGGCGGCTACGCCATGGGCATGTACCTGATGCGCCAGATCGGCTCGCGCGGCGTCTACGCCAATCCGATCCTTCCGGACTTCATGGTGTTCCTCAACTGGAAGGAACTGCCCTGGTACTGGATGGGCTTCGACATGTTCTGGTTCGCCATGCTCATGGTTGTGCTCGTGCCCGGGCTTCTGGCGTTCATCTTCGGTTGGTTTGCGTTCAGAAGCCGCGTTACCGGCGTCTATTTGTCCATCATCACGCAAGCCATGACCTTCGCACTGTTGCTTGCTTTCTTCCGAAACGACTTTGGCTTCGGCGGCAATAACGGCTTAACGGACTTCAAGGATATCCTCGGCTTCAACGTCCAGGCCGCCACCACTCGCTCCACCCTCTTCGCCCTCTCTGCCCTGCTGCTCGCCGTCGCCGTTCTGGTCTGCTCCATGATCGTCAACAGCAAGCTCGGCAAGGTGATGGTGGCCGTCCGCGATGCCGAAAGCCGCACCCGGTTCCTCGGCTGGCGCCCTGAGAACGTGAAGCTTTTTGCCTTCACCGTCTCGGCGGTGATGGCCGGCATTGCTGGGGCCCTCTATGTCCCCCAAGTCGGCATAATCAACCCCGGCGAGTTCGCTCCGGAGAACTCCATCGAGGCCGTGATCTGGGTCGCCGTCGGCGGCCGCGGCACCATTCTCGGGCCGATCATCGGCGCCCTGCTGGTCAATTTCGGCAAGACCCTCTTCACCAGCGCCCTGCCCGAATACTGGCTCTTCGCGCTCGGCGGTCTCTTCGTCGTCGTGACCCTCTTCCTGCCCAAGGGCATCGTTGGCCTCGTCGCCCAGATCCGTAACGGTACGGCCAAGAAGAACTCCACTGCCCTCGACAAGCTCAGCGCCGCCGCCGAGGCGGGCAAGGATCCAGCGACCATGAAGCAGTCCCCGGAGCCCGCCGAATGACCGACAAGTCCGGGACCATGCTCTACCTCAACGGCGTCTCCGTCTCCTTCGACGGTTTCAAGGCGCTGAACGCCCTCTCGATCATCGTCCATCCCAATGAGATGCTGGCGATCATCGGGCCCAACGGCGCCGGCAAGACCACCATGATGGACATCATCACCGGCAAGACTCGCCCCGATGACGGCGAAGTGCTGTTCGATGGCCGCACCGACCTCACCAAGCTCGACGAGGCGACGATCGCCAATCTCGGCATCGGCCGGAAATTCCAGAAGCCCACCGTGTTCGAGAGCCATACCGTCTGGGACAATCTCGAACTGGCGCTCAAAAAGCCGCGCAACGTCTTCGCTGCGCTGACCTATGTGGCTGCCAACGACGACACGGCGCGGATCGAGCAGATCCT
This sequence comes from Pseudomonadota bacterium, assembly GCA_023415605.1. GTDB lineage: Bacteria > Pseudomonadota > Alphaproteobacteria > Rhizobiales > Devosiaceae > Devosia_A. The sequence goes on from JAEZKB010000071.1 coordinate 23,226, forward strand.
CGAAACCATCCGCCTCTCTGGCCGCAAGGGGGAACTCGCCGCCGGCCTTAGCCACGGCCAGAAGCAGTGGCTCGAGATCGGCATGCTGCTGGCGCAGGACCCAAAGCTCCTGCTGGTCGACGAGCCCGTCGCCGGCATGACCGACAGCGAGACCGAAGAGACAGCCAAGCTGCTCAAGGAGATCGCCCAGACCCGCTCGGTCGTCGTTGTCGAGCACGACATGAGCTTTGTCCGCGCCCTTGGCACCCGCGTCACCTGCTTGGCCGAAGGCACGGTGCTGGCCGAGGGCTCGCTTGATCAGGTCAGCGCCAACCCGATCGTCATTGAAAGGTACCTGGGTCGATGACCGCACTCTCCATCAAGTCGATCGACCTCCACTATGGCGCAGCGCAGGCGTTGCGCGGCATCAGTGTGGAGTGCAAGCCTAATCGCATCACCGCCGTGCTCGGCCGCAACGGCGTCGGCAAGAGCTCGACGCTTCGAGCAGTCACCGGCATCAACAACGTCTCCTCTGGTGAGATCGTCTTCGACAACGAAGTGCTCAAGAAGGCACCGCCCTACAAGCGCGCCCGCATGGGCATCGGCTATGTGCCGCAGGGCCGCGAAATCTTTCCGCTGCTGACGGTCAAGGAAAACCTTGAGACCGGCTATGCTGGCCTGAAGGGGCCGGACAAGAATATCCCGGCCTTCATCTTCGACCTTTTCCCGGTGCTCAAATCCATGCTCGGCCGCCGCGGCGGCGATCTGTCGGGCGGCCAGCAGCAGCAGCTGGCCATCGGCCGCGCGCTGGTAACGCGACCCAGAGTGCTGGTACTCGACGAACCCACCGAGGGCATCCAGCCGTCGATCATCAAGGACATCGGTCGCGCTCTGCAGTTCCTGCGCGACGAAAAGGGCATGACCATACTCTTGGTCGAGCAGTATCTGGACTTCTGCCGTGAGATCGCCGACGACATCTACATCATGGATCGCGGTGAAATCATGCATTCGGGCCCTGCGAGCGACCTCGACCTTCCCGACGTTCGCCGCCATCTGATGGTTTGATGTCGGCCGTGGAGGCCATTCCCCGGCTGCAGCGCGCCCGCGGCGAAGGGCGGCTGACGGCGCTAGCCGATGGCGACACCACGCGCATCGGAACGCTGTTCCAGGAAGGCTGCGCCAAGATCCGGCTGCCGCATACGCATGACAAATCGCTTCAGGCGGTGCTCATCAACACCGCCGGCGGCCTCACTGGCGGCGACGATGTGGGCTGGTCCGCCGAGGCGGCGCCAGGTAGTCGCGTCGTCCTCACCACCCAGGCCTGCGAGCGCGTCTACCGCTCGCTCGGCGACGACGCCCGCGTCCGCAATAGCCTCACCGTAGGTACCGGCGCGCAGCTCGATTGGCTGCCGCAGGAGACCATCCTCTTCGAAGGCGGAAAGCTCGACCGGACGCTGGATGTCGATCTTGCGGACGGCGCCTCGTTCTGCGCCGTGGAAGCAGTGCTCCTTGGCCGTGAGGCGATGGGCGAAGCTGCTCGTAGCGCTACCCTGCGGGACAATTGGCGCATACGCCGCAATGGCCGGCTGGTGCATGCCGAAGCCACCCTGCTCTCCGCCGATCCGATGGAGCGCGACAGCCTTTCTCTTCTCGACGGCGCCCTCGCCTTCGCCACGGTGCTGCTGGTCGGCCCTCGTGCCGAGCGCAAGCTCGAGCCGGTCCGCGCTCTGCTCCAAGGACGCGCAGGAGCGAGCCTGATTGGAGATCGCCTGATCGTCCGCGCGATCGCCGAATCCGGGCTTGCGCTTCGGAAAATCATCGGGCCCATTATCGCTGAACTCTCGGGCGCCGGCACGCTGCCGCGCCTCTGGCATCTCTAGGGAAACGACATGAACCTGACGCCCCGCGAAAAGGACAAACTGCTGATCGCAATGGCGGCGATCGTCGCGCGCAAGCGGCTCGAGCGCGGCGTGAAGCTCAACCATCCCGAGGCGATCGCGCTCATCACGGACTTCGTCGTCGAGGGCGCCCGCGACGGCCGATCCGTCGCTGACCTGATGGAGGCCGGCGCGCATGTCATCAGGCGCGACCAGGTGATGGAGGGCATCCCGGAAATGATCCACGACGTCCAGGTGGAAGCCACCTTCCCCGACGGCACCAAGCTGGTCACCGTCCACGAACCGATCCGCTGAGGAGCTTTCGATGAGCGAAGCCGACAAGCTGCTGCGCAGCGAAAATCGCCGCCTGATCCCCGGCGAAGTCATCACCAAAGCCGGCGAGATCGAACTCAATGCCGGTGCCGAGCAGGTCACGCTGGAAGTGGCCAACACCGGCGACCGGCCGATCCAGGTCGGCTCCCACTACCATTTCTTCGAGACCAATAACGCGCTGAGCTTCGATCGGGCCAAGGCGCGCGGCATGCGCCTCGATATTGCCGCAGGCACGGCCGTGCGCTTTGAACCAGGCCAGAAGCGCGAAGTCCGGCTCGTGCCGCTGTCTGGCAAGCGCGAGGTCTTCGGGTTCCAGCAGAAGGTGATGGGGAAACTCTAGCTCCGAACAGGAGCAGACCGGACGCTTTCGCATCCGGTCCGCACCATGGCCAGCACCCAGAAGGTGCGGGCGAGAGCGCCACTCTGCATGATCGCAACGCCTCGTCGCGGCGATGGTTGCGTGAGATTGGCACCCACGGGATTTGCTTTATTGATCATCCACATAGAGCATGGCTGAGCCATCATTGGTGGTCGTGAGGAAGACCACGTCCTCAAGCGCTTCACCATGGACGCGCAGTGCCCGCATGGCCTCCCGGTTCTGTGCCACCATGGCCCTGAGAAACTCCAGCGCCCCCCGGCTCGAGGCGATCGCCCGATCGAGCATCGCACCCTGCCGTTTGATGCCGCCGAGCTGCGACACGCGCGTTACATAAACCCTTTGCGCGTCCGCGAGGTTGTCGAAGTCGTGCGACCGGAAATCGGCCATCCCGATGCCGCGCGCGAGGTTGGCCACGTCCATCACGTATTGCGCCGATGCTGGCACGGCTAGCAGTGCGAGCAGAACAAGGCACAGGGCGGCGGGACGGAGCATGGCTTTGGGGTCCCAGAAGTTCAGGCTTGCGCTCCGGGCATCTTCAATGCGACTGGCAGCTATCAAATCGGGAAAAGACGATGGCGACCAAGGAAGAAGAGTTCAAGCAGCGTTTCGCGGCTGTGCTCATGGACCTGCAGGAAAACGGCAGCAAGGACAAGGAAGCCATGTGGCTGCTCGGCAGCCTGGCCTGCGAGATCGCCGAAAAGTCCGGCAAGCAGACCTGGTCCGAGTTCCGGCGTTCGATGGCGCAGCAGACGTACGCCCAGCTGCTCAGCGACTTCGAGAAGGAAGGCAACCGGCAGTACAAGGAAGGCGACCGCAAAAAGGCCTATGTCATCCAGGTGTTGGCGATCTCGCTGATCGCTTTCACCCAGGACGACAAGGAAATCCAGGCCGGCGGCATGCTGCTCGATCAACTGATCGACACCACGATCCTGGTTTATCGCAATAACCGCGAACCAAAGGCCAACTGAGCTCGCGGATGATCAGCCAGGTGACTCAAGGCGTTGGGATCGCCGGCAGCGAGCGCAGATAGGTCACGATGGCCTGCACGTCGTCCGCCTTCATCCTGGCATAGAATGGGAACGCCATCGGGCCGGTGAGCTTGCTGCCGTCCGGCCGCTCGCCCTTGGTGATCATGGTTGCGATCTGCGCGTCCGTGTAGTCTGCCAGTGCGTAGGGCGTGATATTGGCCGAAACCACCATACCCCATGGCCCATGGAACGCATTGCCGCCGGCACCAAGCAGCGTTTCGAACTGAGCAATGCCGCCCTCCATCTTGGTGTGGCAGACGGTGCAGTGCCCGAGGGCATTTGAAAGGTAAGCGCCGTACTCGACGGTAACCCCTTCCGGTACGGCGGCGACCGCGGTCACCGGCGGACCATAGGCTGGCGGCAGCGGGACGTTGTAAGCGGACGCGCCAGGATCGTTCTCCACCGCTGGTACGGTGCGGAGATAGGCCACAATGGACTGCAGGTCGTCGTCGGAGACGGCCTTGTAGACCTCGAACGGCATCGGCGGCCCGATCACCGACCCATCCGGGCGAATGCCCTCGCGGATCGCCTTGGCGAGTTGTTCGTCCGTCCAGTCCTTGACGCGGCCGGCCGGAGTAATGTTCGCCGCCACCGCGGTGAACTGGTCGTTCTTTTCGACCAGCCGCCCGGCGAGCGCCAGCTCCGCGACAAAGCCCGTCGGCCCGATCGGCGTGTGGCATGAACCGCAAGCCATAATCGAATTGACCAAATAGTCTCCGCGCTCGACCGACGCCGCCGCTGCCCCACCGGCAAGACCAAGCGCGCCCAGTAGCACGCCGACAACCAAGCTCTTCAAATCAGCCTCCCAAAGCTGCACGACAGTGGGAGCGCTAGGACTGACTGCCACCGCGGCAAATTTGAATTTCCTGCTCATATATGCCGCTATGTGAAGCTGCATGAATCTGCGCCATTTCGCTGGACAGCCTCAAAATTAGGCGATTGAAATAGGGCAGATACGCTCACCGAAAAGAGTCCCCGATGCCCGCCAGAATTGCCCGATCCACCTATGCCGACATGTATGGTCCGACGGTCGGCGACCGGGTCCGCCTCGCCGACACCGAGCTCTTCATCGAGGTGGAAAAGGACTTCACCACCTATGGCGAGGAGGTGAAGTTCGGCGGCGGCAAGGTGATCCGCGACGGCATGGGCCAGAGCCAGATCACCCGCAAGGGCGGAGCGGTCGATACGGTCATCACCAATGCGCTGATCGTCGACCACACCGGCATCTACAAGGCCGATGTGGGCCTGCGCGACGGCAAGATTCACGCCATCGGCAAGGCTGGCAATCCCGATACCCAGCCGGGCGTAGATATCATTATCGGCCCGGCGACGGAGGCCATTGCCGGCGAAGGCCGCATCCTCACCGCCGGCGGCATGGATGCGCATATCCATTTCATCGCCCCGCAGCAGATCGAGGAAGCGCTGATGTCGGGCGTCACCACGATGCTGGGCGGCGGCACCGGCCCCGCCCACGGCACGCTGGCGACGACCTGCACCGGCACATGGCACATCCACCGGATGATCGAGAGCTTCGATGCGTTTCCGATGAACCTGGCGCTGGCCGGTAAGGGCAATGCCTCGGTCCCTGCCCCGCTCGAGGAGATGATCCTCGCCGGCGCCTCGTCGCTGAAGCTGCACGAAGACTGGGGCACCACGCCTGCCGCCATCGACAACTGCCTCGCAGTGGCCGACGACTATGACGTGCAGGTGATGATCCACACCGACACACTCAACGAATCCGGTTTTGTTGAAGACACCATCGCTGCCATCAGGGGTCGCACCATCCACGCCTTCCACACCGAGGGTGCGGGCGGCGGCCACGCGCCCGACATCATCAAGATCGCGTCGCATCCGAACGTCATCCCGTCATCCACCAACCCGACGCGTCCCTATACGCAGAACACGCTGGCCGAGCATCTCGACATGCTGATGGTCTGCCACCATCTGTCGCCATCGATCGCCGAAGACGTGGCCTTCGCCGAGAGCCGCATCCGCAAGGAGACGATCGCGGCCGAGGACATCCTCCACGACATCGGCGCTTTCTCGATCATCTCGTCCGACAGCCAGGCCATGGGCCGTGTCGGCGAAGTGCTGATCCGCACCTGGCAAACCGCCGACAAGATGAAGCGCCAGCGCGGCCGCCTGCCCCAGGAAACAGGCGAGAACGACAATTTCCGCGTTAAGCGCTACATCGCCAAATACACCATCAACCCGGCCATCGCACACGGCCTAAGCAAGCACATCGGCTCGATTGAAGTTGGCAAGCGTGCCGACCTCGTGCTGTGGAATCCCGCCTTCTTCGGGGTGAAGCCCGAAATGGTGCTGCTGGGTGGCTCCATCGCGGCCGCTCCAATGGGCGATCCCAATGCCTCGATCCCGACGCCGCAGCCCATGCACTACCGCCCGATGTTTGCCGCATTCGGCAAGTTGCGCACCAACTCGTCGGTGACCTTCGTCTCCAAAGCCGCCTACGAGAGCGGCCTGCAGAACCAGCTCGGCGTCGCCAAGGGCATGCTGCCCGTCGAAAACACCCGCGGCGGCATCGGCAAAGCTTCAATGATCCACAATTCGGCAACGCCGCAGATTGACGTGGACCCCGAAACCTACGAAGTCCGAGCCGACGGCGAACTGCTCACCTGCGAACCGGCCACGGTGCTGCCGATGGCTCAGCGGTATTTCCTGTTTTGAGCCGCTGATCACTTCTCGGTCAGTCGCGTTGAACTGACCGGCGCCGCTCCGCATAGTCACCTCCTCGCGGAGGGGATGGTGGCGGACAAGATCACGCGGCACGCCAATGTGCGCGACCTCGAAATCGACGCGGCGATGCGCACGGCGGACCGCTTTGCCAGGCTGGGCAAGATCGACAAGGCCGCGCCGATCTATCAGCGCATCCTGGACCGCAACCCGAACCATCCGGGCGCGCAAGCCAAGCTCGCCGAGTTGGCGTTTGCCACGAACGCCTTCGACATCGCCGCTGGCCTGGCGCAACGCGCACTGACGCGCGACCCGCACGGACCCTACGCGCTCGGCGCGGCGCTCCTGTTGGGCCAGACCATGCAGGTGCTGCGCCGGCCCAAGGATGCGGCGGCGGCCTACCGGCGGGCGGTGGCGCTGGACTCGGCCAACGCCGACGCGCATGTCGGACTGGGCATCGCTCTGGTCGACTTGGGGGAGCGCGAGCAGGCATTGACCAGCTTCACGACCGCCATTGAACTTGCCCCGAACAATGCCCGAGCCGCCCATATGCTCGCCGCGCTCGGGGGCACCGGTGCCAACAACACCTTCGTGCGTGATCTGTTCGACGATTATGCCGGCTATTTCGAGCATCACCTGACCACTCGCCTCGGCTACCGGCTTCCCGACGACATGCGCGAAGTCGTTGAGGCGTTCGCCCCTGGCCGCCGCTTCGGCACCGCGCTTGATCTCGGCTGCGGCACCGGCCTCGTCGCCGACCGCTTTGCCGGCCTCTACGACGTCATGGATGGCGTGGATCTGTCACCGAAAATGATCGACGCGGCGCGGAGCAAGAGCCGCTACCGGACCCTCTTCGCCGCCGACATTGCCGACTTCCTGCACACCCGGCACGGCCCGTACGATCTGGTGATAGCCGCGGACACGGCCATCTACATCGGCGACCTTACCGCGCTCTTTACCGGACTGGCTCAATCGATGCCTACCAGTGGGCTTTTCGCTCTATCTGTCGAACTGCTGCCCGGAGACGGCTTCGCAATCCAAGCCAGCGCCCGATACGCCCATAGCAAGCCTTACATAGAGCAGTCCGCAAAGGCCCATGGCTTCGCCCTTTCGGGCTTCACCGACGTTCCCATTCGTCTCGAGAACGGCATCCCGATCCCCGGGAGCATTGCCCTGATGTCGCGGCAAGGCTGACTCACTGGCTACCCGTCGCGACGCGGGGTATCGTCTGAGTCGGACCCAAGCGTCGCCAACGGAGATCAGATGATGAGAACCGCCGCCGCCTGCCTCACCCTTCTCGCCCTCGCCACGCCCGCTTCGGCGCAAACGACCAGTTTTATGCTCGGGCTCTCGATCGCCGGAGACGCTGAGCGCAAGCTCGTGCGGTACGACTGCGATGGCGCCGAGAGCTTCGATGTCGAATACATCAACGCCGCGCCTAACTTCCTCGCGTTCGTGCCGCATGACGGTCAGACGTACCTGATGAGCTCGGTGATCGCCGCCTCCGGCGCCCGCTACGCCGCAGCGAACCTCGTCTGGTGGAGCAAAGGCACGGACGCCGAGCTCTACGACCTCAGCCAGGGTGAGGACGCCGCGCCCATCCTCACTTGCGCCGAGCACATCCAGACCCCCTAGGAGCGCCGTTGGAGCCGAGCGTCAGCGAACTCTTTCCGCATGTGCGGATCGTCATGGGCATGGTGGTGGGTCTCGGCATCACCCGCTTGCTCATGGGCTATGCAGGCCTGATCCAGCATCCCAAGCGGGCGAAGCTCTCGCTGATCCATCTGCTCTGGGGCCTCTCGATCCTGGTCGAGCTGGTGCTGTTCTGGTGGTGGGAGTTCGAACTCTACGGCGTCCAGCACTGGAATTTCGGGCTCTTCGCCTTCCTCATCGGCTATGCCATCACGCTGTTCCTGCTCGCTGCGCTGATCTTCCCTGATAAGATCGACGACTACGATGGTTACGAGGACTTCTTCCTCAAGCGCCGACACTGGTTCTTCGGCATTTTCGGCCTCACCTTCGTGCTCGACATCCTCGACACTCTGGTCAAGGGCGAACCTTACTTCGACACCCTCGGCATCGGTTACCTGATCCAGGTGCCCATCGGCGTCGCCCTCTGCATCATCGCCGTCCGCACCGCGGACCGGCGCTACCATCTCGGACTCGTGCTCACCCACCTGGTCTATCAGCTGCTGTGGATCGCGCTGCTCTTTAACGTCCGCGTCTGAGCCGCTAAGGTGGCCCGAAGGTTGGGAAGCCTCGCAGTATCGAGTAGTGTCTACCAATGGGTGAAACGCTCCGCGCCGTCGCTTATGTCCCTCCCGGGACTGCGGCCGGTTTTGATCATGTCGTGCTCAGCCACGATGAGCGCCGCGTGCGCCGTCGCCTGATCCGGCTCTCCAAGGGCGACGAGGTCCTCGTCGATTTCCCGAACCCGCTTACCCTCGACCACCACGGCTTCCTGAAGCTGGCAGACGGCCGCCATGTCGAAATTGTCGCCGCCGATGAACAGCTCTACGAAATCCGCGGCCGCGACGCCGCTCATCTCATGGAACTCGCCTGGCATATCGGCAACCGCCACACCAAGGCGCAGATTGTCGACGGCGAGCGGATCCTCATCCTCCGCGACCACGTGCTGCGCGACATGCTGCGTGGGCTGGGCGCAAAGGTCACTGACATCGTCGAACCCTTCTCGCCTATGGACGGCGCTTATGCGCACGATCACGGCAGCCAGGGCCACGCGCTGCTCAACCGATGACCGAGCCCGCCGCGCTGCAAAAACTGCTGACCTGGCTGTCGCCAGCCTTCCCGGTGGGCGCCTTTGCCTGGTCCGCCGGACTTGAATCGGCGATTGCAGATGGAACGCTAAGCGACTCTGCCGCCTTGCAGAACTGGCTCGAAGGCGTACTCACCCATGGTGGCCTGAAGACGGACGCCATCCTCGTTGCACATGCCTGGCGTGGCGAACCGGACCTTCAGGACCTCACCGATCTCGCGATCGCGCTTACCCCAGCCCGCGAGCGGCTCGCCGAAGCCACCATCACTGGCGACAACTTTGCCATCGCGGCCAAAGCCTGGCAGGTAGAGTTGGCCCTGCCGCAGCCCTGCCCATACCCGATCGCCGTCGGCGCCACCGCCCACTCCCACAATATTGGTCTCGAGGACACAATCCTCGCCTACCTCACCGCTGCGGTGCATTCGCAAATCTCGGTCGCCGTGCGCCTCGTGCCGCTCGGTCAGACCGACGGTCTCCGCGTCATGGCGGCGCTGGAGCCGCGCGTCGCGGCGCTGGCCAAAATTGCGGCAACGGCCACCCTTGCCGATCTCGGCTCGATCGCCTACGCCACCGACATTGCCCAGATGCGGCATGAAACGCTCGAACCGAGAATCTTCCGGTCATGACCACCGCCGCCGCCTCCATCCTGTTCCTGGCTTTGCTGATCGTCGCCATCGCCTATTTCCTCTGGGCCATCGGCAGCACCTATCCGATCCGGGACCCGGCGCTGGTCGCCCACGCTATTGATGGCCGTCCTGGCGTCGAGCGCCTGTCACGCGCAGGCGCCTTCGGCATCGCGGTCTTCGCGCTGGTCGCGGCGGGCATTGGCTCAGCGCTCGGGGACAAGGAGTCGGGCGGCATGCTGCTGACCTTGGCTGGCGTGGTGATGGCGCTGCTTTTCGCCGCCCGCGGCGTGCTGGGGTACACGCCCGGCTGGCGCGCCAGCCATCCCATCGAACCCTTCGCCACGCTGGACAAGCGCTACTATTCGCCGCTTTGCCTGGTCGTCGCCGCCTGTTTCACCATCCTGGTCATCGCGAGGCTCACATGAAGTCGCCCAACGGTCCTATTCGCGTCGGCATCGGCGGCCCGGTCGGGTCGGGAAAGACCACGCTCTGCGAAATGCTGCTCAAGGCTATGCGCGAGCGCTACTCCATGGCCGTGGTCACCAACGACATCTACACCAAGGAAGACGCGCTGATCCTCAACCGAGTGCAGGCCATCTCCGAGGATCGCATCGTCGGCGTCGAGACCGGCGGCTGCCCGCATACGGCGATCCGTGAGGACGCGTCGCTCAATCTCGCTGCAATTGCCGACCTCAACCGGAAGTTCCCCGATCTCGACGTGATCCTCATCGAGTCGGGCGGCGACAACCTCGCCGCAACCTTCTCGCCCGACCTCGCCGACATCACCATCTACGTGATCTCGGTAGCGCAGGGCGAAAAGATCCCGCGTAAGGGCGGCCCGGCCATCACCCGATCAGACCTCCTGGTCATCACCCACACAGACATCGCGCAATATGTGAATGCGAGCCTTGAGGTGATGGAGTCGGACACCCGGAAGGTGCGCGAGGGCCGTCCCTATGTTTTCGCCGACCTCCTGCGCCGGGAGAAGATCGATGAAATCGTCGGCTTCATCGAGAAGATGGGCGGACTGACCCCGACGCTCGCCGCGGCGGAGTAGCTCAGCTTTTGGGGCGTGAGAACACGTTGACGGCGTTGCCGTCCGGGTCGCGCAGCAGCATTGAGCGGTTCCCCCAAGGCATATCCGCCGGCTCCATCACGATCTCGACCGCGGCATCGAGTTGATCCCGCGCCGCATCGACATCGGCGACCTCAAACTCCACGATGGCGCCTTTGTTGGCTCCGGCGCTGACAATACCGGCGTTGAATTGCCGGATCAGTTTCTCGTCCGAGATGGCTAGTTGCACCGCGCCGAAGCTGAGAGCCGCAAAGACGGGTGCCGGGCGCACTGCCGTCCTGCCGGTCAGACGCTCGTAGAATCGGGCGAGCCGGTCAACATCGCAGGTGGCGATGCGGATTGAAGCGAACTGCATGGAAGGTCTCCTTTTTTCGAGCCCCCTCCGTATGCGCTGCGCTGACCGGAAACTGGCAGCAGCGGAAACGGAAAACGCCGAGCGGTTGCCGCCCGGCGCTCCGTCACCATGACATCACCCTAGTATGTGAACAGCTCAGGCTTGCCGTTGGGGTCGGCGACCGCGATCACCTTGTTGACGTCGATCTTGTTGGCGTCGAACCACGCCTTGAGCCCAGCATCTGCCCGGATTGCATCCCGGAACTTGCCCAGCTGCGTCGACTTCGCCGTTTCGGCGCTGGCGATCTTCTGCAGGTCCGCGCCGGAATAGACGCTGCGGGTGTCGAACACCTTCACCGACGAAGCCTTGTCGAGGAAGTTGAGATCGCCTTGCGTCCACGAGCCGATCATGCCGGTGAGATTGCTGGCTGGCACCGCCTCTGACTTCATCCCGACCACCACCGTGGCACTATCGGCCGTAGCGGCCATAGCCTGGGCAAGCGGGTTGAAGGCGATCACAGCGAGCAGCAGGGCTGCCGATACATTGCGCATCGGGATCATTTCAGTCTCCATACGATACAGATGATTTGGCCGCAGGATTTGCGAGCGGTCATCGGCGTGACATCGCGTCGACGGGTGGGATTTCGCTCCCGCTCTCCGGCGGATTTGGGGAGGGTACAGGGAATGATTTCGGCGCGATCCGCGCAGATTTACGTCATTTGGAAATGAACCAAATATGGACGCTTGGTAACGAATTTAATGTCGGGACTTGAATGACTTGACGAAGCCGCACCTGCTCATGCGCCGCTCTCTGACAACGCCCTTCCCCGCGCCAAAATGGCCGGATGGCATTGTTCTCGCTTCATTCGAAGAGCGACACGCTTTGGCCGCTCACAAGCTGCTGACTGAAGCCTATGCAAGCGGCGGAGGCGGCGTGCCGTCCCGCTTCGTCGATTGGTGGACGTCAGTCAGCACCGATGAGGAATTCGACCCAGCCTTGTGCTTTGTCGCCTTGGATGCATCCGGTGAGATGGCGGGCTTCGCCCTCTGCTGGACCTCGAGCTTCGTCAAGGACATCGCCGTGGCGAAAACGCACCGGCGAAAGGGCATCGGCCAGGCGCTGCTTCTGACCGCTTTCGCCGCCCTCAAGGCGCGCGGTCACGAGCAGGTTGGGCTAAAAGTCGAACTGGATAACCCGAGCGGCGCCCAACGGCTCTACGAGAGCCTGGGGTTTGTGATCGGGTAGCTCGCTTAGCCCAAAGTCAGGTCTCCCTCCGGCCTTACGGGGAGGGAGACCATGCAAGGCATGGTGGGTGGCTGAGCCCCCTATTCTACCGCGGGGCCCTCGTTCGGCTTCTGGTCGGGCATTTCCTGCGGCGGGTTGCCGGGCACCTGGTCGGGATGTGGCTGGGCGGGACCCTCTGGCGGATCCTGCACCGGAGTTTCCTGTGGCTGCTGCACCGGCGTTTCCTGCGGCTGTTGGCCTGGGATGGTGGCCTTGACCAGTGCCACTACCGAGCGCGGCGGCAGGTCGACCACCCACCCTTCGCAGAGCGGCGCGGAGTCCGGATCGGAGACCAAACCCACCTGCCAGTCACCCGGCGGCAGCTTGGCGTGGACGAGATCGATGCGACGGTTGAACCACACCAGCACCTCGTCGGCCGGCGTCTGCAACCACATGCCGAGCACCGAGGCGCCGGCATCCGACCAGTCGCCCTCGTTCATCTCCCGCCCATCTGGATGCAGCCAGGTCACGTCGCGCACGCCATTCTTGGCCTGGCCGGTGAGGAAATGGTCATGCGTCAGAGCCGGATGCGCTTTGCGGAAGCGATAGGCGGCGGCGGCGAAATCCACCAACGCGCCATCGGCACCTTCCCAGTCGACCCAGGTGATCTCGTTGTCCTGCGCGTAAGCATTGTTGTTGCCCTGCTGGGTGCGACCCATCTCGTCGCCCTGCTGCAGCAGCGGCGTGCCACGAGACATGAAGAGCGTCGCGAGCAGTGCACGCACGTCGCGCTTGCGGGCGGCGTTGATGGCCGGATCGTCCGTCGGCCCCTCGGCGCCGCAGTTCCACGACTGGTTGTTGTTGTGACCGTCGCGGTTGTCCTCGCCATTGGCCTCGTTGTGCTTGTCGAGATACGAAACGAGGTCCATCAGCGTGAAGCCGTCGTGTACCGCCAGCATGTTGACGCTGGCACTCGGCTTGCGGCCAGCGAAATTGAAGATCTCGGCCGACCCTGCGACCTTGCCTGCCAGCGCGCCGATCTTGCCCTGATCACCCCGCCAGAACGAGCGGATCTCGTCGCGATAGGTGTCGTTGTGCTCCTGGAACTCCTTGCCGAAGCGCCCGAGCTGATAGCCGCCCGGACCCGGATCCCACGGCTCGGCGACGAGGATGGACTTCGAGAGCACCGGATCGGCCTTGATCATCTGCAGCATCTGCGCGTCCGGGTTGAACCCCGGCTCGCGGCCGAGCACCGGTGCCAGGTCGAAGCGGAAGCCGGAGACTCCCATTTCCTCGACCCAGTAGCGCAAGCTCTCGATCACCAGCCGCTGGACGGCCGGATGATCGGCGCGCAACGTATTGCCGGTGCCGGTATCGTTGACGAGATGCTGCTTTCCGTCGGCTTCGACGAAGCGATAGTAGGTGCGCGCGTCGAGCCCCATCATCGACAGCATCGGGCCCTGCGCATCGCTCTCGCCGGTGTGGTTGTAGACCACGTCCAGGATCACCGAGATGCCGTTCTTGCGGTAAAGATCGGTCATTACCCGCAGCTCTTGCGGGCCGCGTGGCGCCAACCGCGGGTCGATGGCGAAATAGTTGACCGGGTTGTAGCCCCAGGCATTGGTCAGCCCGAGCGCGGGCAAATGGCCCTCGTCGATCCAGGCCGCCGTCGGCATGAGCTGCAGCGTATCGACGCCCAGATACTTGAAGTGGTCGATCACGCGCTGCGTTGTCAGGGCCGCGATCGTGCCGCGCAGCGGTCCCTGCACCGACGGGTGGCGCATGGTGTAGCCGCGGACATTCATTTCGTAAAATAGGCCCGGCTGCTTGCGCCGCGGCATCACATGCTTGTTGGTGGCGCCGACCACTACCGATTTGGGGATCAGCGGCGCCGTATCAACCGCATCCTCGCGCGGCAGCCGCAGACGCGGAGAGCGAACATAGACGCGGTCCAGCCGCTTGGCATAAGGATCCGTGAGTAGCTTCTGCGGGTCGAAGAAATAGCCTTGGTCCGGATCGTAAGGCCCGTCGGCGCGAAAGCCGTATTTGGCCCCTGCCCCGATGCCCGCGATCAGCCCGTGATGGATGTTGTTGTCGTGGCCATCGAGTTCGAACCGGCCGATCTCCTTGTCCAGTTCGTCGAAGATCGACACCCAGATCGCCGACGCGGTTTCCGAGTACACGGCGAAGTTGACCCCGGCGGCCGTAATGGTTGCGCCGAGCTGGTCGGGGCTGCCGCCATGCGGAACGAGTTGTGGAGTCATATCGGTCGGGTCAGGTGATAACGCTCGGCGCGGAGCGGCCCGTCCGCTCCGTGATCCCAGCAAGTCTTTCAGCGAGTATGATGAGGTTTGCGAGAGCGGCTTGCGTGTCGAGATCGTGCTGTCCATTGGGGCCTTCATACCTTTCGAGGTAGACCCGCAACGTTGCCCCCACGGTCCCGGTTCCGCTGAGGCGGAAGACGATCCGGCTGCCATCCTTGAACCCGATGCGGATGCCCTGCTTGGCGCTCACCGAGCTATCTATCGGATCGTTATAGGTAAAATCGTCCGCCAGCACGACTTCGAGGCCATCCAGTACCTCACCCTTGAGGCTGGGCAGCTTTGCGCGCAGCGCATCCATGAGATCGTTCGCCGCCGTTGCATCAACCTCGTCATAGTCGTGCCGCGTGTAGTAGTTGCGGCCATACGTGGCCCAGTGCTCGCGCACGATCTGATCGACGCTCTGCGACCGCGCCGCGAGAATGTTGAGCCAGAGCAGCACCGCCCATAGCCCGTCCTTCTCGCGCACATGGTTCGAACCCGTGCCGGCGCTCTCCTCGCCGCAGATGGTGACCCGGCCGGCATCGAGCAGGTTGCCGAAGAACTTCCAGCCGGTGGGCGTCTCGTGCATTTCGATGCCGAGCTTTTCTGCCACCCGGTCCGCCGCTGCCGAGGTCGGCATCGAGCGCGCAATGCCCGCAATCCCTGTCGCATAACCCGGTGCCAACGGCGCGTTCGCCGCCAGCATTGCCAGCGAGTCCGAGGGGGTCACGAAGCGACCCTTGCCAATGATCAGATTGCGGTCGCCATCGCCGTCGCTCGCGGCGCCGAAATCCGGCCCATGGTCGCTCATCATCAAGTCGTAGAGATCCTTGGCATAGACCAGGTTCGGATCCGGATGCCCGCCGCCGAAGTCCGGCGATGGCGTGCCGTTGACCACGGTGCCTTTCGGCGCGCCTAGCATGTCCTCGAGGATGCGGTGCGCATAGGGCCCGGTAATCGCGTGCATGGCATCGAACCGCATACGGAAGCCCGAGGCGAACAGCGACCTGATCTTCGGGAAATCGAACAGCGACTCCATGAGCCTTGCATAGTCGGCGACCGGATCGATGACCTCGACCACCATCCCTGCTGAATGGTGGGTCCCGATCTTTGAAAGGTCCACATCCGGCGCGTCGACCGTCTTGTACTGGTCGATCACCTTGGTGCGCGCATAGATCGCCTCTGTGATCTTCTCGGGCGCCGGTCCGCCATTGCCGATGTTGTACTTGATGGCGAAGTCACCCTCGGGCCCACCCGGATTGTGGCTGGCCGAGAGCACGATGCCGCCAAAAGCCTTGTAGTGCCGGATGACATTACTGGCCGCCGGGGTCGACAACAGTCCGTTCTGCCCCACCAGCACGGTCCCGAAACCATTGGCAGAAGCAATGCGGATGGCCTTCTGGATGACGACGTCGTTGTAGTAGCGGCCGTCACCGCCGATCACCAGCACCTTGCCCTGATAGCCCTCGAGACTGTCGAAGATCGACTGCACGAAGTTCTCGACATAGTTGGGCTGCATGAACACCGGCACGCGCTTGCGGAGGCCCGACGTGCCCGGCTTCTGGTCGGTGTAGGGGGTGGTCCTAATCGTCTGAATGGTCATCGCGCTGCAACCCTAGCAGGTCGGAGTAGAGGTCGGCATACTTTTCGGCGCTCGCCTCCCACGAGACATCCGATTTCATGCCGCGGCGCTGCATCTTGCGCCAGGTTTTCTCGCGCCCGTAGAGCGCAACGGTTCGCCGGATCGCCTCGACCAGCGCCTCGGTAGTCGCCGGCGCTAACACCACGCCGGTGGCGACGCCCGCTTCCACCGCTGCCTCGTTGGCATCGATAACGGTATCGGCGAGCCCGCCCACGCGCGCCACGAGGGGCACACAGCCATAACGCAGTCCGTAGAGCTGGGTCAGCCCACAGGGCTCGAACCGCGACGGCACCATCATCACATCGGCGCCCCCTTGGACGAGATGCGACAGCTCCTCGCTGTAGCCGACGATGATGCCGACCTTGCCCGGATGCCGCGCCGCAGCGCCCTTCAGCCCGTTTTCCAGCGCCGGGTCACCTGACCCTAGCACCACGAGCTTGCCGCCCATCGCCACCAGCTGATCGACGCTCTCGACCAGCATGTCCATGCCCTTCTGCCAGGTGAGGCGGGAGACGACGGAGAATAGTGGCCCCGGCGTGTTCTCGATGCCGAAGCGCTCGCAGAGGGCAGCGCGGTTCGCCGCGCGCCGCTCGGTCGAACCGGCCGTATAGGGCTCGGGCAGCGCCGCATCGAGCTGCGGGTTCCAGGCCTCGGTGTCGATGCCGTTGAGAATGCCGTGCAGCACGTCGGCCCGGCTCTGCAGCAGGCCTTCAAGCCCCATGCCGTAAGCCCCGGTGCGGATTTCGTGCGCATAGGTCGGGCTGACCGTGGTCAGCGCATCGGCCACCTGCAGCCCCGCCTTGAGGTAACTGATATTGCCGAAGTACTCGATCGCGCCTTCCTGGGCGGCGCGGAAATCGAGGCGCAGTGCGTTGAATATATCCCAGCCAAACACCCCCTGGAACGCCAGGTTATGGACGGTCAGGACCGTTTTGACCCGCGTCGGCGCATTGAACGCCACGAAAGCCGGCACCAACCCCGCCTGCCAATCGTGGCTGTGCAGGATCTGCGGCCGATACCCATCGACCAGCCCACGGCCGAGTTCGTAGGCCGCAAAGCTTAGCGCCGCGAACCGCTTCCAGTTGTCCGGCCAGTCCTTGCCGTCGGCGCCGAGATAAGGGTTGCCCGGCCGGTCGTAGAGATGCGGTGCATCCACCACGATCAGGTCGAGCCCCTGCGCCCGGCCCGCGAGCAGCCGCCCAAAGCCGTCGTAGAAGTCCGGCATTTCGGCCACGACCCGCGCATTTTCTAGCGCTCCAGTCACGGCCGGATAGCCCGGCACCAGCGTGCGCATCGAAACTCCGAACGGTGCCAGCGCGCCGGGCAGCGCGCCTGCGACATCGGCGAGGCCGCCGGTCTTGATCAGCGGATAGATCTCGGACGCGACCGAGAGGACTTCGATCATCGGCTCGCCAGGAACTTGTCGATCATTGGCTGGGTGACCAGCGTCACTCCCTCGCCTGTGCGGCGGAACCACTGCCCGTCGAAGGCCGGATCCTCACCGATCACCAGCCCCTCGGGGATGTTGACGCCACGATCGATCACCACCTTTTTGAGCCGAGCACCGCGACCGATGGTGCAGTAGGGCAGCACCACGCATTCGTTGAGTTCCGAGTACGAGTGCACCCGGCTGCCGGTCGAGAGCAGCGTCTTGTTGAGATGGCCGCCCGAGACGATGCAGTCGCCCGAAACCAGCGAGTTCACCGCCGAACCGCGGCGGCCGTCGAAGTCGTGCACGAACTTGGCCGGCGGGGTGATCTCCGCGAAGGTCCAGATCGGCCAGTCGCGGTCGTATAGATCGAGCTGCGGCTGCACATCACAGAGGTCGATATTAGCCTTCCAGTAGGCGTCGACCGTCCCGACGTCACGCCAATAGGCGTTTTCCTCGTTGGTCGACCGCACGCAGGAGCGCGGGAAGCGATGCGCCCAGGCGGACCCGTTCTGCACGATATAAGGGATGATGTCCTTGCCGAAGTCGCGGCTCGACCCCTCGGTCTGTGCGTCGCGGCGCAGCTGCTCCATCAGGAAGCGCGTCTCGAACACGTAGATGCCCATCGAAGCCAGCGCATAATCCGGCTTGTCGGGAATGCCCGGCGGATCCTTGGGCTTTTCGACGAAGTCGATCACCCGGTCGCGCCCATCCACATGCATCACGCCGAAGCCGGTGGCCTCCATGCGCGGCACTTCGAGACAGCCGATGGTCACGTCGGCGCCCGTATCGACGTGCTGCCGCAGCATGATTTCATAGTCCATCTTGTAGATGTGGTCGCCCGCGAGCAGCACGATGTAGCGCGGGCCGTAGTCTTCGATGATGTCCATGTTCTGGAACACCGCGTCGGCCGTGCCTTCATACCACTGCGTCTCGGAGACGCGCTGCGATGCCGGCAGCACGTCGAAACTTTCGTTTCGCTCGGTGCGCAGGAAGTTCCAGCCGCGCTGCAAGTGCCGGATCAGCGAGTGCGCCTGATATTGCGTCGCTACCGAGATGCGGCGGATACCGGAGTTCAGAGCGTTCGACAGCGCGAAATCGATGATACGAGACTTGCCGCCGAAATAGACGGCCGGCTTGGCGCGCCGGTCGGTCAACTCATGCAGTCGTGTGCCGCGTCCCCCTGCGAGCACATAGGCCATGGCTTCACGCGCCAGCGGCGATGGAGTCCGATAGTCAGCCATAGTTTCCCTCCTCAGTTGCCCCGCTTTGGCGAGGTCGTATGTCCAGATCCCGTCAGTTGGGATCGTGTTTCAGAATGAGCGTCGCAAGCGGCGGCAGGTAGAGGTCGGCATAGGGGCCGAACTCCTTCACCTCGCTCGCAACCGCGACGACTTTGCCTTGGTTCCCGGAATTGGAGCCGCCATACCAGCCGGCATCCGTGTTGATACGCTCCACCCAGTTGCCCGCCTTGGGCATGGGCACGCGGTAATTGTCGCGCGGCACCGGCGTCAGGTTGGAGATCACTACCACCGCCTCACCATCCGGCCCCTTCCGCGCCCAGGCGAACACCGAGTTGCTATGGTCATTGCCGATCAGCCACTCGAAGCCGTCTGGCTCGCAGTCGCGCGCATGCAGCGCCGGCAGTTCGCGATAGGCGGCGTTGAGGTCCCCTACCAATCGGCGCACGCCTTCATGCATGCCGGCGTCTAGCAGCCACCAGTCCAGCCCTTTGCTCTCGTTCCACTCTTCGCGCTGTGCGAACTCCTGGCCCATGAACAGGAGCTTCTTCCCCGGCCAGGCCCACATGAATGCATAGTAGGCGCGGAGCGTCGCGAACTGCTGCCAGTCGTCGCCGCTCATCTTTTCGATCAGCGAACCCTTGCCGTGCACCACTTCGTCGTGGCTCAACGGCAGTACATAGTTCTCCGAGAACGCATAGAGCGCCGCGAAGGTCATGTCGCTGTGATGGTAGCGGCGGTGGATCGGGTTGCGGCCGAGGTAACGCAGGGTGTCGTTCATGAACCCCATGTTCCACTTGAAGCCAAAGCCGAGACCGCCGCCATGCACTGGGGCGGAGACGCCTGGCCAGGCCGTGGATTCCTCGGCAATCATCATCACGCCGGGATGCAGTCGGTAGGCTTCGGTGTTGACGCGCTTCAGGAACTCCACCGCCTCGAGATTGTGGTTGCCACCGAACTGGTTCGGCACCCACTGCCCCGGCTGGCGCGAGTAGTCGAGGTAGAGCATCGAGGCCACCGCATCCACGCGCAGCCCATCGAGGTGGAACTTTTCGAGCCAGTAGAGAGCGTTGTTGACCAGAAAGCTCACCACCTCCTTGCGCCCGAAATTGTAGATCGCGGTGTTCCAGTCCGGGTGGTAGCCCTGCCTTGGATCGAGATGCTCGTAGAGCGCCGTGCCGTCGAACCGCGCGAGGCCGTGCTCGTCGGTGGGGAAATGCGCCGGCACCCAGTCGAGGATAACCCCGAGCCCGGCGGCATGCGCGGCATCGACGAACCGTGCAAAGCCGGCGGGATCGCCGAAGCGCGCCGTCGGCGCATAAAGCCCCGTGGGCTGGTAGCCCCAGCTCGGATCGAACGGATGTTCGGTGATCGGCAGCAGTTCAATATGGGTAAAGCCCATATCGGCGGCATAGGGGATGAGCTGCTCGGCCAGCTGTTCGTAGCTCATGAAATTGCCGTCGGCGCGCTTCCGCCAGCTGCCCAGATGCACCTCGTAGATGGAGACAGCTTCACGGCGCCAGTCGCGCTTGGCGCGCCGCGCCATATACTGCTCGTCCGTCCAGACGAACGGGGTCGGGTCGGTCACGACAGAGGCTGTCTTCGGCCGCAGTTCACTCTGCTGGGCAAAGGGGTCCGCCTTGAGCGGCACCAGTTTGCCGTCCTGCCCGACGATCTCGTACTTGTAGACCTCGCCGGCCGAAATCAGCGGGATGAACACTTCCCAGATCCCGGTATTGAGCCGCAGCCGCATCGGGTGTCGGCGGCCGTCCCATTCGTTGAATGGTCCGACGACGCTTACGCGCTGCGCATTGGGTGCCCAGACGGCGAAATGCGTGCCTTTGACGCCCTCGAACTCGATCGCGTGCGCCCCGAGCTTGTCGAAGAGCCTCAGGTGGCTGCCCTCGCCGATATAGTAG
>JAEZKB010000117.1 GCA_023415605.1 Pseudomonadota bacterium
GCCAACACCTCCCCCCTTGTGGGGGAGGCTGGGAGGGGGGTGCTGCTTGCGCTGAAACATGGGGAGACCTGCTAGAATGGCCCGCGAAGTCACTCTCGCCCGCAAGCTCACCTTCACCGCCCTCGCCTGGGCGGTGGCGTTCCTGCTGTTCTTCCCGATCCTCTGGTCGATCCTGACTAGCTTCAAGCCCGAGGCGCAGGCGATCGCCTCGCCGCCCGAGATCATTCCGGCCTGGACGCTGGAGAACTATATCGAGGTGCAGAACCGGTCGGACTATTTCCGCCACTTCTTCAACTCGGCCTGGATCTCGGTCGGTTCGACGCTCATCGCCCTGCTCTTTGCCATCCCGGCAGCCTGGGCGATGGCCTTCACGCCGACGCCCAAGACCAAGGACGTGCTGATGTGGATGCTCTCGACCAAGATGATGCCGGCGGTCGGCGTGCTGGTGCCGATGTACCTCATCTTCCGCGACACGGGCCTGCTCGACACCGTGTGGGGGCTCACCATGATCCTCACGCTCATCAACCTGCCGATCGTGATCTGGATGCTCTACACCTACTTCAAGGAGATCCCGGTCGACATCCTCGAAGCGGCGCGGATGGACGGCGCCATCCTCTGGAAGGAGCTGGTCTACGTGCTCGTGCCCATGGCGGTGCCGGGCATCGCGTCGACGCTGCTGCTCAACATCATTCTCGCCTGGAACGAGGCATTCTGGACCATTAACCTCACCGCCTCCAAGGCCGCGCCGCTGACGGCGTTCATCTCCTCGTTCTCGTCACCGCAGGGCCTGTTCTGGGCCAAGCTCTCCGCCGCCTCGACCCTCGCCATCGCGCCGATCCTCGTGCTCGGCTGGCTCAGCCAGAAGCAGCTGGTGCGCGGGTTGACCTTCGGCGCCGTCAAATAAGGATCACGACCATGGGTTCGATCAGCCTTGAACACGTCAACAAGTCCTTCGGCGGCCACGCGGTCATCCCCGATGCGACACTCGAGATTGAAGACGGCGCCTTCGTCGTCTTCGTCGGGCCCTCGGGGTGCGGCAAGTCCACTCTCCTCAGACTGATTGCCGGCCTCGAGGACACGACGTCGGGGATCATCCGGCTCGATGGCGAAGACGTCACCGCCAAGGGGCCGGCGCATCGCGGCCTCGCCATGGTGTTCCAGTCCTATGCGCTCTATCCGCACATGACGGTGCGGCAGAACATCAACTTCCCGCTCAAGATGGCGAACATCGATAAGGCCGTCGCCGAGAAGAAGGTTGCCGACGCGGCGCGCGTCCTCAACCTCACCGACTATCTCGACCGTAAGCCGCGCCAGCTTTCGGGCGGCCAGCGCCAGCGCGTCGCCATCGGCCGCGCCATCGTGCGCGAGCCGAAAGCCTTCCTTTTCGACGAGCCGCTCTCGAACCTCGATGCGGCGCTGCGCGTCAACATGCGGCTCGAGATCACCGAGCAGCACCAGCAGCTCAAGACCACGATGGTCTACGTCACCCACGACCAGGTCGAGGCCATGACCATGGCAGACAAGATCGTCGTGCTGAACGCCGGCCGCATCGAGCAATACGGCTCCCCAATGGAGCTCTACAAGAACCCCGCCAACAAGTTCGTCGCGGGCTTCATCGGCTCACCCAAGATGAATTTCCTCAATGGCGAGCCGGCCGGAAAATACCGCGCCGACACGATCGGCGTGCGGCCGGAACATGTCGCCATCTCCAAGGAGTCCGGCGACTGGAAGGGCATCGTCGGCGTCGCCGAGCATCTGGGCTCGGATACATTCCTCCACGTCCATGTCGATGGCGCTGGCCTGCAGACGGTGCGCACCGATGGCGAGCGCGACTTCCACCATGGCGACACGGTCTGGCTCACGCCCGATCCGTCGCGTATCTACCGCTTCG
This sequence comes from Pseudomonadota bacterium, assembly GCA_023415605.1. Classification (GTDB taxonomy): domain Bacteria; phylum Pseudomonadota; class Alphaproteobacteria; order Rhizobiales; family Devosiaceae; genus Devosia_A. The sequence continues at coordinate 1,892 of JAEZKB010000117.1, forward strand.
ATGCGACCGGCCAGGCGCTCCGCAACGCCTGACGCCACACTATCCAAAGGACCATGCTGATGCCTCTCGAACTCTCGGTCGAAGACCTGCCGGAGATCGCCCGGACCGCCGCCGTTCCGGGTTACAGCCGGAGCGACCTCTCCGCGGGCATCGTCCATTTCGGCGTCGGCAATTTCCACCGCGCGCACCAGGCCGTCTACCTCGACGCGCTGTTCAACTTGGGGCTCGACCGCGACTGGGCGCTGATCGGCGCCGGTGTCCGTCCCGCCGATGCGGACATGCGATCCAGGCTCGCCTCGCAGGATTACCTCACCACCGTGGTCGAGCAGGAGGCGAATCTCTCGCAGGCCCGGGTCACCGGTTCGATGATCGATTTCCTCCGCGTCGGGGACCCCGAGGCTACCATCGCCAAGCTCGCCGACCCGAATATTCGCATCGTGTCGCTGACCGTCACCGAAGGCGGCTACTATATCGATCCGGCCTCGCAGAAATTCGACCCGACCCATCCGGACATCGCCGCCGATGCCGCCAATCCCCGCGCGCCGAAAACTGCCTTCGGCCTCATTCTCGCCGGTCTCAGGCGCCGTCGCGACGGCGGCATCCCGCCCTTCACGGTGATGAGTTGCGACAACATTCCGGGCAACGGCCACGTCACGCAGAACGCCGTGGTCGGGCTGGCCGAACTCTTCGACCACGAACTTGCCGGCTGGGTGCGGACGAAGGTCGCCTTTCCCAATGGCATGGTTGACCGCATCACGCCGGCCACCTCGCAGCGCGAGCGCGACGTGCTGGCCGAACAGTTCGGCATCGTCGACCAGTGGCCGGTCTTTTGCGAAGAGTTCAAGCAATGGGTGCTGGAGGATCACTTCCCCGCCGGCCGCCCAGCGCTCGAAAAGGTGGGTGTGCAGTTCGTCGAGGATGTCGCGCCCTTCGAGTTCATGAAGATCCGCATCCTCAATGGCGGTCACGCCACCATCGCCTATCCGGCCGGACTCCTCGACATCCATTTCGTGCACGAGGCGATGCAGGAGCCGCTTATCAAAGCCTTCCTCGAAAAGGTCGAGCGCGACGAGATCATTCCCACCGTCCCGCCGGTGCCGGACACCGATCTCGGCGAGTACTACCAGCTCATCGATCGGCGCTTTTCCAATCCCAAGATCGGCGACACCATCTCCCGCCTCTGCCTCGACGGCTCCAACCGGCAACCGAAATTCATCCTGCCGACGGCGCTGGATCGGGTGAAGGCCGGCCAGTCCGTCACTGGCCTCGCCCTGGTCTCCGCGCTCTGGGCCCGATACTGCTATGGCGAAAGCGACAGCGGCAAGGTCATCCCGCCCAACGACCCCAACTGGGATCGTCTCACCGCCGTTGCGAGGCAAGCCAAAGCCGACCCCAACGCCTGGCTTTCCATGACCGACATTTTCGGCGACCTGTCTGAAAACGCCGCCTATGTCGCCGCCTTCACGACGGCGCTGGCCTCCCTCTGGTCGCGGGGCACCCGCACGACACTCGAGGCGTATATCGCCGGGCGGCTCTAGTGGCTTCCCCTCGTCCCTTCGGGAAGAGGAGAAGCTTGTGAGCGTGAGCGAGCTAGCGGCGCTCGGGTGAGGGGTGCAGTCTCTCCCCTCGCACGCGCTGCGACGCATTGACCCCTCATCCGGCCTTCGGCCACCTTCTCCCCTGAGGGGAGAAGGGACGGAGAGAGATAACGACACGCGCTCTACCATCACACGGCAGAAGTTCATGGCCCGCGGTTAGGCTCAAAGGGTCACTTTGTGATGCACGCCGTTGGACTTCTTCGTCAGCTTAGCGTCATCCCTCGTTCATCAATTCGCTTTTGCATTCAGACGCTTGTCAGAAATCTCACCCGACTTATCCCCGCGCCATCCAGCCTATGTAGACTTCCTCCATCGCTGCATCACAAGCGAGGTTGCAAACGAGCAGCTGGTGCAGCGAGGCTGGGTGGAGGGGCGTCGGTCACCTCCAGGCCAAGCCGGGAAGGTCTGACGGGCACAGGTAACCCGTCGCCTTAATTTGCTGCCGTGGCTGAGCGTCTGCTGGCTCAGTCAAAGGCGCCCGACTGGAGAAACGCGAAGAGCGTGGTCTGGTCTATGCAGGGGCGCTGCGGCGGTGGGGCATTCCGCTAAACGCCCCGGAACTTCCCGGTGAACGCCCAAAATCCCGGTCGCGACGGCGGAGCAAAACTCCGGTCCCGGCAACGGGACACACGAACCAACGAACGAGCTTTGCTCCGCCGTCGGTCGCTCTCGAACCGGAGGCGGAAAGGCCGGCCGGCACAATGTCTTGCGCCCTTCACCGCGCGCAGGTAGCGCTAGCTGCGGGAGGACGTTGTCGTGCCGGTAGAGCTGATCATTTTCGACTGCGATGGCGTGCTCGTCGATAGCGAGCCGCTGGCGATGCGGGTCTTGCTGCAGATCATCGCCGAGGCGGGCATCGAAATCGAGCGCGGCCTCGCCTTCCGATCTTTTCTGGGGCGGTCGCTCGCCTCGATCTCGGAAAGCCTCAACCAGAGCCACGGATCACCGCTCTCGGATGCCTCGCTCGCCACCATGCGCGAGCGGCTCTATGCACTCTATCGCAGGGAGCTCAAACCCACGGCCTGGCTCAAGGACGTGCTCGATGGCCTCCATCTGCCCTTTTGCGTGGCGTCGTCGAGCCAGCTCGAACGTATCCGGTTGAGCCTCGCACTCACCGGCCTCTTGCCGCTGTTCGAACCCAACATTTTCTCCGCCTCAATGGTCGAGAACGGCAAGCCGGCGCCCGATCTCTTCCTCCACGCCGCGCGCGAAATGGGGGTGGCGCCGGAGAACTGTCTCGTCATCGAGGACTCTCCCGCCGGCATCATGGCGGCCCGGGCTGCCGGCATGCGCGTCTTCGCTTATGTCGGTGGCGGACACATTGCCGAGAGTGGCCTCCGCGCCGATATCGAGACGCTTGCGCCCGACGCCATCATGGAGGACATGCGCGCCCTCCCTGGCCTCCTGGAACTGCACGCCGCACGCGAGGCTGGCGAAGCGACGCTGCTCGTTGCCGTCGATGTCGGCACCGGCAGCGCCCGGGCCGGCGTGGTGACGCCGACCGGCCGGATCATCGGTCGCGCCGAGCACCCCATCGACATGCAGCGGAGGGATGCCAATTTCGCTGAGCACAGTTCCGAGCAAATCTGGGACGCCGTGGGCGCTGCCGTTCGCTCCGCCATGCACCTCGCCGGTGCCCGACCTGAGGAAGCCGTCGGCATTTCCTTTGATGCCACCTGCTCACTGGTTGTCCGCGACACAGCCGGCCAACCTCTGCCGGTGAGCACGACCGGCGAGGCGCGCTGGGACACTATCGTCTGGCTCGATCATCGCGCCCTCGCCGAGGCCGAGGAATGCACGGCTACCGGCCATCGCGTGCTCGATTTCATCGGCGGCGTCATGTCGCCGGAAATGGAAGTGCCCAAGCTGATGTGGCTCAAGCGCCACCTGCCTGACACCTGGGCCCGCGCTGGTCACTTCTTCGACCTCGCCGACTTCCTTACCTGGAAGGCGTCTGGATCGCTGGCCCGATCTCAATGCACGCTGACCTGCAAGTGGACGTATCTCGCACACGAAGCCCACAGCTGGCAGCGCGACTTCCTTGATACGGTCGGCCTTGGCGACATGCCCGGCAAAGGTGCCCTGCCCGAGCGCGCCAGCCCCATCGGCACCGATCTCGGCCCGCTGACCCCGGCCGCCGCTGCGTTGCTCGGCCTCACACCACGCTGCAGGGTTGGCGTCGGACTGATCGATGCGCATGCCGGTGCGCTGGGTTCGCTGGGCGCCTTTGCCGGCGAAACCGAAACCATCCACCGGCACCTGGCGCTGATCGCGGGCACCTCGAGTTGCGTCATGGCGCTGTCGCCGGAGCCGCGGCCGACCGCCGGCGTCTGGGGGCCGTATTCAGGGGCCGTCCTGCCCGATGTCTGGCTGAACGAGGCCGGGCAATCGGCAACCGGTGCCTTGCTTGATCACGTCCTCCGCTGGCATGGCGCTGGCGGCGAGCCTACCGCGACGCTGCACCGCAAGGTCATCGCGCGCGTCATGGACCTGCGCGAAACTGAAGGGCTCGGCCTTGCCTCCCGCCTCCATGTCGTGCCGGACTTCCACGGCAACCGCTCGCCGCTGGCCGATCCGCATGCGCTCGGCGTCATCTCAGGCCTGTCCCTCGATAGCGATTTCGACTCGCTGGCCCGGCTCTACTGGCGCACTGCCGTCGCCATTGCGCTGCAGGTGCGGCACATCCTCGAAAGGCTCAACGAGCGCGGCTATGCCATCGACACGTTGCACATCACCGGCGGCCACACGCGTAACCCCCTGCTGATGGAGCTCTATGCCGACGCCACCGGATGCACGGTGATCGAACCGAAGACGCAGGACGCTACCCTGCTCGGCGTCGCCATGGTGGCGGCAACGGCGGCGGGCCTGCACCCCGACCTGCCCTCCGCGTCGATGGCCATGGCGCAGCCCGGCCGCACCCGGCTACCATCGCCGGAAGCCCGCATGCAGTTCGATCGCGACTACCGCATCCACCTGCTCATGCAGCAGCAACGCGCCGAACTCGACGCACTCTAAGGTAGGTCGTCGTCAAGGATGCGCTGGCTGGCGCCTTCGAGATCTTCGTACTGGCCCGAGCGCAGCGCCCAGAGAAAGGTGACGAGGGCCAGGAGGCCCATCGCCACCGCGATGGGGATAAGGACGGCAAGACCGCTCATGCGTGCTGCTCCTTGAGGACGGGCGCCGCTTCGCGCTGCTTCCGCGCTTCGAAGCGGAGCCGCAGCGCGTTGGCGACGACAATCAGCGACGAACTCGACATGGCCACGGCGGCGATCAGCGGCGTCACCTGGCCGGCGATCGCCAGCGGCACCGCAATGGCGTTGTAGCCGATGGCGATGACGAGATTCTGGTTGACGATCGAGGCCGCGTGCTTCGCCGTCCTGATCACGAAGGGCACGGCTCCCAGACCCTCGCCGGTGAAGACAAAGTCGGCAGCGTTGCGGCCGATATCCGCCGCCGTCGACGGCGCCATCGACACATATGCCGCCCGCAGCGCCGGCGCATCGTTCACGCCATCGCCGACCATCATCGTGCGCCCCTCGCTCACGGCCGCAACCTTCTGCTCCGGCAGCAGGCCGCCATGGGCATCGGCGATCCCGGCAGCGCGAGCAACCCTCCCGACCACCAAGGCCCGGTCGCCCGAGAGCAGCCGCACCGGCAAATTCATCGCACCGAGCTCGCGCACCGTCTGCGGCGCGTCGCTGCGTAGTTCGTCGTCGAAGCGATAGACGGCCCTGGCCACGTCGTCGCGGCTCAGCCAGACCTCGGAGAAGCCCGCATCCGTAGCAGCATCGACACCGCACCAGGTCGCGTTGCCCAGCCGCCAGGTCGCGCCGTCGATCACAGCTTCAACGCCGTGCCCGGGCACCTCGCGAATGCCACCGACGACAGCAACCGGCGATCCGAGTGCATCGGCCAGCGCCCGCGACAGCGGATGCGTGCTGGCAGTGGCCAGTGCCGCCGCAACGCCGGCGCTCGCCGCATCGTCCTCCCGAGCCACGAGGCGGGGACGGCCCAGTGTCAGCGTGCCGGTCTTGTCGAAGGCGACGGCATCGGCTTCCGCCGCGCGTTCCAGCGCTGCACCGTCCTTCATCAGCACGCCGCGCTCGAACAGTCTTCCGGCCGCCACGACATGAACGATCGGCACGGCCAGCGCCAGAGCACAGGGGCAAGTGATGATCAGCACAGCCACGGCATTGAGCAGCGCTGCATGCCAGTCACCGCTGAAGACGCCCCAGCCGAGGAACGTCGTAATGGCAATCGTGTGGACAATTGGAGCATAGACCGACGCAGCGCGATCGGCGATGCGCCGCGGCCGGGTGCGGGCATTCTCGGCCGCATCCATCATCTGGGCCATGCGGGCGAGGAACGAGTCCGTCGAGGCCTTCTCCGCCCGCAGGGTCAGCAGCCCGGCGAGATTGGCGGCGCCGGCCACCACCTCGGCCCCATTGTCGATCGGGTGCGGTGCGGCCTCACCCGAAATGATCGAGTAGTCGAACACGGCGCCATCGCTCAGAACCGTAGCGTCCACCGGTACGCGCTCGCCGGCGCGCAACTCGAACACCATGCCCGGCATGATTTCGTCGAGCCGCACATATTCGCGGCGGCCGTCCTCGTGCACGCGTGTTGCGCCACGCGGCTGCAGTCTCGCAAGATTGGTGATGGCGCTCCGCGCCCGCTCGCGCATCAGATGGTCGAGCGTCCGCCCGGCAAGAAGAAAGAAGAGCAGCGTAGCGGACGCATCGAAGTAGGCGTGGTCGCCCGAATTGATGGTCTCGTAGAGGCTCAGCGCCGTTGCCAGCGTCACGCCGATCGAAATCGGCACATCCATATTGGTCTTGCCGACCTTGAGCGCTCGCCAGGCCGAACGGAAGAAGATGCGGCCGGAATAGAGGATGGCCGGCAGCGCGATGATCGCCGAAATCCAGTGGAAGAGATCGCGCGTCGCGTCGTTCGCGCCCGACCAGACCGACACCGAAAACAGCATGATGTTGCCGGCAGCAAACCCGGCGACGCCGAGCGCCTTGACCAGTTCGCGCAACACCGGATCGCCGTCGCTCTCCTGGCTGGGGTCGAGCACATAGGTGTGATAGCCACTGGCCCGGATTGCGGGCGCTAATTCTGCGGGATCGCCCTTCTTCGGATCGAAGGCGACGCGCACCCGCCGCTTGGTGAGGTTGACCCGCGCCGTTTCCACCATGGGCAGTTTCCTGAGGCCGGTCTCGATCGAGCGGATGCAGGCGGCGCAATGCGCGTCGGGCACGGCAAATTCGAGCTGACGTGCGCCATCGCCGAGGGGCCGGCTCAGCGCGAGCAGGGCCTGGCTATCGCCCTCGATGCTGTTGTTCTGGGCGTCGGTGATGGCGTGTTCCGAGGGAACGCAGCAGGTCATTTGGCCGCTCCCGTCACGCTGAAGCGCCTGTGCAACTCGTACGAGCCTTCCGGCGTCTCGTCTGCCTGCACCAGCGCATCCCAGACGCCGGTACCCAGATCGAGCGTCGCCGCGTAGCGGCCGTCCACCTCCCGCTTCAGCTCCAGCGCATGGTCGTCATGTCCGCCCACCGGGCGATTGACCTCGAGCGTGACCGTACCGAGGTCCACCGGCCTGCCGGCTCCGTCGACGACCACCAGCTCCACCCGTCCGTCGGCATAGGTGAATGTCGACTCCCATCCAGCCGCCTGCTGCGCCTCATGGGCGATGCGCTTGTCCTCAAACTCCTGGCTGGCAACGTAGGAGTTCTGCACGACAAGGCCCGTCCAGCTGGTCGAGGACACCACCGCCATCAGCACATTGACCCCGATGATCACCCCGAAGAAGCCGCTGATCAGGAACCACATGTGGCGTCCGGTGAACTCCTTGCCCTGCGTTGCCATGGTCAATTCTCGGGAACCTCGAAAGTGGTTTCGCTGGTGGTGCTGACGGTTCCGTCCTCGGTGGTGACGACGATCCGGAACTTCTGCTTTGCATCCGGACGGGCATCGGGCCCGACACGAACATAAAGGCGCAGCGGCAGCACCCGGTCGGGTGCCAGTTCAAGCGGCACCGTCTGCATGGTCTGCGTGCCGTCGTCGGCAAGCGAGATCTCGGCGCCCGGCAGCCCCTCGAGCCGCAGTTCGACGGTGCGCGGCGCCGGCGTCATGTTGAGCACCTTGACGTCATAGCCATTGCGCACCGAGCCATCGCGCAGTTCGACATAGAGCGGGTTGCGGTCATGCAGAACGTTGAGCGACAGCGGCGTGCGCAACGACAGCACGGTTAGCATGGCCAGCCCGATGATCCCCCAGGCGAGGAAATAGACCACGGTGCGCGGCCGCACGATCGAGCGCCAGTCGGCGCGCTTGACGGCAGCGACGAGTTTGCCGGTGACACTGTCGCGCACCTTGGCCGGATCGATCACTCGGCCCTCGCCGATCGCGAGCCGCATGTTGGTGTTGTAGTCGTTGAGCGTGGCGTAGCTGATCAGCCCGCGCTCCTTGCCCAGCCGCGTCATCACGTCATCGCAGGCGTCGATGCAGAGCGCGCAGGTTATGCACTCGAGCTGCTGGCCGTCGCGGATGTCGATGCCCATCGGGCACACCACAACGCAGGCATTGCAGTCGACGCAGTCGCCGACGCTCTTGCCCTCCGCCGCCGCCTTCTTGGCGTGGCGGCTGCGCGGCTCCCCGCGCCAGGCATTGTAGGTCACCGTAAGCGAGTTCTCGTCGAGCATGGCGCTCTGAATGCGCGGCCAGGGGCACATATAGGTGCAGACCTGCTCGCGCAGGATGCCGCCGAAGGTGTAGGTCGTCGCCGTGAGGATGGCGATGGTGAAGTAAGCGACGGACGGAGCCTGCAGTGTCACGACGTCCGCAAGCAGCGTCGGCGCGTCGGCGAAATAGAAGATCCAGGCGCCACCGGTGACGATGCCGATCAGTATCCAGATGGCGTGCTTGGTGACCCGCTTCCAGATCTTGTCGAATGTGTAGGGCGCCGCATCGAGCTTGATCCGCGCGTTGCGGTCGCCCTCGATAGCGCGCTCGACCACGAGAAAGAGATCGACCCACACCGTCTGCGGACATGTATAGCCACACCAGGCGCGACCGACAGTGGATGTGATGAGGAAGAGGCCTATGCCCGCCATCACCAGCATGCCGGCAACGTAGTAGAACTCCTGCGGCCAGATCTCGACCGAGAAGAAGTAGAATCGCCTGTTGGCCATATCGATCAGCACGGCCTGATCGGGCGCATAGGGACCGCGGTCCCAGCGTAGCCACGGGGTGACGTAGTAGATCGTCAGCGTCACCAACATCACCAGCCACTTGAAGCGGCGGAAGCGGCCACTGGCCCGCTTGGGAAAGATTTTCTTGCGTGGCGCGTAGAGCGGTTGCCGGGTCTTGGCGGCGTTGACCGCTTCGACATCGTAGCGTTCGGTTTCAGGTGTATCCGCAAGCATGGTCGTCTCACTTTCGGGGCCAACATCGGCGTCCCCGCGCCGCGCGGCGTTGATCCAGGTCAAGGTCGGCCCGGATGACAGTCGGCCCTGTCGGGTAGAAGGGGAGCGCTTGCGGTCGCTCCCCTTCCCTCATGGCGGCAGCGACGCGTCCTAGAGGCCGCCACCCAGGCCATGAACATAAACGGCCAGTTGCTTGACAGCCGCATCTCCCAAACGCTCGCCCCAAGCGGGCATCACGCCGTGGCGTGGCGCCGCGATCTGTGCCTTGAGCGCCGCGAGCGTGCCGCCATAGAGCCAGACCTTGTCGTTGAGCGACGGACCGCCGACATCGGCTAGGCCCTCGCCGCCTTCGCCGTGGCAGGAGGCGCAGTTCTCGGCAAAGAGCTGTTCGCCCTCGGGGCTCGCCACACCGCCTTCGATGCCCGAGAGCGAGGCGACCTGCTTGGCGACCACGTCGATCTGCTCTGCGGTCAGCATGCCGTCGGCGAAGAAGTTGGGCATGTAGTTGTAGTGCGTGTCGGGATCGACCGGTGAGCGCGAGCCATGCGCGATGGTTGCGTAAATCTGGTCGATCGAGCCGCCCCACACCCACTCGTCGTCGTTGAGGTTGGGATAGCCTTCCGAACCCGTCGCTCCTGTGCCGTGGCACTGGCTGCAATAGACCTTGAACAGCGATTTGCCGCCGGCGCTGGCGAAGCGGGTCAGATCTCCGTCATTGAGAATCTCTGCAACCGGCGTCTCTGCCACCTTGGTCAGCATCGTGCCCTGCGCCGCCTTTGCCGCCGCAAGGTCGGTATCGAGGTCGGCGCGGCTCGAATAGCCCAGGAGACCCGTAGTAGCCGACGAGATCATCGGCCAGGCCGGGAAGGCGATGGTATAGGCAATGGCCCAGACGATGGTGCCGTAGAAGGTCCACAGCCACCAGCGCGGCAAGGGGGTGTTGAGCTCCTTGATACCGTCCCATTCGTGGCCGGTGGTTTCCGTGCCGGTGGCTTCGTCGATATGCTTGTCGCTCATTTGCGCATCCTCCCCTCTTCATCGTTGAGGGGGATCATTGCCGCCGCCTGCGCGTGCGCCTTGGCGCCCGGCCGGACGATCATGAAGACAACGCTCAGGAAGATCGCCATCATGTAGAGCAGCCCCCAGCTGTCGGCGAAGTGCCGGAGCATGTCGTAAAGTGCAGTTTCCATCTCGGGGTCCTCAGCGGTAGTTGGCCTTGGCGTCGTAGGTCGAGAAATCGACCAGCGTGCCCAGCATCTGCAGGTAGGCGACAAGTGCATCCATCTCGGTGATCCGGCTCGGATCGCCATCGAAATCTTCGGTGCGGACATTGGCGTAGCGCGACAGCAAACCAGACGTATCTGCGTCCGGCGTCGCCTGTGCCGTGAGGTCGGCCTGGGCATGCATGATGGCGTCTTCGCTGTAAGGCACACCCACCATCGCGTTGCCCTTGAGGTGGCCGGCAATGTTGGTGGTGTCGAGGACCGTCTGCGACAGGAAGCCGTATTTCGGCATGATCGACTCGGGCACCAGCGCCTGCGGGTTGGTCAGGTGCTCGACATGCCACTCGTCCGAGTAGCGGCCACCGACGCGCGCCAGGTCCGGTCCGGTGCGCTTGGAGCCCCACTGGAAGGGGTGGTCGTACATCGACTCCGCCGCCAGCGAGTAGTGGCCGTAACGTTCGACCTCATCGCGGAACGGGCGGATCATCTGGCTGTGGCAGACATAGCAGCCTTCACGCACATAGATGTCGCGACCGGCCAGTTCGAGCGGCGTGTAGGGCCGCATGCCGTCTACCTTTTCGATGGTGTTCTGAAAGTAGAACAGCGGGGCGACTTCGACGATGCCGCCGATGCAGACCACGATCAGCGAGAGCGTGAGCAGCAGCGTGGCGTTGCGTTCGATAACGCCGTGTTTTTCCAAAAGGGCCATTTGGCAAGTCTCCTATTCGGCCGGCTGCAGCACGGCGGTCACAATGGGTCGCTCGTCGCGGACCCGGCCACGGATGGTCATCCAGATGTTCCAGGCCATCACCAGGCCGCCCGACAGGTAGAGCAGGCCGCCAAAGGCACGTGCGATGTAGTAGGGATGCAGGGCCGCGACGCTCTCGGCGAATGAGTAGACGAGGAAGCCTTCCGCATCATATTCGCGCCACATCAGGCCCTGGGTGATGCCGCTCACCCACATGACGGCGGCGTAGATCACGATGCCGACGGTCGCCAGCCAGAAGTGCCAGTTGACCATGCGTAGCGAGTAGAGCTGCTTGCGGCCCCAGAGCCGCGGCACCATGAAGTAGACGGCGGCGAACGAGATCATGCCGACCCAGCCCAGCGCACCCGAGTGCACGTGGCCGATGGTCCAGTCGGGATAGTGGCTCAGCCCGTTCACCGACTTGATCGACATCACTGGACCTTCGAAGGTCGACATGCCGTAGAAGGCGACGGCGATGACCATCATGCGGATGATCGGGTCGGTGCGGATCTTGTCCCAGGCGCCGCGCAGCGTCATCAGGCCGTTGATCATGCCGCCCCAGCTGGGCATCCAGAGCATGATCGAAAACACCATGCCCAGCGTCTGTGCCCAGTCGGGCAGCGCCGTATAGTGCAGGTGGTGCGGGCCGGCCCAGATATAGAGGAAGATCAGGGCCCAGAAATGGATGATCGACAGCCGGTACGAATAGACCGGACGCTCCGCCTGCTTGGGCATGTAGTAGTACATCATGCCCAGGAAGCCTGCAGTGAGGAAGAAGCCCACGGCATTGTGGCCGTACCACCACTGCGTCAGTGCGTCCTGCACACCCGAGAACAGGCTGTAGCTCTTCGAGCCGAGCAGGCTCACCGGCATGCTGAGGTTGTTGACCACATGCAGCAGCGCAATGGTCACGATGAAGGCAAGGTAGAACCAGTTGGCCACATAGATATGCGGCTCCTTGCGCTTGAGGATCGTGCCGAGGAAGAGGATGAGATAGGCGACCCAGACGACGGTCAGCCAGAGGTCGGTATACCACTCGGGCTCGGCATACTCGCGCCCCTCGGTGATGCCGAGCAGGTAGCCGGTGGCGGCCATGACGATGAAGAGCTGGTAGCCCCAGAACACGAACCAGGCGAGGTTGTCGCTCAGCAGCCGGGCGCGTGAGGTTCGCTGCACGACGTAGAAGCTCGTGGTGATCAGGGCAGTGCCGCCAAAGGCAAAGATCACCGCCGACGTGTGCAGCGGCCGCATGCGGCCGAAATTGAACCAGGGGCCGAAATTAAGCTCGGGCCAGGCCAGTTGCAGGGCGATCACCACCCCGACCAGGAAGCCGACACAGCCCCAGAACAGCGTGAGGATCGAGCCCCAGCGGATCGGCGCATCGAAGTAAGTTCCCTCACCTTCTCCGGCGACCGCCAGCGGCCGTTCCGGCAGGCGCGCCACCACAATCGCAGCAATGCCCAGGACCAAGGTCAGGAGCCCCATATGGGTGCGGAACAACGCGTCCTGCCCCAGACCCGCGAGCGCAAAGGTCAGGAAGGCTCCTGCCACGAGCACAATGAACCAATTGAGATGCCGCACCTTCGCCCCCAGGCCTGTTCCAGATGGCCGGAACCTCGCTCAGAGGGCGGACTCGCCGCCTTGATCCAGATCAATGTCCGAGGGATGTGCAGAGGGGGTTTGC
>JAEZKB010000135.1 GCA_023415605.1 Pseudomonadota bacterium
AACGAACCGGACCGAAGGGGGGCGATGAAGGGGGCGACCTTCTCGCCCGGGTGCTCTAGATCACGCGAAGCAACACTAGGATGATCACGATCACGAGCACGGTGCCGAGAATGCCCGACGGGTAGACCCCCCAGGAGCGGGAGTACGGCCACGACGGGATGGCACCGATGAGAAGCAGGATAAGAACGATAATGAGGATTGTACCGAGACCCATAGGGGAGGCTCCTTCTTGTTATGTGACGCTGAGAGCAGTCCTAGAGAACGGCAAACAGTAGTGCGGCGGCAGCAGCGAGAATAGCGAGGGCAGGCAACGCGGCACCGAGCAGGGCGTCGTAATGCGTCTTGCCGTCATATCCTTCCGGCACCCAGGCCATTGCGGAACGGCCCGCATGCTCGAGATTGGCGATTTCGATCTGAGTCATCGCGACGTACCCTTCGTCTTATGACCAGAGGGGAGGGCCCCGGTCTCCGCTTTTGGATCACGCATATCTGCGCTGGCCAAATAATGCGGCCTGCGGGATTTTGGTTCCTGAGGGGATCGAAATAGTGTCCAGCGCAGACTACTCGACGCGCACGACGTCTACCGACTGCTTGGCCTTGTGGTCACCGCTGGTGCGCAACACGCCGATGATGGGAGAGATGTCGGAATAATCACGGCCGTGGCCGATGGTGATGTGATCGGCGCCGGCCAGCATGGCGTTGGTGGGATCGAACTCCATCCAGCCCTGATGCACCCCGCACCAGACGCGTACCCAGGCGTGCATCGCATCCGCGCCCTCGAGCCGCGGCTTACCCTTGGGCGGGATGGTTCGGAGAAAGCCCGAGACGTAACCTGCTGGAATGCCCACGCCGCGCAATCCGGCAATCATCACATGCACGAAATCCTGGCAGACGCCGCGCTTCAGGTTGAAGGCCTCCAGCGGCGGGGTATCCACCTTGGTAGCTTTCTTGTCATAGGCGAAGTCGCGATGAATGGAGAGGCAGAAGTCCATCGCGGCGGCCATCACCGAGTGGGTGCGGTCGACGCTTTGCTGCGCATAGGCGGTAATTTGCCGGCTCAGCGGCACGCGGGGTGAGGCGGCGAGGAAATGGTGCGGTGAGCCGGCGTCCATCGACCAGATACCCGAGATCTCGCCCTGCAGCGCTTCGAGCGTCGGCGACAGGTCGACCGGCTTATCCAGATCGTCCACCTGCACTCGCGCGGTCAGGCGCACATCGAGATGGTCGTGATAGTCGTCATAGGCGATGGTGGTGACGTTGTTCTCGAAAAAGTCGAGGAAGGTCGTCTCCATCTTCGGCTTCGGGTCGAAGGAAAGCGACGAGGCGATGACGCGCTGCACGCCGGGAATGGAGATCGGCAAGACGCGGACGAGGTGCCGGTCGCCATGCACCGAGGCGTCGTAGTCGTAGTGCAGCTCCAGTCTCACGTCGTAGAGCATGCGCTCGGTCCCCTAGACGAAGTAGCTGGCAGCAATGAGATCGGCGAGGCGGCCGATACCGTTACCCAACCGACCGAGCTTGTCGGTGGTCATATGTTCCGGCTCGGCAATGCGAAGTTCGGTGTGAAGTTCCAAAGCGGCCTTGGCGGCGACGCCGAGGTGGCCATCTTCGAGACCGCCCGGCAACCGTTCGAGCTGCTCGCGCAATTCGGCGATCTGGAACAGCACCGAGCGCGGGTTAAGCGGATCGAGCACCAGAAGGTCGACATAGGAGTTGGAGCCGGCGCTCACCGAATAGCGGCGGCGATGGGTCATGACGCTGTCGCCGATCTCGAGCAGCATGTCGAGCGCACCTTCCGGCGCCTTGGCGCCGGTGAACCAGCCGACAATGCCGGCCAGCTGAATGCCGCGCTCAAGGCGGCGGCCGATCTCGAGGAAGCGCCAGCCGGCGAAGCGATACATGTTCTCGTGCACAAGGCCGGAGAAGCCGGCGAGCTTTCGCAGCAGCACGGTCATGGCGCGCGTGGCGTCGTCGCCGGGCTGCACCCGGGCGGCAAAGTTGCGCGAGGTCTTGCGCAGATCGGCCAGCGCCAGCCAGCCATCGGGCGAGAAGCGGTCGCGGATCTGGCCGGCCGAGTGTACCGCGCTATCGATGGCCGATAGCAGTCCGGATGGCATCGCTTGGCTGGCGTCGACGCCGATGCCGTCCAGATAGGTGCGCGTGTGCTTGAGGATGGGCAGGTCGGAGTTCGATAGCTCCGCGAGGCGCGCATTGTAGGCGCGGAGGATACGCACTGTCGCTTCACAACGTTCGGCATAGCGCCCGAGCCACAGCAGGTTGTCGGCGGCGCGGCTGGGCAGACTGCCGGCGCTGTTGCGTACGAGTTTCTCGCCATCCTGCGGAAGCAGGGTCACGCGTTCGACCGGCTTGTCCGACACCACCCAGACGTCGGCCGCCTGACCGCCCGACTGCATGGCGATGGCGGTGGTGTCGGTGGTCGACCCGACGCGGGCGAAGCCGCCCGGCATGATGATCCAGCCGTCGCTGGTGCGGGCCGCATAGACGCGGAGCGTGATCGGTCGTGGCTCAAGCCGGCCGTTGATGTGCACCGGGGCAGTGGAAAGGCGGACCGGCTCCTGCCCGACGAGGCTCGACCCTTCCGATTCCAACCGGCGCAGCATGGCGGCGCGCGCGTTCTCGCCCAGCGTCGAGCCGAGGAAGGTGGCCTTGTGGTCGTCGATGGCGAGGCCGGTCGCGAAGGCCGGGCCGACCATCAGCTGGTCGAAATTTTCGATGACATGCTGCCGTTCGGCCGGCTGGCCGCACCACCAGGTGGCGATGGTGGGGAGAGCCAGTTCCTCCCCCATCAGTTCGCGCGCCAGCCGCGGCATGAAGGCATTGAAGGCGCGGGTTTCGAGAATCCCCGAGCCCAGCGCATTGACCATTGAGATCGAGCCCTGGCGCAGCGCTTCGGTCATGCCGGGAGTGCCGATGCGACTGTCGTAACGCAGTTCCAGCGGGTCGGCGAAGCTGGCGTCCATGCGGCGCCAGAGCACCGACACGGACTTGAGGCCGGAGACGGTGCGGACCATCACCTTGCCGTTCTCGACCACCAGGTCCTCGCCCTCGAGCAGCATGAAGCCGAGGTAGCGGGCAATGTAGGCGTGCTCGAAATAGGTCTCGTTGTGCTGGCCGGGGGTCAGGATGCCGACGCGACCGCCTTCGCTCCGGGCGAGGGTATTGAGGCTGTCGCGGAAGGCGCGGAAGAAGCCGGCGAGGCGGTGGACATGCAGCCCGGCATAGACGTCGGAGAGGGCGCGGGTGGTCGCCACCCGGTTTTCCAGGGCAAAGCCGGCGCCCGAGGGAGCTTGGGTGCGGTCGCCCAGCACCCACCAGCCGCCATCCGGCCCGCGACCGAGTTCAAAGGCGCAGAAATGCAGGTAGTGCCCGCTGCTCGGTTTCACGCCGACCATGGGGCGGAGGAATTCGGTATTGCGGGCAATGAGTTCGGGCGGGAGGACGCCGCGGCGCACGAGCTCGTTGTTGCTGTAGATGTCGGCCATCAGCCGTTCGAGCAGCTCGGCCCGCTGCTTCAAGCCCGTAGTGATCTGCTGCCAGTCATCATCGCCGATCAGCAGCGGCACATGGGCCAGCGGCCAGGCGCGCTCCTTGCCCTCGGCACCGTCATACTTGCGGTAGAACACGCCGGCGTCGCGCAGATACTGGTCGGCGCGCTCGAAACGACCGGCAAGTTCGGTGGCGCCGAGCTCGTCGAAAGCGCTGATCAGCTTGCGCCAAACAGGCTTGACCTGCCCGTCGGGGCCGATCATTTCGTCCGGAATCCCGGGTAGCAGCCTATAGTCGGCAACGAGGCTCGGCCCCGCCGCCTTCTTACCGGCCGTACGCTCTTTCCGCTTTTCCATTGCCCCAGCGAAATCCCTTGCGCCCGGATTCGCAAGGAACTTTCGGGAGCAGAGTCAACACATCTGACCTAAATCAGAGCGGACGCCGCAAGTCCAGCGTCAGCGGGAATTCTCCGGAGATCTCCTCTGGCGGCGGCACGAAAGCTCCCGGCGTGTGGCCGTTGGCGATAAAGCGCGCCAGCCGACGGGCTTCGGCTTCGTTGCCATTGACCGGAAAAGTCTCGTAATTGCGGCCGCCCGGATGGGCGGTGTGATAGACGCAGCCGCCGATCGAACGGGCCGACCAGGTGTCGTAAATGTCGAAGGTCAGCGGCGAATTGACCGGCAGGCGCGGATGCATGCCCGCAGCCGGTTGCCAGGCCTTGAAACGGACCCCCGCGACTGCTGTCCCGGCGATTTCCGTCATCTTCAGCGGCACGCGGCGGCCATTGCAGGTGACGATGTAGCGCTCGGGATTGAGGCCCTCGAGTTTCACTTGAAGTCGTTCGACCGATGAATCAACGAAGCGCACGGTGCCGCCGATGGCGCCCTGTTCCCCCATCACGTGCCACGGCTCCAGCGCCTGGTTGAGGGTGAGCTTCATCCCGCCATATTCAACCTCGCCGCAGAAGGGGAAGCGGAATTCGAGCTGGGCGGCGAACCACTCCGGGTCGAGGTCGAAGCCGTGCTGGCGCAGATCGTCCAACACGTCGAGGAAGTCGGCCCAGACATAATGCGGCAGCATGAAACGATCGTGCAGCGTGGTGCCCCAACGGATGAACGAGCCATCCTTGTGCTGCTTCCAGAAGCGGGCGATGAGGGCGCGGACCAGCACCTGCTGCGCGAGATTCATGCGCGCATCCGGCGGCATTTCGAAACCGCGGAACTCGACCAGCCCAAGACGCCCGGTGGGTCCATCGGGCGAGTAGAGCTTGTCGATGCAGATTTCCGAGCGGTGGGTGTTGCCGGTGACGTCGACCAGGAGGTTGCGGAAGAGTCGGTCCACGAGCCAGGGCAGGGGCGTATCGCTCGATCCCGGCGGCGGCACCTGCTTCAACGCGATCTCCAGCTCGTAGAGGCTGTCATGGCGCGCCTCGTCGCCGCGGGGCGCCTGCGAGGTCGGGCCGATGAAGAGGCCGGAAAACAGGTAGCTCAGCGATGGATGGTGCTGCCACTGCAGCACGAGGCTCTTGAGCAGGTCCGGGCGGCGCAGGAACGGGCTGTCATTCGGCGTGGCGCCGCCGACCACGACATGATTGCCGCCGCCGGTGCCGACATGCTTGCCGTCGATCATGAACTTGTCGGCGCCCAGCCGGCTCAAGCGCGCTTCCTCATAGACGGCAGTGGTGGTCGCGACGCACTCGTCCCAGTTGGATGCCGGGTGGATGTTCACTTCGATGACGCCCGGGTCGGGGGCGACGCGGATGACATTGAGGCGGTGGTCGGCGGGCGGCGCATAGCCTTCGATATGCACCGGCAATCCGAGCGACTTCGCGGCTTCTTCCGCGGACGCGACCAGTTCGAGGTAGTCCTCCAATTCCGCCACCGGCGGCAGAAAGACGCAGAGATGGCCATCGCGCACTTCGGCCGTGATCGCCGTGCGAACCTGGCCCTCGATCTCGGAGATCACCTGTTCGGCGCGATCCTGCTGGACGGTCGGATCGGCAGTGAAGGAGGCTTGGCCGAGTTCGCGTTCGCCCGGCGATTTCACCAGGCTCTCGGGGTCAGGCAGGGGACCGCGCGGCGCCAGCGGATCGAGTGGCACCACGTGCGGATAGGCGGTGCCCGAGAGGTGCTTCAGCGACGCTAGCGGCAGGCGATAGCCGGCGGGCGAGTCACCGGGCGCCAGGAACAGCTTGCCGCGCCGGGTCTTCCACTTCTCCGTCAACCAGCGCCTGTCCGTCGCCAATGCGTTCCAACGCTGCACCGGCAGCACATAGCCGGTCGCCTTGGTCAGACCACGTTCGAACACGGTCGACATGCGCGAACGCGCTTCCGCGTCGTCGAGCTTGTTGTTAGTCGGGTCGACATTGTCGGGAAGTTTGGCTTCCTTGAGCAGCCACTCACCTGGATCCTCATAGGCCGCGTCGATGGTTTCAGTGCCCAGCCCCAGATTGGCGGCGATTGCACCGAGCAGTCTTTGCGCGTCTTCAGTAGTGGCTGGGGTCTGCTGGTGCTCGCGGGCGATCAGCTTGTCGTCGCGCCACACCGATTTTCCATCGGCGCGCCAATAGAGCGAGAAGGTCCAGCGCGGCAGCGTTTCGCCGGGATACCACTTGCCCTGGCCGTAGTGCAGCAGCCCGCCCGGGGCGAAACGGTCGCGCAAGCGGCGGATCAGGGCATCGGCCTTGGCGCGCTTGGTTGGCCCGACGGCGTCGGTATTCCACTCGCCGCTTTCGAAGTCGTCGATCGAGACGAACGTCGGTTCGCCACCCATTGTGAGGCGCACGTCGCCATCCGCCAGCGACTGGTCGATCTTGTGCCCAAGCGCGTTGAGCCGCTCCCAGCTTTCGTCGGAGAACGGCTTGGTGATGCGCGGGTGCTCAGCGACACGGGTCACCTTCATGTCGAAGGCAAAGTCGGCGTTAACCGGTCCGACAGCCGAAAAGCCGCCGGTAATCGGTGCAGCATTGCGATAGTGGGGTGTGGCGGCGAGCGGCACATGGCTTTCGCCCGTCAACAGACCCGAAGTCGGGTCCAGCCCGATCCAGCCGGCACCGGGGAGATAGACCTCGCACCAGGCGTGGAGGTCGGTGAAGTCCACCGACGTCCCCGGCGGCCCATCGAGGGATACCAGGTCGGGCTTGAGCTGGATGAGATACCCCGAAACGAAGCGGGCGGCGAAGCCGAGATGGCGCAGCGCCTGGACCAGCAGCCAGCTGGAATCGCGGCACGAGCCCTGCGCATTGCCCAGCGTCTCCTCAGGCGAATAGACGCCGGGTTCGAGCCGGACGATATAGCCGACCTCGCGCTGCACGCGCGCGTTGAGGCCGGTGATGAAGGTTACCGTGTTGGTCGGGGTGGGATCGATGCCATCGAGGAAATTCTGCAGCAGCGGCCCGGCCGGCTCGGGCTGGCGATAGATCGACAGGTCCTCGCGCAGCTCCTCGGGATAGTCGAAGGGCCAGGTTTCCGCCGACTCTTCGACGAAGAAGTCGAACGGGTTGTAGACCGTCATGTCGGCGACGAGATCGACTTCGATCTTGAGTTCGGTCACCGGCTCGGGAAACACGAAACGGGCGAGATAATTGCCGTATGGATCCTGCTGCACATTCACGAAGTGCTGGCTTGGATGCACCTTCAGCGAATGGCTCAGCACCTTGGTCTTGCTGTGCGGGGCCGGCTGCAGGCGGATGATCTGAGGTTGCAGGATGACCGGGCGGTCGTACTTGTAGTGCGTCAGATGGTAGACGGCGGCTTTGATCGACATGCGGTCAGGCGCTCACTCGTTCGCACAAAAGGACTTCCCGGAGAGGACGATAGCACGAATGCCGGCCGCGGCTAGGCGTTCCCTTGCATGGTCATCCATGCACGGAACCCGGTGTTCGTTCGGGAATTGCACCGCCATGAGCCAGGCCGACCTCTTCGCCGCCGAACCGCTGCTACCGCCCGGACTGCGCTATGAACCGACCTTGATCGGCCCGGGCCAGGCGGCCGAACTGGAGCAGCACATCGTTGCGCTGCCCTTCGTCGAGTTCCAGTTCCACGGCTTCACCGGCAAGCGACGCGTCGTCTCGTTCGGATGGAAGTATGATTTCGCGGCAGCCCGGCTGATGCCGGCCGAACCGATCCCGGCCTGGATGTTGCCGCTGCGCGAGCGGGCAGCCCGGTTCGCCGAACTCGATGCCGACGCGCTGGAGCAGGTGCTGGTTACCGAATATCAGCCGGGTGCGGCGATCGGCTGGCACAGAGACAAAGCCGTGTTCGACGAGGTCGTCGGCGTCTCGTTCGGAGCCGCCTGCACCATGCGCTTCCGCCGCGCCCTCGATGGCGGCCGCTGGGAGCGGATGAATGTCGAACTGCAGCCGGGCTCGGCCTACCTCATCGCCGGCGAAGCGCGCTCGGTGTGGGAGCATTCCATCCCGCCGGTCGAAAACCTGCGCTATTCGGTGACCTTCCGCTCGATGCGCCGCTAGATGCCGTTGATGCGGTTCTGCTCGAGCAGGAACTCCTCGCACTCCTCAAGAGTGGCGGAGAAGTCGTACCGGGCATTGCCAAAGACGATCTTGAAGTCCTCATCGCGCAGCATGTAGCCGCCATGGGCATCGATCTTGGGGTTGCGCTTTTGCGCGATCAGGAGGCTGAGATTGTAAGGCCGGCATAGGCGTCTCACCTGCCGTTCCTGCGCGGTTTGGGTATGGGCTCTGCTGCTCATGCTGCCTCTATAGCGATTGAGCCTCCGGGCTGCCAATGCTTAAGTGCGGCATGGCGTTCACCCTCCGGCAGCTCCAATATTTCATCGCGGTCGCGGAGGAGGGCACCGTTTCCGGCGCGGCGCAGAGCCTCTCGATCAGCCAGTCGGCGGTGACCGACGCGATCAAGGAACTGGAGGGCGATCTCGGCGTCTCGCTGTTCGAGCGGCACCGGCGCGGGCTCACCATCACACACAAGGGCCACCAGTTCTACCGCCATGCGAACCGTATCTTGGCTTCGGTGTCCGATGCGCGGCGCAGTTTTGGGCCGGAGCAGGCCGCCGCGGCGCCCGGCACACTGTCGCTTGGCGTCACCTCGCTGGTCGCCGGCTACGTGCTCTCCGACCTCCTTGCGCGGTATCGCCGCGCTTATCCCAACATCAACATCTCGGCCATCGAGGACAATGGCGATTATCTCGAACACCTGCTGATCGGTGGGGAGCTCGACGTGGCGGTCATGGTTATTTCCAACCTCCGCGACCGTGTCGCTTTGCAAGCGGAGATTTTCGAGACCTCGCCCTACCGCCTGTGGCTGCCGCTCGGCCACCGGCTGGCGGACGCCGATATCATTTCGGTGTCTGACATCGTCCCCGAGCCTTTGATCATGCTGACGGTCGACGAGACCGAGGAGAACACTGGCAAGCTGCTGTCAGCCTTCTCGGCGCGGCCCAATGTCGCTTTCCGCACCCGCTCGGTCGAGGCGGTGCGCAGCCTCGTCGCGACTGGCGCCGGCATCGCGCTGCTCCCCGATTTGGTCTACCGCCCCTGGTCGCTGGAAGGGGACCGCATCGAAAGCCGCGACATTTCCGGCGCCCTGCCGGTGGTGCAGGTCGGCATGGTCTGGCGCCGGGGCAGCCAGCTTACCCAAGCCGCTCGTGACTTCATTGGCCTCGCGCAGGGGCAGCACGGGCGGTAGGTGTTTCATTAGCCGTGGTTGATCATCACGTGCCGGACCGCCGTGTAGTCCTCCAGCGCATAAATCGACATGTCCTTGCCGTAGCCGGATTGCTTGAGGCCGCCATGCGGCATCTCGTTGACGAGCATGAAGTGCGTGTTGATCCAGGTGCAGCCATACTGCAGCCGAGCGGCGGTCTGCATGGCCTTGTCGATGTCCTTGGTCCAGACCGACGAGGCGAGGCCGTAGTCGGAGTCGTTTGCCCAGGCGATGGCATCCTCCGGTTCGGTGAACCGGGTGATGGACACCACGGGGCCAAAGACCTCGCGCCGCACGATCTCGTCCTGCTGCAGCGCTCCGGCGATCACCGTTGGCTCGTAGTAGAAGCCTTTGTCGCCTGAGACATGGCCGCCGGTAGTGATCTTGATATGCGGCAGTTCCGACGCGCGCTCGACGAAGCTCGCGACGCGGTCGCGCTGGCGTTTGCTGATCAGCGGGCCGATCTCGTTGACGCTGTCGTCCTGCTGGTTGAACTTGATGGTCGACACGGCAGATGAGAGGTCGGCAACCAGCTTGTCGTGGATCTTCGGGCCGGCATAGATGCGGCAGGCGGCGGTGCAGTCCTGGCCCGCGTTGTAATAGCCAAAGGCCTTGAGGCCATTGACCACCGCATCGAGGTCGGCGTCGTCGTAGACGATCACCGGCGCCTTGCCACCCAGTTCGAGATGCGTGCGTTTGACGGATTTGGCGGCGGCCTGCAGCACCTTCTTGCCGGTGGCGACATCGCCGGTGATCGAGATCATATTGATCTTGGGGTGGTTGATGAGCGCATTGCCGACGCTCTCGCCGCGACCGAGGATGACGCTGACCACGCCTTCAGGCAGCACGTCGGCAAAGACCTTTGCCAGCTTGAGCGCCGTCAGCGGCGTCTGCTCGGAGGGTTTGAACACAACGGTGTTGCCACCGGCAATGGCGGGGGCCAGCTTCCAGGCCATCATCATCAGCGGATAATTCCACGGCGCGATCGAGCCGACGATGCCGATCGGATCGCGGCGGATCATCGAGGTGTGACCCGGCAGGTATTCGCCAGCGATGGCGCCATGCATGTTGCGCACTGCGCCCGCAAAGAAGCGCCAGCAATCGACGATGGCGGGAATCTCGTCGTTGAGCACGGCATTGATCGGCTTGCCGCAGTTCAGCGCCTCGAGCGCCGCAAACCCTTCGGCATCGTCTTCGATCGCCTGTGCAATCTTGAGCAGATAGTTCGAGCGCTGCGCCGGTGTCGTGCGGCTCCACGTAGCGAATGCCTTTTCGGCCGCTGCAACTGCCGCATCGATCTGCTTCTCCGATGCCTCCGGAATGGGCTCGATCAGCGCGCCGGTGCGCGGATTGAGCACCTGCTCGGCGGTTTCGGTGCCGGCCTCGAAGCGCGAGCCGATCAGCATTTCGGTATCCATGTCTCTCTCCCGGTCCTACTTGCCCGCCCCGGCAACCGATTGTTCCCCGCCGCGGGTCAGGTAGAAGGCGGCGAGGATGGGCAGGAAGGTGACGATGACGACGACCATCGCCACCACATTGGTGACAGGCCGCTGGCGCGGCCGGATGAGTTCTTCGAGCATCCAGATCGGCAGGGTCTGCTGTTGCCCGGCGGTGAAGGTGGTGACGATCACTTCGTCAAAGCTCAAAGCGAAGGCGAGCATGCCGCCGGCCAGCAGCGCCGTGCCGAGGTTGGGCAGGATGACGTGGCGAAAGGTCTGGAAACCGTCGGCGCCAAGGTCCATCGCGGCTTCCACCAGTGACCCATGCAGGCGCCGAAAGCGGGCGACGGCGTTGTTGTAGACCACCACGATACAGAAGGTGGCGTGCCCCAGGATGATGGTCCAGAAGGAGAAGGGGATCTCCATCAGGTTGAAGGCCGAGCGCAGCGAAATGCCCGTGATGATGCCGGGCAGGGCGATCGGCAGGATCACCAGCAGCGAGATGGTCTCGCGGCCGAAGAACTTCGTTCCCGATACGGCAGCCGCGACCAGCGTCCCCAGCACCAATGCGATGATGGTCGAGATCGCCGCCACCTGCACCGACAGCGTCAGCGCCTGCCAGACGTCGGGCCGGTTGAGCGTGGCCTCGAACCACTTGAGCGTCAGTCCCGGCGGCGGCCATTGATAGGTCCGCTCCTCGGTCGAGAAAGCATAGAGGAAGATCAGGGCCAGCGGCGCCAGCATGAAGAGCAGGCCGGCTGTCGCGGCGACCTTGAGGCCGAGTGGAGCGTGGGTCGGGTCAGAGCGCATCGAACGCCCCCGCGCGTTTGGCGAGCATCAGGTAGATGCCCATGATGACGATCGGTACCACGGTGAAGGCGGCGGCCAACGGGATGTTGCCGGCGGTGCCCTGGTGCGAATAGACGGCCTGGCCGATGAAGAACTGCGAGTTCCCGACGATCTGGGGGATGATGTAGTCGCCCAGCGTCAGCGAGAAGGTGAAGATCGAGCCGGCGATCACACCGGGCAGCGCCAGCGGGAAAATCACCTTCCAGAAGGTCTGGCGCGGCGTCGCCCCGAGGTCGGCCGAAGCGTCGAGGAGATTCACCGGCACCCGTTCGATCGCTGCCTGGATCGGCAGGATCATGTAGGGCATCCAAACGTAGAGAAAGACGAGGAAGGTGCCGGTGTAGCTGATCGAGAGCGAGTTGCCGCCGATCACCGGGATGGCGAGCCACGCCTCCAGCAGCCACGTCAGGTGCAGTTGTTCGAACGCCCAGTTGAGGATGCCTTCCTTGGCGAGGATCAGCTTCCAGGCGTAGATCTTGACGAGATAACTGGCCCAGAGCGGCAGCATGATGCCGAGGTAGAACAGCGCCTTCCATTTCCCCCGCGCATAGCGGGCCGCCATGTAGGCGATGGGGAAAGCGACCACCGCTGAAGCGACCGTCACCAGCGCCGCCATCGACACGGTGCGCACGATGATGTCGAGGTTCTGCGGCCGGAATAGCTCTGCGTAAGTCTTGAGGGTGAGCTCGTGCCTGATCAGCCCCGAGAACTCGTCGATCGAGAAAAAGCTCTGCAGCAGCAGTGCCAGCAGCGAGCCGAGATAGACGATGCCGAGCCACAGGATTGCGGGCAGCAGCATCAGGAAGATCAGCAGCCCGGGCCGGCGCCAGAAATGGTCTGACAGTGCACCGAGCCAGCCCCGCCGGTTGGTGAGGATGGCGCCGCCACTTTCGGCCACCGCCGTCACTCGGTGGACTCCATGAGATGCAGCGCATCCTTGGCGAAGCCGACGGTGACGCGATCGCCTTCCGCCGGCACGTCGCCAGTGGAAGGTACCACGGCGTTGACGCGCTGTTTGCTCAACTGGATGGCGAGCCGGGTGGTCGAGCCCATGTAACTGCGCGAAATCACTGTGCCGGTCATGGCCGAGGCGCCGCCGCCGGCTTTGACGACATGCACGGCCTCGGGGCGCAGGCTCGCCCACTTCGAAATGCCCAGCATGGACTGCACGAAGTCTGGCGGCAGAATGTTGGAGGAGCCGACAAAATCGGCAACGAACCGCGTTTCCGGCCGGCGGTAGATGTCCTCGGGCGTCCCCACCTGCATGATCTTGCCGGCGTTGAACACGGCGACGCGGTCAGCCATCGACAGCGCCTCGCCCTGGTCATGCGTTACGAAAATGAAGGTGATGCCGAGCGTCTTCTGCAGGGCTTTGAGTTCCTCCTGCATCTGCTCGCGTAGTTTCAAATCCAGCGCGCCGAGAGGCTCGTCGAGCAACAGAACCTTGGGCTTGTTGACGATGGCGCGGGCCAGCGCCACGCGCTGCCGCTGACCACCGGACAGCTGGCCCGGCCGGCGATCGCCATAGCCCGCGAGCTTGACCATCTCCAGCGCCGTTTCCGCCGCGCGATTGCGCTCGGTGCGGTCGACTTTCTTGAGCATCAGCGAGAAGGCGACATTGTCGCGCACGTTCAGGTGCGGGAACAGCGCGTAGTCCTGGAATACGGTGTTGACGTTGCGCCGGTAAGGCGGCACGCCCTCCACCGCCTCGTCGAAGATCCGGATCGTCCCCGCCGTCGGCTGCTCGAAGCCGGCGATCAGCCGCAGGCAGGTGGTCTTGCCCGAGCCTGACGGACCCAGCATGGCAAAGAACTCGCCCGGCGCCACCTCGAGGTCCACCCCGTCCATGGCGCGAACGCTGCCAAAATGGCGCGAGACGTTCTGCAACGAGACAGCGGCGGTCATTGCGTTCTGAGTTCCTTCAACCAGGCGGGCGTCCTCCCGCGGTCGTAACAAACACTGGATGTCGTCTATGCGAAAGCAGGGACCCACCCATCAGCCCGAGTGGAGTGAGAGATGGGTCCTGCTTGCGCAGGGCTGACAGCCGGTAAGTTGGGTGAGGCCTGCCCCACCCCTGTCCCCTCCCTGCAAGGGGGAGGGAGACCTGACTGCGAGTGCCGCTGTTACCGTCCGCCGATCACCCCGACATAGTCTGAGACCCAGCGGTAGTAGGGCACGCATTCGCCGGTAGCGCACTGGGCTGTCGGGGTGCGCCAGAAGGCAATCTTCTCGAAGTTGTCGAAGCCGTTGTTGGCGCAGCCTTCGTCGGTCAGCAGTTCGTTGCCCTTGCAGGCGGCAGGGACCGACGGAACGGTCCCGAACCAGGCCGAGACGTCACCCTGCACCTTGGCCGAGAGCGAGTGTTCCATCCACATATAGGCGCAGTTCGGGTGCGGGCTGTCGACGTGGAGCATGGTCGTGTCGGCCCAGCCGGTAATGCCTTCCTCAGGGAAGGTTGAGCCGACAGGGGCGCCCTCGGCCTTCAGCACGTTGACCATGAAGGGCCAGGACGAGGAGGCGACCACACCTTCGTTCTTGAAGTCGTCCATCTGGATGAAGGCGTCATGCCAGTAGCGGCCGACCAGCGTGCGCTGCACGCGGAGCAGGTCGAGCGCCGCCTTGTACTGCTCTTCGTTGAGCGCGTAGGGGTCGGTGATGCCGAGTTCCGGCTTGTGCTTCATCAGGTACAGCGCGGCGTCGGCAACGTAGATCGGGCCGTCATAGGCCTGGACGCGGCCCTTGTTGGATTGCCCGTCAGGCAGCGTCATCTCTTCGAAGACGACGTTCCAGCTGGTGGGCGGCGCGTCCTTGAACACCTCGGTATTGTACATCAGCACATTGGCGCCCCAAACATAGGGCGTGCCATAATGGACGCCATCGACTGTGTGCCAGGCGGCGTTCTGCAGACGCTCGTCGATGGTCGACCAGCTCGGGATCAGCGCGGTATTGATCGGCTGCACGCGCTTGCCGGCGATGAGGCGGAGCGAGGCGTCGCCTGACGCAGTGACGAGGTCGAAGCCGCCCTCGTTCATCAGCGCCACCATTTCGTCCGAGGTGGCGGCAGTCTTGACGCTCACTTTGCAGCCGGTGTCGGCCTCGAACTTGGTGACCCAGTCGAAGTTCGGGTCGGTCTCGCCACGTTCGATATAGCCGGCCCAGGCGACGATCGAGACTTCGCCCTCGCCGGCGCCGAGCGACTGTAGCATCTCCTGCGCCAGCGTCTGGCCGCCAAGCGCGGCAACCATGGTCAAGGCAGTGCACGTCTTGAGAATGGATTTCATCGGTAGCTCCCTGCTAAGGCGGGGAAGTTCCCTCATCCCCGCCCTTGGTGGAAAGCTTACCGGCGACGTTAACATTCGCAAACGCATTCGGGCGTGGGGTGGTATCGGTTTTTCCGATGCCAGAATGTCGCAGTCTACTTTTCCACGGGTGCGTCGCTCCGGCCGCCCCATTCGGTCCACGAGCCATCGTAGACAGCGACGTTCTTGGCGCCGGCGATCTGCAGGGCGAGGGCGAGCGTCGAGGCGGTGACGCCAGAGCCGCAGGAAGTCACGATCGGCTTTGTCACGTCGACGCCGGCCCTCTCGAAGATGGCGCTCAGCTCATTGGCAGGGCGCATGTGGCCGTCGACCGAAAGCGATCCCACCGGCACGTTGAGGCTGGTGGGGATATGGCCGGAGGCGAGTCCTGCACGTGGCTCCGGCACGTCGCCTTTGAACCGATCGGCCGGGCGGGCATCGACGATGGTCTTGGCGTGCGACTTGGTGAGGCTGAGCACGGAGTCGAAATCCTCCACCAGCTCCGGTCGGAAGCCAGGATGGAACAGTTTCGGCGGCCGGTTGGGCATGCCGGACTCGGTCGGCCGCCCCTCGGCGCGCCATTTCGGACCACCGCCGTCGAGCACGCGCACGTCCTTGGCGCCCATGGCGTTGAAGGTCCACCAGACGCGCGGCGCCGAGAACAGGCCTGCCTCGTCATAGACGACGATGACGTCGTCATTGCCGATGCCCAACGCCCCTACCGCTGCGCCGAATTCCTCCGGCCGCGGCAGCATGTGCGGCAGGCTGGTCTTCTTGTCGGCGATCTCGTCGATGCCGAAAAACACCGCGCCCGGAATGTGGCTCTTCAGGTAATCGTCGAAGCCCTTGCGCCCCGTCGCCGGCATGTACCAGCTCGCATCCACCACGACGAGGTTGTGATCGTGCAGATGCTCCGCCAGCCATTCGGTAGAAACAAGGGTGTGGGTCATGCGGGGCTCCGAGCGGTTGGTGCTTCTTGCTACCTTAGCACCGGCAGATGTGTCACCTCCCACTTGTGAGAAGGGAGGCCCGACGGCATCTCACCGCCGGCTTACCACACCGCCATCGGTCAATTCCGTCAACGCCAGGGTCTGGTCGAGATGTTCCGCGCGCCAGCTCAGCAAACGCTCCGCCATCTCGATGCGGCCTGCGGCGTAGGCAGGGTCGGCGGCGACGTTGCGCAAGCAATGCGGGTCGGCCTCTAGATCGAACAGCAGCGGCGGCAGCGCGGCGAAGTGGACATATTTCCACTTGTCGGTGCGGATCACAGCGAGGTTGAGCTGCGTTGAGTGCAGCCCCAGCGCCTGCTCGGGCCCCTGCGTCGCGACCTCGCGGAAGTCGAATTCCCAGTGCACAGCCTCGGCCCCATCGCGGCCGAGCAGGGAGCGGCCGTCGGGGTGATGGTTGGCCGTGACCCCCATCAATTCGAGCAGCGTGGGGAAGATGTCGACCGCCTCGGTGAAGCCGTCGACCACGCGTCCGGCCGGCAGTCCGGGGCCGCGGATCACTAGCGGGATGTGCTGGCTCTCGTCAAAGTAGCCACCTTTGCCAAGCGCGAAATGGTCCCCCATCATCTCGGCATGGTCGGAGGTGAACACCACCACTGTGTCGTCCCACTCCCCCCGCGCGCGGATGGCGTCGAAGACGCGGCCGAGCTGAGTGTCGACCTCGGTGACCATGCCGTAATAAGTCGCCTTGATCTGGCGGAAGTCAGCTTCGGTGAAGTCGCGCACCAGCCCCGTCGCACCCGGCACGAAGCTCGAGGCTGGCGACGACCCCAGCGCGTACTGCATCAGCGGATGCTGAGCGGCTTCATCAGCCAGCGACGCGGCGCGGCGAAAGGCCGGCATGTCTTCGGGCCGGTACATAGTGTTGTACGGCGCCGGTACTACGAAAGGTGGGTGCGGGCGCAGGAACGACAGATGCGCGAACCAGGGCTTTTCCTGCTCACCCAGCCAGCGGATGAATTCGCCGCCGATGAACGCGGTCTGGGTCTGGTCCTTGTTGTAGGCGGGCGGCGCATTGCTGACCGCGCCGGGCGGCACGCCGACGGGCAGGTGCGCGCGGGCGTGGTCGTAAAGTTCCAGCCCCTGTGCCCGCAGCCAGCTTAGCCACGGTTTTTCGTGCTCGGGCAGTTTTACCCGTGTGGTGAAACCAGGAAGAACGCTCTCATAGGTCGTGTTGTCGGGGTCGTCCGGCGCCTTGCCGGTCGGGTCTAGGGAGACGTCGGTATAGCCGAAGAGCGTGGGATCGTAGCCAGCGCGTCGAGCCGCCAGCGCGACATTGTCGAAACGGGCCGAGAGCGGTGTACCGTTGCGCACGACGCGGTTGTTCATCTGGTAGAGGCCGGTATAGAGGCAGGCCCGCGCCGGCGAGCAGGGCGCCGCCTGCGAATAATGGCGCAGACAGGCGGTGCCTTCCGCCGCCAGCGCATCGACCACCGGCGTCCTGACGACCGGGTTTCCGGCGTAGCCGAGCGCGTCGCCCCGCCACTGGTCGGCGGTGATGAGCAGAATGTTGGGCTTTTTGGTCACTTAATCCCCGAGCACCAGCACATCGCTCGAGGCGATTCCGACACGAACCGGGGCGCCGTGCGCCGGCGGCGGCGTGCGCTGATCATTGAAGGTGTCGAGACTGAGGACATTGTCGCCCAGATCGACCTTGAGGCGGATCACAGAACCGAGGAAGTGCACTTCGCTCACCTTGCCGTCGAGCAGGATGTCGCGGTCCCCGCCATTGGCCAGCGACACCGCCTCTGGCCGCATGGTGAGGGCCACGCTGTCACCGGTCTTGGCATCAGCCGGCAGCGCCGGAATCGTTGCGGTGGTCGGGCCGATCTTCACGGTCTTGGCTGCTGCATCGGCAACGCGCGCGTTGATGGTGTTGAGCGTACCGACAAAGGTGGCGACGAACTTGGTCGCCGGGCGATTGTAGATTTCGAACGGCTGGCCGAACTGTTCCACGTTGCCGGCATTCATCACCACGATGCGATCCGAGATCGACAGGGCCTCCTCCTGGTCGTGGGTCACGAAGATCGTGGTAATGCCCAGTTCACGTTGGATCCCGCGGATCTGCTCCCGCAGACTCACGCGGATCTTTGCGTCCAGCGCCGACAGCGGCTCGTCCAGCAGTAGCATGCGCGGGCTCGGCGCCAGCGCCCGGGCCAGCGCCACGCGCTGTTGCTGGCCGCCGGAGAGCTCGAAGGGGAAGCGTTTGCCGTAACCGGTGAGGCCGATGAGCTTGAGCATCTCCTCGACCCGCGCCTCGCGCTGGGCTTTAGGCATGCCGGCGATCTTCAACCCGAAGCCGATATTGTCGGCGACATTCATGTTCGGAAACAGCGCATAGGCCTGGAACACCATGCCGATCTTGCGCTGGTTCGGGTTGAGGCCGGTAATATCCTTGCCCTCGACCACGATGCGACCGGCGTTAGGCTCCTCGAAGCCGGCAATCATCCGGAGGATGGTGGTCTTGCCGCAGCCCGATGGGCCCAGCAGCGAGACGAACTCACCCTTGTTGAAGGCCAGGTCCACGCCCTTGACCACGGTATTGGCACCGAAGGTTTTGACGAGCTTTTCGATGCGGAGGAATTCCTCGGCCATTCCGGTCTAGTCCTTGCGGGCGGTCTTGGGAGCGAAGCGGCCGAGGAACGCGATCATGCCCATCGCGCCCCAGGTGAGGACGAATGAAATGATCGAGAGCGCGGCCGGTTCATAGGCGCGGTTGGCGCCGATATTCTGCATGTAGACGCCGAACACCTGCTGATTGAGCAGGCTGGCAATGGTGAACTCGCCGATGACGATGGCGAGCGTCAGGAAGGCGCCCGACAGCACCGCCACGATGATATTGGGGAAGATCACCTGCGTGATGATCGTGAACTGGTTGGCCCCGAGAATATTGGCCGCTTCAGTGAGCGTCCGCACGTCGATGGTACGGAGTCCGGTGTCGATGGCCCGGTACATGTAGGGCAGGCCGAGCGCCACGTAGGCGAAGGTCAGGAGCGACGCCGTGCCGAAGTTCGAATTGGTCAGCGGCAGCAGTGAGGAGGAGTTGTAGAGCCGGATGTAGCCGAACACCAGAACGATGGCCGGAATGATCAACGGCAGCAGCGTGATGAACTCGACGATCGGCCGCAGTCTCGGCGCGCGCAGGCGGATATAATAGGCCGCCGGCACGACGATGAAGAGCCCGATCAGCACCGTGCAGGCGCCGATCAGCAGCGAATAGCCGAACGTCTGCTGGAAGCGCGGGTCGTTGAAGACATTGGCATAGGCGTCAAGCGTATAGCCGCCCTTCCGGATCTTCAGCGAGAAGTCGATGGTGGCGATCAGCGGCACCAGGAAATAGAGCGCGCCGATGCCGAAGACCACCCAGGCCCAGGGTTTGCCCCTCACTTGAGCCACCGTTCCGCCCGCGAGCGGACCACGAGATAGATGATGTTGGTCAAGGCGCAGATAATGATCATGCCGACGGCGAGTGCTGCACCCAGGCCGCGGTCGCCGAGCACGTCGCCGCGGATCTGCGCGAAGAGCAGGATGGGCACGATGTTGAAGGCCGAGGTGGAGAGCGCATAAGCCGTGGCGATGGCGCCGAAGGCGTTGGCGAAGAGCAGGCTCAGCGTGCCCAGCAGGTTCGGCCACAGCACTGGAATGCCGACATAGCGCCAGAACTGCCAGTTGCTGGCACCCAGTGTCGCCGCCGCCTCGTTCCACTCTTTCTTGAGGCCGTGGATGGCTGGCGCAATGATGAGGATCATCAGCGGAATCTGAAAATAGAGATAGACGAGCGTGATGCCCCAGAAGCTGAGCAGGTCGAAGCCGCCGCGGACATAGATGTTGATGCCCAGCGACTTTAAAATCAGCGTTACAAGGCCGAGGCGCCCCAGCGTTGCGAGGAAGGCGAAGGCCAGCGGGATGCCGGCGAAATTGCTGGCGACGCCTGAAAAGGTCATCACCGTGTTGCCGATCCAGCCCGGCAGGCGGCCGCGAATGATGGCGAGCGCGATGAAGAGGCCGATGAAGGCGCCGATGCCCGCCGAGGCGGCGGAGAGGCGGATCGAATACCAGAAGGCGCTGGCGATCTTGGGCTCGAACAATCCGGCGAGGTTGGCGAGCGTGAAGCTGCCGTCCTCGGCCTGGAAGGCCTGGATGAACAGGTAGCTCAACGGCAGCAGCAGGAATAGTACCGCGAAGATGACGAAGGGCAGCAGCGCCAGCATGTCGCCCGGGCGCAGGCTGCGGAGGAAGGCAAAGGGCGACGGCCCTGTGGCAACAACCGACCCGGCGTGGGCCGGGCCGGTTGTCTTATCGGCGCTATCGCCAATCGAAGCCATACCTGGAGCTCGATCAGGCGATTACTGGACGTTCGCGCCCACGACGCTGTCCCACTCGGCTGCGATCTGCTTTTTGGCTGCATCCTGCTCGGCGAGCGAGGGGAACACGGCCTTGGCGTAGTTGTCGGCGGCCGGCAGCTTGTCGAGCAGTTCCTGCGGCACCTTGCCGGCAGCGGCTAGGGCGTTGAAGCGGATCGGGTGGCAGTAGCCGGCGAGCCAGCCGAGCTGGCCCTCGTCCGAATAGAGATACTCCATCCAGAGCTTGGCGGCGTTCGGATGCGGCGCGAAGGCGCTGATAGCCTGGACGTAGACGCCGGCGACCACTGCGTCGGAGGGGACGACGATGTCCATCTCCGGGTTGCCGGCGAAGCCGTCGCGCATGGCGAGCAGGTTGTAGTCCCAGTTCATCACGATCGAGGCGGTGCCTTGCGCGAGAACCGACGCTTCGGCGTCGACCGGCACGAAGTTACCTGCTTCGTTGAGCTTCTTGAAGAACTCAAGGCCAGCGGCGGCGGCGCCGGCGGCGTCCGCGCCGGTCGAGAGGCCAGCGGCGTACACCGACATGATGGCGTTGTTCGAGGTGCGCGGGTCACCGGCGAAGGCCACCGAGTTGGCATATTCGGGCTTGTGCAGATCAGCCCAGGTCTGGGGCGAGGCTTCCGTCATCACCGTCTTGTTGATGCCGAACGACAGCACGCCGTAGTAGTCGCCGTACCAGAAACCGTCGGCATCCTTGGCGTCGTCCGGGATCTCGTCCCAGGTCGAGACCTTGTAAGCCTGCAGCAGGCCTTCTTCCTTGGCGGCCGGGCCGAACGAGAGGCCGATATCGAGCACGTCAGGCGCCTGCGGGCCGGTGTTGCCCTTGTTGGCGCGGACGGCTTCGAGCTCGTCGGCCGAACCGGCGTCGGGATTGAGCTCGTTGATGGTGATGCCCGGGTACTTGGCCTTGAAGGCTTCGATCACCGCGCCATAGCCGCACCAGGTGTGGGGCAGGGCGATGACGGTAAGCTGGCCCTCGGCCTTGGCGGCTTCATAGAGGGCGTTGAGGTCGGCCTGTGCCATCGCCATCGTCGAAGCGAACATGGCAACGACCGAAACCGAGGCCGCAAGCGCGTTCTTCCTGATCATTCTGCGTCTCCCTGAAAGTAGGCTTGTTGATTGAGAGTAGGAGGAGTGTCAAAAAGCCGGCGCCTCAACTAGGTGCGCCACGTGACACCTGCATGACAGCCCCGATGCCTGTCCCCTGATCCGCGGAACACAAGGAAACGCAGACAGTTGAGAACAGTCGACGGATCAGCCCCTTGCCGCTCCCCCGGGCTCGTTTGTGACAATTGTGACAGTGCCCGTTTTGCGGTGAGGAGTCGAGATAGGGACTTTGGTGCGGCGCCGGGCCCCTGACCGGCGCCAATATATCTTGAACTCAGCACTCCAGTTTGTTACGCCGCTGGTACTTTCCCTCGGAGGAGTGTCGGTGATGATGAAGCATGGATTGCGCCTCCTGGCCGTCCTGGCGGTGACTGTTTCGAGCCATGCGGTGATTGCCGCCGAGCCCAGTCCCGCCGCTATCGTCGAGACCTATGCCGATATCGCGCTCGCCGGTTACGAGGACTCGCTGGCCACCGCCACTGATCTCATGACTGCCATCACTGCGCTTGGCGAAAACCCTAGCGAAGAGACACTCAAAGCGGCGCGCGAAGCCTGGAAGGCGGCGCGCATTCCCTACCAGCAGACCGAGGCGTTCCGATTTGGCAATCCGGTGGTCGATGCATGGGAGGGCAAGGTCAATGCCTGGCCCCTCGACGAGGGCCTCATCGACTATGTCGATGCATCCTACGGCACCGAGAGCGACGAGAACGGACTTTACACTGCCAATGTCATCGCCAACGAGGTGATCACCATTGACGGCAAGGAAGTCGACGCCACCGATCTCGTGCCGCAGTTCCTGTCGCAGGTGCTGCAGGAAGCCGGCGGCGTCGAGGCGAATGTGGCCACCGGCTACCACGCCATCGAATTCCTGCTCTGGGGGCAGGATCTCAACGGCACCGGCCCTGGTGCCGGCAACCGGCCCTATACTGATTTCGATATGGCCAACTGTACCAACGGCCACTGCGATCGCCGCCTCGCCTATCTCAGCTCGGCTGCCGAAGTGCTCTACGTCAACCTCCAGCAGATGGTCTCGGCCTGGCGCGAGGACGGCGAAGCCCGCAAGGCCGCACAGGATGGTGGCGTCGCCGCCATTCTCACCGGCATGGGCTCGCTCTCGTTCGGCGAAGTGGCCGGCGAGCGCATGAAGCTCGGCTTGTTGCTGCACGATCCGGAAGAAGAGCACGACTGCTTCTCGGACAATACGCACATGTCCCACCTCTATGACGCCGTGGGCATCCGCAACGTCTACCTCGGCAAGTACACCCGCATCGATGGCAGCGTCGTCTCCGGCCCCTCGGTCTCCGAACTCATCGCCGTCAAGGACGCGGCGCTCGATACCGAGATCAAGGCCCTTCTCGACGACACCGTCGGCGAGATGGAAGCCATGAAGCAGCGGGCTGAGACGATCGAGGCGTATGACCAGATGATCGGCGAAGGGAACACCGAGGGCAACGCGGTCGTCCAGGCTGCCATCGACGGGCTCATTGCCCAGACCCGCGGTATCGAACGGGCGGTGGCGCTCCTCCAGCTGGGTGGCGCCGTCACCATCGAGCAATCCGACAGCCTCGTGAACCCCGACGCTGTTTTCCAATAGTATTTTGGTGTCGCGGGTTGCGCGAATCCGCGACGCTCTCTTTGATCCCGGCATGACCGGGACGTGCTAGAAGTGCTGACATGCACATGCGCCTCACCGCTGTCCTGGTCATAACACTCCTCACCGGGCTGGCCTTCGCAGATGATCTGCAGCGCACCGATCTTTCGCCGAAGGATCTGGTGCGCGTGCGTGCCGTTACTGCGCCGACCACTGATTTCAGCGGCCCCGAAAACTTCGAACAGCTCCCCGGCGGCGCCGCGACGACCAAGAAGATTGTCAATCAGGATGCCTTTTCGTTCAGTCAGGCCAACCTCTCCTTCGAGCAGGAAGAGCAGTTCAAGCTGGGCAATGCGTTGTTCCGCAAAGTCTGGATCGCGGCGCCATCGTCAACGCAGGCATCGGACGGGCTGGGGCCGTTCTTCAATGCCCGAGGCTGCCAGAATTGCCATCTGAAGGATGGTCGCGGCCGCCCACCCACCGGCGACGAGACCGGTTCTGTCTCGATGTTTCTTCGCCTGTCGGTCCCGGCCAGGGACGCCGCCGAACAGAACCTCATCGACACACGCAGGGTGAAACTCTTCCCCGAGCCGACTTATGGCGAGCAGCTTCAGGTCTTCGCCACCACCGGTCTCAAGGCCGAAGGCCGCATGGTCATCCACTATGCCGACGAGGACGTGACGCTCGGCGATGGCACGGTGGTGACGCTGCGCCGCCCGACCTATTCGGTCGCCGATCTCGCCTATGGGCCGATGAGCCCCGACGCGATGCTCAGCCCGCGCGTCGCCCCGCCAATGACCGGGCTGGGGCTGATCGAGGCCATTCCCGCTGCCGACATACTCGCCAACGCCGACCCTGAGGATGGCGATGGCGATGGCATTTCCGGCAAGGCCAATTTCGTGCTCGATCCGGTCCACAACCAAGTCATGCTGGGGCGCTTCGGCTGGAAGGCCGGCGCTGCGACGATCCGGGCGCAGTCGGCCAGCGCCTTTGCCGGGGACATCGGCATCTCGACGCCGCTGGTGAACCAGCCGCATGGCGACTGCACCCAGGCGCAGGCCGATTGCCTCGCTGCGCCCACCGGCGAACAGGCCCGGCTCGGCCCCTCCGAGGCGCCCGATCCGGTTCTCGACCTAGTCACCTTCTATTCGCAGAACCTCGGCGTTCCCCAGCGCCGCAAGGTGGACGATCCGCAGGTGCTCGCCGGCAAGCAGGCCTTCTACACGGCCGGCTGCACCGGTTGCCATACACCAAAATTCGTCACAGCGCGCGACGCGCCCGACAAGCAGCATCAGTTTCAGTTGATTTGGCCCTATTCGGACCTCCTGCTGCACGATATGGGCGAGGGTCTCGCCGATCATCGGCCCGAGGGTGCGGCCGACGGTTACGAGTGGCGGACACCGCCACTCTGGGGTATCGGCCTCACCGAGACTGTCTCGGGCCACACCTTCTTTCTGCACGATGGTCGGGCGCGCAATCTCACTGAAGCCATCCTCTGGCATGGTGGCGAGGCGCAGGCGGCCCGTGACGCCTTCGCCGGCCTGCCGCAATCGGAGCGCGAGGCTCTGCTCGCCTTTTTGGAGTCGCTCTGATGCGCCTGATCCGTTCGCTGCTGCTCGTCTTCGCGCTCGTCGTCCCCGCTGCGGCAGTCGAACCGGCGGACGTGCTGCGCAAAGCGGTGGACAGCTACATCCGGCCGGCCTTCTCGCAACTGGCGGGCCGCACGCTGGGACTGGTCAAAGACCTCAACACTCTCTGCGGCAGCCCATCGGCTATGCAGCTCGAGCTGGTGCGGCAGCAATTCGGCAAGGTCGTCCTCGCCTTCAGTCGCGTCGAGTTCCTGCGTTTCGGGCCGTTGACGGAAGCGAGCCGGGCCGAGCGGCTGCTGTTCTGGCCTGACCGCAAGGGCATCGCGCTGCGGCAGGTGCAGGCCATCCTCGCCGATCACGACGAGAGTGCCACATCGCTCGACGATCTTCGCCAGAAGAGCATCGCCGTGCAGGGGCTGGGGGCGCTCGAGTATGTGCTCTTCGGCGAACGGTCTGAAACCCTCGCCACCACCGAGTCTGATTTCCGCTGCCGCTATGCGCTGACCATCGGCGAAGCGCTAGGCGCCACTGCGGAGGAGCTGGCCCAGGCCTGGGCTGCCCCGGATGGCATTGCCGCACATATCGGGACGCCAAAGCCGGACTACGATGACTATCGCAGCGACCGCGAAGCGCTGGAAGAACTGGTCGGCGCCGTCGCTCATGGCCTCGAAGCCATCCGCGACACCAAGTTGCTGCCATTCGTTGGCCGGGAGGGTGAGACTGCGAAGCCGAAGTCGGCGCCGTTCTGGCGATCTGGCCTCACTGTTCCGGCCATCCGTGCGGGCTTCGAGGGCCTCAACGACTTCATGATCGCAACTGGCCTTTCCAAGACCGTGGGCGGTATCGCCGGCTTGCCGATGCTGATGAAGGATGGGTTCACCGCCAGCCTCGCGGCCGCCGACAAGGTGACCTCACCAGTCGCCGAGGCGCTTGAGGATCCGGCGCAGAAAGCCGCCCTCGACGACATGGTCGCAGCGTCGAGCACGCTGCAGACGCTCATCGGCGAAGGTCTCTCCACCGCGCTCCGCCTCTCGGTCGGCTTCTCGTCGCTGGATGGCGACTGATGTGGCAGCGGCGCGCCTTTCTCAAAGCCGCCGGAGCCGGCTTTCTTGCTTCGCTGACGCCACGCGGCGCGGAAGCGCTGGAGCGGAGCGAGCTGGTCTTTGCCTCGTCGATCCAGCGCCAGGCTGGCGGCTATGCGGCGGCCTTGGTCACTGAAGCCGGCAGACTCATCACCAGCGTCGACCTGCCCGAGCGCGGGCACGACATCACCTATTCCCCGGTCACCGGTGAGGCCGTGGTCTTCGCCCGCCAGCCGGGCACCTTCGCGGTGGTCTTCGACCCCGTCGGCCGCACCCCGCCGCAGACGATCACCAGCAGCGAGGGCCGGCACTTCTTCGGCCACGGTGCCTTCTCGCCCGATGGCAAGCTGCTCTATGCGACCGAGAACGATTTCGACAAGGCGCGCGGCGTCATCGGCCTTTTCGATGTCGGCGACAGCTACCGCCGTATCGGCGAGTTCGACACCTTCGGCACGGGCCCGCACGAGCTGCTGCTGACACCTGATGGCTCCACGCTGGTGGTCGCCAATGGCGGTATCGAGACGCATCCGGACTATGGCCGCGCCGAGCTCAATCTCGACACCATGGATCCGTCGGTCAGCTTCATCGATGCCGCGACCGGCGCCTTGATCGGCCAGCTCCGCCTCTCGTCCGACCTGCATCAGCTTTCGATCCGCCACATGGCCTTCGACGCGCAGGGCAGGGCGTGGTTCGGCTGCCAGTTCCGCGGGCCCGAGAAGGATCGTCCGCAACTCGTCGGTTACGCCACCCGCGAGGGCGATATCCGCCTCATCGAGTTGCCCGAGGGCACGCTCGGCACTCTCCGCAACTATGTCGGTTCGCTCGCCGCCTCGGGCGATGGCAGTCTCATTGCCGTGTCCTCACCCGAGGGCAGCACCATCCTTGCGATCGACGCGGCGACGTCGAAGTTGGTCGCCGCCACGACGCTCGATTCCGGCTGCGGCATCGCGCCTGACGGGGCGGGCTTCCTCGCCTCGAGCGGGCAGGGGGAGATCGTCGGCGTCGCCGGCTCGACCGTGCCGCGCCAGTCCCTCGGCTTCGGCTTCGACAACCACCTGCGGCGGCTGAGCTAGGCCGGCCCGCGTCCAGTCGACTGCCGCAGGATCAGGTCCACCGGCCAGAGTTCCTGTATGGTCTCGGGCGGCCGTCCCCCGAGCACCTCGAGCGCCAGTTCGGCGATGCGCCAGCCCGCCTTGCGGATCGACGAGCGCGTTGTCGACATCGGTGGCGCCATGGTCTCGGCGTTGAGATAGGGGAACACATCGTCATGGGCGATCATCGACACGTCCTTGCCCACCTCGAGCCCCGCCGCGCGGATCGCCCGCACCGCACCCAGCGCCGTCATCATCGAGCCGGCGACCACGGCCGTAGGCTGCGGGCGGCGCGTCAGCAGCGCCTGCATCAGCCGAAAGCCGATCTCGTCGGAGAACAGGCCCTCGGCCATCAGCCCCGGGTCCGGCTCCATCCCCCGCGCCATCAGCGCGGCCCGAAAGCCGGCCTCGCGATGCGCCGCAAAGGTGAAACCGCGCGGTCCGTTGATCAGCGCCACCTGCCGGTGGCCCTGGTCGATCAGATGCAGCGCCGCCGTCTCGCTCACCGCGTGGTTGTCGATATCGAGCCAGGCTACCGGGCCGGGCACGTCCGTTCGCCCATGCAGCACGAAGGGCAGTCCGAGTTGGCACAAGAGTTCCACCCTCACGTCGGCCGGACGCGGCGAGTGGAGAATGACGCAGTCGACCTTCTTGCTCTGCGCCGCCCGGCGATAGGCGTTGAGTTCATCGGCCAGCGTATCGGCGGTCGAAACCAGCACGTCGATCTCGTCTTCGGCCAGCCGCGCACCCAACCCGCCGAGGAACTCGCTGGTATGCGGCCCATAGCCCTCCGACGTGGTGTAGACGATGCCCACCGCACCGGCGCGGCCGGTCGCCAGCCGGCGGGCGCTGGCATTGGGGCGGTAGCCCTGCAGCGCCGCCGCCTCGCTGACGCGCTGGCGGGTCGCCTCGTTGACTTCCGGATAGCCGTTCAGCGCCCGGCTCACAGTGGTCTGTGACAGGCCGAGGCTCGCCGCGAGCTCCTTCAGGTTCATGCTTAGTCCCCTCGAAACGCATGATCCCTCCCCCCG
Source organism: Pseudomonadota bacterium (assembly GCA_023415605.1). Lineage (GTDB taxonomy): Bacteria > Pseudomonadota > Alphaproteobacteria > Rhizobiales > Devosiaceae > Devosia_A. Next base: position 27,638 of record JAEZKB010000135.1, read on the forward strand.
AGGTCACGCGTCCCATTGCAACGTTAGGACGGAAGCGGATTTCGCGCCAGCACCTTGTCTTTTCCCCTGCCGCGGTGCAGGAAACTGCCGCCGAGTCAAAACGTTTTGGAAATCGAGGCGCGCGGGACGGTCCCCCACCTCTTTCCTCACAAGAAAAGGGAGGCAAGCATGCCCATCCGCGCCACCGTCTGGGGTGAGAACGTCCACGAACAGAAGAACAAGGCCGTTGCCGAGAACTACCCCATCGGCATGCATGGACAGATCGCCAAGCTCCTCTCTGAAGACAAGAACATCGTTGCCTCGACCGTCACGCTGCAGGACCCCGAGCATGGCATGACCGAAGCCAAGCTCGACCAGACCGACGTGCTGCTCTGGTGGGGCCATGCGGCGCACAAGGACGTCGATGACGCCATCGTCGAGCGCGTGGTCGAGCGCGTCTGGCAGGGCATGGGCCTGATCGTGCTTCATTCCGGCCACCATTCGAAGGTGTTCAAGCGCCTCATGGGCACGCCGGCCAACCTCCACTGGCGCGAAGCCGGCGAGCGCGAGCGCCTCTGGGTCGTCAATCCCGGCCATCCGATCGCCCAGGGCCTCGGCGATTATTTCGAGCTCGAGAACGAAGAGATGTACGGCGAGCCCTTCTCGGTGCCCGAGCCGCTCGAAACCGTGTTCGTGTCCTGGTTCCAGGGCGGCGAAGTGTTCCGCTCCGGTCTCACCTATCGCCGTGGTGCCGGCAACATCTTCTACTTCCGTCCCGGCCACGAGACCTATCCGACCTATCACGACAAGAATGTCGGCCTCGTCCTCCGTAACGCCGTCAACTGGGCGTTCAACGAGAACCGGTACCAGCAGCTGATGAAGGCGCCAAACACGCCGGTGGACAAGGCGCTCGAAAAGATCGTCGAGCGCGGCGCCAAGCTCACGCATCACCCGAAGTAAGACCCTCCAACCGGATCCGCACCATCATGCGTCTTCTCATCCTGGGCACTGGCGGCATGGCCAACAACCACGCCAAGCACTTCGCCGCCATTGACGGCGTTACCCTGGTGGGTGGCGTCGACGTCGATCCCAATCGGGTCGAGGCGTTCAACGCCACGCACAACATCCCGCATGGCTTCGGCTCGCTCGATGCCGCGCTGGAGTGGGGCGAGTTTGACGCCGTTGCCAATGTGACGCCGGACTCGATCCATCATCCGACCTCCATAGCCGCCCTCAAGGCCGGCAAGCACGTCTTCTGCGAGAAGCCGCTGGCAACCGATGCCACCAAGGCCTTCGAAATGGTCGAAGTGGCAGAGGCCTCGGGGCTGATCAACATGGTCAACCTGACCTACCGGAACGTGGCGCAGTTGCAGAAGGCGCGCGAGATCGTCACCTCCGGCCAGATCGGCGCGGTCAAGCATGTCGAGGCGAGCTACCTGCAGAGCTGGCTGGTTTCGAAGGCCTGGGGCGACTGGCGCAGCGAAAGCCAGTGGCTGTGGCGCCTCTCCAAAAAGCACGGCTCGAACGGCGTGCTCGGCGATATAGGCGTCCACATTTTGGACTTCGCTTCCTATGGCTCCGGCCAAGACATCGAGCACGTCTTCGCCCGGCTCAAGACCTTCGACAAGGCGCCGGGAAACAAGATCGGCGATTACGATCTCGACGCCAATGACAGCTTCACCATGGCTGTCGATTTCGCCAATGGCGCGCTGGGCGTCATCCACGCCACCCGCTGGGCCACCGGCCACTTCAATGAGCTGCGCCTGCGCGTCTATGGCGAGCGTGGCGGCGTCGAAGTCCAGCACCGCCACAACGGCAGCCAGCTCCGCGTGGTCATGGAAGACGATATCGAGACCGCCACCTGGAAAGAGATGGACGTCCCGCCCGTCCCGACCAACTACGACCGCTTCGTTGAAGCGGTGCGTACCGGCAAGAACACCGAACCGACCTTCCGCCACGCCGCAGACCTGCAGAAGGTACTGGACCTCGCCATGGTCGCCGAAGTGGAGCGCAAAGAGCTGCTGGCGAAGTAGGGGGCAGCTCAATCCGGATTCCTCTCCCGCTTTCGGGGGAGGATACCGGCGACAGGCCAGAGAAGGGGGAGCCGCTTGCGCTGTCCTCACCAATCCGGACCATCAGCCAGCGCAAGGTGCACCCCTCTCCACCACGCCATGCGTGGTGTCCCTCTCCCGCAGGCGGAAGAGGTTCGCCGACTGAGAGCCTTAATCGTCCCCGAGCATATGCGGCTCCAGAAACACCAAGCATAGCGCTGCGAACTCCGCGTGCTGGTCCCGCAACAGATCGGTCGGCGTTACTTCGCCGCCATCGGCGGTGTAGAGTCCCAGTTCCCGTCCCATTGCCACCAGATGCGTGATCTGGCTCTTGCTCAGCCCGAAACGGGCAGCCACTTCGGCCCGGCTCGGTGGCGGTAGATCTTGCGCTTCGGCGCTGAGCAGCCCGAGCGAAAACAGTGCGGCACCTTCCTTGTGGCCCCAGAATTCCATGAACTCGCGTTGCACCGTCATCGGCTGCACCCCGGCGGCGAACTCCCGGCCGGCGCCGCGGAGCAGATGCACGATGTCGTCCCGGTTGTGACGCTGCATCCGCTCGACGCGCCGCTTCCCCGGCAATAGCTGGTCGAGCGCCAGGGCATTCGCCATGCCCCACTGAAACGGGTGCTCCATCATCAGCGGCGTCGGCAGATAGAGCCAGCTGCGCCGGTCGTCGGGATTGGGCAGCTTTTCCAGAAAGCCGGAAAAGGTCGCGAGCGATAGCGTGGTCTTCAGGATTCGCGGCGTCACCTCACCACGGCGGCAGATTTCGAAGAGTTGGCCATAGGTCATGGTGCCGCTGCCGCCGGCCGCCACGAGTTCCGCCCACATGGCGCAGATGAAATTGACGACGCGGTAGCGATCCTCATTGGCGATGAGTTTGCCGAACGGCCGGCTAGCTTCGCGATACTTCGCCAGTTCGACGATGTAGGTGTCGAGCGCGTCGGGAAATTGAGGCAGCGACCGCAGATGTGCGGCCTGATCGCGGAGTCGCGCCAAGGTGCGCGGCGGCGGGAAGGGATGGGTCTGGATCATGCGGCTCTGATGGGGGCGTCTGAGGGTCACCGTTCCAACGCGCCGACGGTCCCGCGGGCTCCCTCGGAGATTAGGTACGAAAATGACCTCGCCTCTATGCCCGGATCAGCGCTAGGTCAGCAAGGGCTTGCTGCAACAGCAGAAATTGCATCCGGCCCAGTACATTTCGGGGCGTGGACGTGCATCTGATCACTTCGAAGGCCTTTGGCCGCCTGACCGGCAACGACATCGACCTGCGCATCAAGAACTCGCGCGTGGGCCTCTCCAGCTGGACCCACACCGCCAGTGTGCATGAGCGCGAGGGCGACTACATCGCCAGCATCTGCGATACCGAAATCGGCCTTCTCGAAGGCTTACGCGGCGCCACTGCGGAGCAGCAAGTCGCCATCGACTTGCTGCTGCACCGCTGGCGTGACCTCCGCATCCAATGCGGACAGAACCTACCCAAGCCAAAGAGCTACCCTCGGCGCCGGCGGGGACGCGTCGGCTAAAGGGGCTCAGGCCTGCTCCCTCGCGACGCTCTCAAATTCCCCCGTACCAGTCGTAGCCATTGTCCTCCCAGTAGCCGCCCTTGCCGCCGTAGAAGCTGGCGAAGCTGTCGACCACCTGGATGGTGTGGACATATTTCGGCTGCTTGTAGCCCAGGGCGCGTTCGATACGGACGCGCAGGGGGGCGCCGTTGGAGATCGGCAACATCTTGTCGTTGAGACCATAGGCCAGGATCGTCTGCGGGTGATAAGCATCGATCAGGTCCGAACTCTCATAATAGGGCACCGGTCCGGACAATCCGCCGCCCATATCGTCGTAGCAGTGGTAGACGAGGAAGCGCGCCGTCGGCTTCACGCCACACTGGTCGAGCACTGGCCCGAGCTGCGTGCCGCTCCACTTGGCGATGCAGCTCCAGCCTTCGACGCAATCGTGCCGGGTGATCTGGCTGCGGGCGGGCATGTTGCGCAACTCGTCGAGCGTGAACGATGTCGGCTTGTCGACCAGTCCGGTAATATTCAGCCGATAGTCGGCGAAATTCGTCTCTACCAGCCTGGCGTATTCGGCCACCGCCCTGGGGTCGGTGGAACCGTTCGGCCGTTGCCCCTGCCGGATTTCGCTGGCCGAGAACTCCCGCGCCAGCGCCTGTTCTGATACCAGCGCGCGCTGCGCCGCGTAGGTCAGTTCATTGGCGCGCTCGAGGAAGTTGCGGACGGGATCGTCGCGCTTGACCAGGAAGTCGAACTGGTCGCAGCCGGCAAGCACCAATGACGAGGCACCGGCGGCACCGAGGCCGAGCAGGCGGCGGCGGTTCATGATCAGCTGGCTCAATTGCGCGCCTCCTCGTCGGTGCCCGGGCTGGTGCGGTACCAGCCGGTGATCATCGAGCGCAGTTCGTTGAAGGGGCCGGCGAGCAGCACCATGGCGATGTGAACGACAAAGAACAGCACCAGCGCCAGCATCACCACGAAGTGGATGGTGCGCGCAGTCTGCCGGCCGCCGAACACGTCGACCAGCCAGGGCCAACCGGCGTTCATCGTCGGCGACATGGTCAGCCCGGTCAGGATGATCAGTGGGAAGAGGATCACCAGCACAACGAAATAGGCCACCTTCTGCAGCGGCGAATAGCGGCGGCGGTGCTCGAACTTGAAGCGCAGATGGTCCCAGATGTCCTTGGGCAGATCGCGGAGATCGCGCGGCTTCAGGATGATGTCGCGCCACAGGTGGCTGTTGAAGAGACTCGCCACCAGCCACACCGTCAGCGTGGCGATGAAGATCCAGGCAAAGAAGAAGTGCACCACGCGGCCCGTTGCCAGGTCGCGGGAGGAGGGGATCGTCGCCCAGCTCGGGAAGCCGACATAATTCGGCCGCCCGGCGCGTTCGCTCACCCCCAGCACACCGGTCGTGTCGAACTTCTGGCCGAAGATCGTCGTGTAACCCTTTACGCCGGAATCGGTATTCTCAGCGCCGATAGCCAGCACCGCATTGTCGAACTCGAAGCCCGACTGTTCGCCGATATAGAGGGCGGGATGGGCGTTCCAGATCTGCAGCCCCGAGAGCAGCAGGAAAAAGAGGGCAATGGCCCAGGTCCAGTGCGTCAGCCGTGTCCAGATCGACTGGCGATAGACCAGCGGTCCCTTGGACTTGTGCGGCTTGTCATCCGCCGCCAGGGCGTCGGCTGTGTGGTCAGTCATCCCCATCTCCCCTGCGGCTCGCGCGCCGGTCTCCTAGCTACGGCGGCCGGCGCGCGATTGTTGCGCGATTCTCGCAAAATTAGTTGGCCGGCGCCATCGCTCCGCCCATGGCATCGGTGGCGGGGGCCATGGCATCGCTCCCCATGGCGTTGTGCTCGTCATGGCACGCCTTGGCGGCGTCGTCCTTCTTCATCGCGTCGGCCTCCATGCCGGCTTTCTCGAGGCATTCGGCCAGCATCGTGTCGGCATCCATCGGTGCCATCGCGTCGCCCGCCATGCTGTCGGGCGCCATGGCGTCCCCTGACATCGGGGTGGACATGGCGTCTGCAGCAAAGCTGGAGCCCGAGAGCGCAACGGTGGCGGCGAGGGCGAGCATAAGCGTACGGAAGGTCATGATTTTCTCCATCGTGCCGCAGACTCGCGGCGGTTACGAGAGGGAGTTCGCGCTGTCCGGGTGTCGGGTTACGGCTTCACCGCAACGTGATCGCTAGCCGCTTCCGCCGCTGCGGTGTAACCATTTGCCGGGCTCGCGCGAATTGAGGGTCAATGAGCAGCACGGCTGATACGGAGATGCGCCTCAGGGCGTTAATGCTCGCCGCGCTCGATGGCGACGCGCGGGCCTATCGCAGCCTGCTCGACGAACTGCGCCTGCATCTCCGCCGCTACTACCAGCAGCGGCTCGATGCGGCGCTGGCCGCCAATTGCGACGATCTCGTGCAGGATACCCTGATGGCCATCCACACCCGGCGCCTGACCTATGATCGCCACCAACCGCTGACCGCGTGGATTTACGCGATCGCGCGCTACAAGCTGATCGATCACTTCCGCCGCCACAGGCTGCGCGCCACCGTGCCGCTCGAGGAGGGTGCCGCCATCTTTGCGGCCGACGATGCAGCCGATGCGGCGGCGCGGCTCGATGTTGATGCAGCCCTCGCCACCATCGGCACCCGTCCCGCCGACCTCATCCGCCAGGTGAAACTCGATGGTTCTTCCATCGCCGAGGTAGCGCGGCGCACGGGGATGACGGAGTCCGCCGTAAAGGTGTCTATCCACCGCGGCCTCAAGGCCCTCACGGCACGGTTTTCCGGAGGAGGTGCCGGTGAGCGATGACCTGATCGCCAGCCTCGCCTCTGACCTCAAGCCTGTCCGGCCGCAGGCCATACGTAACCGCCTGCTGCTCGGCCTCGGCGCCGGCGTCGTGGTGGCCGCGGTGCTGATGCTCGTCTGGCTCGGCCTACGCCCCGATCTCACCCGAGCGATTGCGACGCCGGTGTTCTGGCTCAAATTCGCCTTCGCGCTGGCGCTGACTGGAGCCGGTCTCGCCGCCGCCGTGCGGCTTGCGCGTCCCGGCGGCAGCCTGCGCCCAGCGCTCCGCTGGGTGACGGCCATTGTCACGGTCACGGCTCTGGCCGGTCTGGCGCAGCTGCTCATGGCGTCGCCCGACGACGTTCGCAGGCTTGTGCTTGGCGGCAGCGCCTTGGTCTGCCCGTTCTATATCGTGGCGCTGTCGCTGCCGGTACTGGCGGCCAACCTCCTGGTGATGCGCCGCATGGCGCCGACCAACCTCGTGGGCGCTGGTTTCGCCGCCGGCCTTCTCGCGGGCGCGGCCGGAACCTGGGTCTATGCCTTCCACTGCACCGAAAGCGGCCTGCCGTTCATCACCCTGTGGTACAGCGCCGGCATCCTCGCCACGGCGCTGCTCGGCGCCGTCGTCGGCCGCTGGCTGCTGCGCTGGTAGATCAGGTCTTCGGCGCGTCCGGGTCGTCGACTTCCACCACGCGGCCATCGTCCTCGACGCGGACATAGCCCAGCCCATCGATATGCGCCTCGATGCCCTTGCCGCGGCGGGTGCGGGCCTCGAACAGCAGCTGCTCCCAGCTCGGGTCGCGGCCGAAGAGCTGCCAGAGGGTGGATTCGAACTGCGCCGTCAGCCGGCCCAGCGCCGCCCATTCCGCCGGATGGGCGAACTTGATCTCGTGGTTCTCTTCGAGCCGTTCGAACAGCTCGAAGAGAATGAGCATCTCGTCGTCGGTGAGGGTGAGTGTGTGCTCGTCCTCGCCGCTGGGATAGACGTGGCCGTCGATCTCAACGGCCATCGCCTCACTCGCTCCGCGCCGCCCAGTTGATGCCGCGGCGGAGGATGGTGGCCATGTGCGGGTTCTCGAACTCGGTCGCGCGGTGGCCGAGGGTCGAGTGGAACACCCGGCCGGCGCCATAGTGGCGTTTCCACACCACCGGCATCACCACGCCCTTGGTCCAGGCCGCATGCTCACCCGAGAAGGTGGTGGTGGCGAGCACTTCGACCGAAGGGTCCATGTGCATGTAGTATTGCTCGGACGTGTAGGGGAACGAGGCCGGGATGCCCTGCATGATCGGGTCGTCCGGCTTGGTCACGTCGACGGTGTAGTCGATGATGTTGCCCGGATGGGCCACCCACTGGCCGCCAACGACGAACTGATAGTCCACCGACTCGCGGAAGGCGTCACTCATGCCGCCATGGTGGCCGGCCAGGCCCACACCGCCTTCGATGGCCTTGGCGAGGTTCTGCGCCGTTTCGCGCTCGATCTTGCTCATGGTGTAGACCGGCACGATCAGGCTGAGCTGATGGATCGCAGGGTCGGCGAGCACATTGAGATCGGTCTCGACGCGAACCGAAAAGCCGTCCTCGTGCAGCCAGCGGCGATAGATCGCCGCGCATTCCTCGGGATCGTGCCCGTTCCACCCGCCCCAGACGATCAAAGCACTGCGCATACGAAAGACTCCTCCCGGAAAAGCGGGCGGAGCTTAACCCAAACCGGCCGGGACGCCAGCCCCGGCAGCCGGAATATTATCGTTATCGCAAATCGCGGATTGCCCCGCTCAGTGTGCGGTCGCGAAGGCCCAGGCGCGCAGCACCACGAATTTCACGCCAGCCGTGAGGATCAGCGCCACGAAGGCTCCCGCGGCCGTTTCCATGCCCCAGACATTGTAGGACACGTAGGAAAAAAGACCGGTGACGATGATCGAGCCGACCTGCACCGTCACATAGCGCGGCAGCGCCCGGCGGTGCGGCGCATCCGACTGAAAGGCGAAGCGGCGGTTGGCGAGATAGGCTGGGATCAGGAAGATGGCATAGGCCAGCGAATTGGTGGCCCAGGCCGGTACGCCGGTGTTCAAGCCGGCGAAGACTGTACACAGCCAGACATATGCGCCCGACGCGATGGCGCCGATCACCAGATAGGTTGCCAGCTGCATCCAGACGGATGCCTTGGCGGGTTTGGCAGGCGTGGTGTCGTGCATCAGGCTCTGCAAGGAAACGCTCATGGTTCGCTCTCGGGTTGCGATCTTAGGCCCGATGCTAGGCGCAAACCCTTGCCAACACGTGCGTGTGATCAATCCGGGCGACAATTCGGCAAGCGTGGTTGATTTTGCGTGAAACACGGGGGTCGGCGCCGATTGCCTTGTCCGGGCGACGCGCGTTACGGTTCGTGTTCCACTGGAGTTGCGGGTGGCGGGATGCGGGGCTCCCCATGACGCTGTAATCGCGGCGTTGCAAAGCAGTGAGAAAGAAGTCCGGGTCACGGACGCCAACAAAGGACAGGGACATGAAGAGACACTGGTTAAGCCTTCCAATCCTCACGCTGGCAGCGGCCGGCTTTGCGGCGCCGGCCCAGGCCGACTTCACGCTCAACATCCTGCACATCAACGATTTCCACTCGCGCTTCGAGTCGATCACCGGGACGGATTCAACCTGTAATGCGGAAGGCGAAGGAAAGGGCGAGTGTTTCGGCGGCATCGCGCGGCTGAAGACCGAGATCGATGCCAAGAAGAAGGCCGCGGCCGATGCCGGCGAGAATGTCGTGCTGCTCTCGGCCGGCGATAATTTCCAGGGTTCGCTGTTCTACACCCAGTACAAGAGCCAGATCGTCGCCGACTTCATGAACGATATGGGCTTTGACGTGGTCGCCACTGGCAACCACGAATTCGACGATGGCCCGGCTGAATACGCCAAGTTCCTCGCCGCGGCGAAATTTCCTGTCATCGGCGGCAATTTCGACTCCAGTGCCGATCCGGATCTCAAGGGCCTGCCCCCGGGCGTCTACATCAAGACCATCGGCGGCGAGAAGGTCGCCTTCGTCGGCGCCACCACCGAAGAAACACCCGAGATCGCCTCGGTCGGTTCGGTCGCCTTCCAGGATGTCACCGACTACGTCAAGGGCGCGGTCGGCGCGCTCGAGGAAGCTGGCATCAACAAGATCGTCGCCATCACCCATATCGGTTACGGCCTCGACCAGGAGCTGGCCAAGGCCGTTCCCGGCGTCGACGTGATCATCGGCGGCCACACCCACACCTTCCTGGGCACAGGCGAAGGCGAAGCCGGTCCGTACCCGACCATGGTCGGCGACGTTCCGGTGGTGACCGCCGGCCAGTACGGCAAGATCCTCGGCGAGCTCAAGGTGACCTGGGACGACGCCGGCAAGGTGGTCTCCGCCACCGGCGCGCCGATCCTTCTCGATGCGTCCGTCACGCCCGACCAGGGCTTCCTCGATCGCGTCGCCGAGGCCGGCAAGCCGCTCGAAGAGCTCAAGGCCAAGGTCATCGGTTCGGCCACCGACGTCATCGTCGGCGACCGCAATGTCTGCCGCGTGCAGGAATGCGCCATGGGCAACCTCGTCGCCGATGCGCAGCTCGATCGCGTCGCCGACCAGGGCATCACCATCTCGATCGCCAACTCGGGTGGCCTGCGCGCCTCGATCGATGCGGGCGAGATCACCATGGGCGAAGTGCTGACGGTGCTGCCGTTCTCCAACACCCTCGCCACCTTCCAGCTCTCGGGCGCCGATCTCCTCGCCTCGCTCGAAAACGGCGTCAGCCAGGTCGCCGACATTGCCGGCCGCTTCCCGCAGGTCGCCGGCCTCAAGTACACCTTCGACACCTCCAAGGAAGTCGGCTCGCGCATCTCGGATGTGCAGGTCAAGGAGGGTGACGCCTGGGTGCCGCTCGATCCGGCCAAGACCTACGGCATCGTGACCAACAACTTCGTCCGCGGCGGCGGCGACGGCTTCTCGCTGTTTGCCGACAATGCCCAGAACGCCTACGACTTCGGCCCGCCGCTCGAGCAGGTCGTGGCCGACTACATCGCCAAGCAGGGCGGCACCTACACGCCCTATACCGATGGCCGCATCACCGACGCCTCGCCCGCCGCTCCGGTCGAGCCGGCAGCACCCGCCGCCGAGGCTCCTGCGGCTCCGGCCGCTGCCCCGGCCGCGCC